>JAJQGL010000011.1 GCA_021200535.1 Clostridiaceae bacterium | reverse complement strand
CGAGCGGGAGCAGGCGGAGCCTATTCATCGCGAGCGGCGAATGGCGATCATGAACGGCTGCGTAAGCAGCGATAGAGCGCGAAAGCGCGTGTTCATGATACAATGAACGTATGTGAGAGCAGCAGATTTGAGACGGGCACCACGCGCAAATCTGCAATAACAGGATGGTGCAGAAATGAGGGAGAATATGCAATATAAGATTATTGGAGACACAATGCCTGCAGTAGAGGTTTTGTTTGATCAGCCGGGCGAAAGTATGTATACACAGTCTGGAGGTATGGCGTGGATGTCAGAAGGAATCGATATGGATACCAGTACAAACGGCGGGATTTTAAAAGGTGTTGGCCGCATGTTTGCTGGAGAGTCCATGTTTATGGCGCGATATACTGCGCGGGTTGCCGGAGCCAAAATAGCATTTGCATCTACGGTGGCAGGAGAAGTTTTTCCAGTTAATGTAGGGCAGACCGGAGGGCTGATTTGCCAGAAAGGTGCATTTTTGTGTGCAGAGCCGGGAGTTAATTTAAACATAACGTTTACGAAGAAATTTTCAAGCGGTTTGTTTGGTGGTGAAGGATTTATTTTACAGGACATTTCCGGACAGGGCATGGTATTTTTAGAGATTGACGGAGATAAGGTTATTCGAAATCTGGCGCCGGGCGAGGTATTAAAAGTGGATACCGGAAATGTAGTTGCGTTTGAAAAATCAGTAAGCTATGAGATTGAAACAGTGAAGGGCATAAAAAATATTTTTTTGGGCGGAGAAGGATTATTCCTGACCAGACTGGTAGGTCCGGGAAGAGTTATTTTGCAAACACAGAACTTTAATGAGTTCGCGGGGCGTATTGCAAAAATGCTGCCGTCCAGATAACAGGTTTTTATTGAAAAGAAAAAAGAATCCCGTTGATTACATAACAGGGGTTCTTTTTTTGTCTGTTGTGGACATCTATTTTAATATGGATTATACTTTTTATAAAAAGTGCGCCAATGCACTTGTATTCAGGTCATTTTATTATATTGCAGTATTTTGTAAATAAAAAAAGCAATAATTAGGGCAAATTGCAGCATGGGAAACGGAGGAAGTTCATTATGCAGATCAACAGGGAAAATGTTTATCAGACATTTCAGGAATATACCAGTCATTATAATCCGACAGACAGCAAAATTAAATTAAAGATTGATCATACGTATCGGGTGGCTGCGCTGTGCGAGCGCATTGCGAAAAGCCTTAAACTTTCAGCGGATGATGTTGATCTGGCATGGCTTTTGGGGATGCTTCATGATGTTGGGCGTTTTGAACAGGTTAAGAATTACGGTACGTTTTCTGATGCAGATTCGATCGATCATGCGCATTATGGCGTGCAGATTTTATATGATGACGGCAGACTGGGGGATTATGTAAAGATATCGCCGGATGACAGGGAGTATGCCCTTATTCAGACTGCGATTCGAAATCATAGTGCATATCGGATTGAGGAGGGGCTGGATTCGCAGACAGTGCTCTTTTGTCATTTGTTAAGAGATGCAGACAAAATTGATATTTTGAAGGTTAATTATGATGTTCCGCTTGAGGAAATTTATAACGTCACCACAGAAAATCTGAAACATGCCATGGTGTCAGACGAGGTTATGAAGCAGTTTTTTGAGAAACACGCCGTGCTTCGGAGCGCAAAAAGAACCAGCGTTGACCATATTGTCGGCCATGCGGCGCTTGTATTTGAGCTGATTTATCCGGAAAGCTATAAAATAATACAGGATCAGGGCTATTTGAGTAAAATCCTGAATTTCAGGTCCGATAACCCTGTAACAGAAAAGCAGTTTCAGCAGCTGCGGCAATGTATGTCAGAGTTTTTAAAACAGCAGGAAAAATTAAACAAATCTTAAACATTTACCACGTTGAAACTTCATATTTGTTTTTATAGAATAGGATTTGTAAACAGAAAGCAGGAGCTTCTGATACACTGTACTGGATTCATGAATCATTTTTGTTTACGGAAAATATTGCGGATGTAGTGTATTAACACAGAAAATGGGGAAAGAAATGTATCATATTTTAATTTGCGATGATGAAAAGGATATTGTTGCCGCGTTGGAAATTTATCTAAAGGCGGAAGGCTATGCTACCTTTTGTGCATACAATGGAAAAGAAGCGCTGGAGCTGATAGAGCGTGAGGAAATACATCTGGTGCTTTTAGACATTATGATGCCTGAGATGGATGGGATTGCTGCGATTAGTAAAATCCGGGAGATCAGCAATGTGCCTGTTATTTTTCTGACTGCAAAAAGCGAGGATATGGATAAGGTGCTGGGTTTGACGGTCGGCGCGGATGATTACATCACAAAGCCGTTTAATCCGGTAGAGCTGCAGGCA
Source organism: Clostridiaceae bacterium (assembly GCA_021200535.1). Lineage (GTDB taxonomy): Bacteria > Bacillota > Clostridia > Lachnospirales > Lachnospiraceae > Butyribacter. The sequence continues at coordinate 28,839 of JAJQGL010000011.1, read as the reverse complement.
AGAGTGAAATCCCAGCTGCGCCGTTATCTGCAGCTGGGAGGGGGCAGGCAGCAGGAAGATCTTTTGTGCATTGGAGGAATTGTGCTGGATGACAGGGCGAAAGAAGTCATGCTTGATGGAGAGCCGGTTTCTCTGACCAAGACGGAATACGATATCCTCCGGTTTTTGATGAAAAATCCCGGGGAATCTTTTTCGCCGCGGGCTATTTATCAGAAGGTCTGGAAAGATGTATCCTACGGTACGGAAAATACGGTAGCAGTGCATATCCGCCATTTGCGTGAAAAAATTGAATATGATCCTGCTAATCCGCGATATCTGAAGGCAGTCTGGGGGAGAGGCTACAAGTTGGAGGGGAAGGAGAGGATGACGCAAAATCATCAGACAGATCTGTGCACAGATAAGAGGGAAGAGAGAGTTTGAAAGCCAAAGACTTTCAAACCGCAAGTTGGTGTCGCAGGCTCCGCCAACATCAATCGAGTGTATTCGATTTGACATTAGCCGCTTCCTGCGGGCGCGATATGAGGTGAGATATGAAATATATTGCAAGTAAGAGGAAAGTTAGATATCCCTTGATTATTCTGACGGTTATTTTGGCAGTGACGGCAGTGTGCAGTATGGGAGGAGTGCTGTTTGCGCTAAAGCTGGGGGCATATGAAGAAAATTTGGATACCCTGCTTGAAAATGCCCAGAACAATCTGCAGGGAACTTACAGTAAAATCATTTATGATGAAATTATCGGGGAGTATATTTATGACTCGGCATATTTGGAAGATTTTTCAGGGGACTTATCTGATTCTGGTATGGAATATGCCGTTTTAAAAGGTTATTCCCTTGAGGATGCTGCCTGGGTTTATCAGACAGAAGGCTTTGTAATCAGTGACGATTTGGAGGATTCAACTTATCAGGAATGTTTTTATCCATGGACAGAATGTTATTATAGACTCGCTCTAATAGGAAGTATATTTGATTCAGGACATCAATACAGCCAGTGGGAGGAAATACTTGATTATCAGGCTAGTGAGTTATCCGGAAGGGAAATTTCCGACACAGCAGCGGAGATTGTTTATAATAAGGACGATGGTGTATTTTATTATGAGGGAGAATCCGGCCTTTCGTATCCGGTTACGGAGCTGAAGGTGAGCGGAAAAGATCTGATCGCAGCAGGAGACATTCCGGACAGCACAAAGTATAAGACAAAGAAAATTCTTTTTTACTTACAGGAGGAAAATGGGCAGAAGAAGTATACATCTGCTTCTATAGACGGTGTGTCAGATGGGAAGTATACATTGTCAACAGATCAGTACAGGCAATGGTCTTATATTTATCAGAGCTGTATAGATGATACCCTGGGGTATGGCACTCTGGCCGTTGAAACAGAAAAAATTGCATCGGTTAGTGACAGTACGTTGTTTCCGCGCATTCAGGGCGTGAATGAAAACGGGGTATGGTGGATTTCAGATCATGTATATTCTGAATCCAGTCCTGCATATGTTTTGCCGGTATTTTCTTTTCAGTCATCCGATGTAGCAGCGGTTGAAAAATACTGGGTAGTATCTTATGTGCCGGACACAGAAAATAAGGGAGTTTCCAATTTGTTTACGCAGCAGGAATCACTTATTAGTTTTGTGTATCATATGCGCTATTTATTTATTTTGATTGGTTTTATAGCGGCGGCATGTGCCTGCGTTTTGCTTGTGCTTTGCTGTTTTGGGCGTTATCAGCAGACAAGGAATGATCATAAAAAACTTGTCCTGTGGCATCGCATACCGCTTGCGGTGCATGTCGTCTGGCTGGTGTCAGGAATGTACCTTTGCATGGTTTGCATCTATCATCTTTTTGGACTGATTATTACGGAAAGTTCTGCTTCTGCGGTGAAATTATTTTTTGCCATGCTGCCTGTCTTTCTTGCTGCTGCTGTGCTTTTGGCTGTCTGGTTTTGCCTGGAGCTTGTCTGCCGTTACGGAGCCGGCGTTTTAAGCAAGAATACGCTTTGCGGGTGGTTGTTAAGAAAATGCAAATGGGTCGGGAGGCTTCTCAGGGAAAATCTTTCTATTACAGTAAAAGTAATTGGTTTTTTAGCAATACTGGGTATTGTGCAGCTATTTGTGATTCTGGTAACAAATTCTCGTGATGATCTCGAGGTTTCTGCCTTTTTGCTCTATAAGGCTGCGGAATCTGTTTTTATATTGTGGGTTGTCCTGCAGCTTAGAAGATTGCAAAAACAGGCAGAAAATATGGCAGCAGGAGATCTTGACAGCAAAATAGATACCAAAGGGCTGCTTTGGGATTTGAAACGGCATGGAGAAAATTTAAACCAGCTCAGTGATGGCATGGTCAGGGCGGTGGATGCCCGCATGAAAAGTGAGCGCTTTAAGACAGAGTTGATTACAAACGTATCGCATGACATTAAAACGCCGTTGACTTCCATTATAAATTACGTGGATTTGTTAAAAAAAGAGCAGTTGGGCAATGAAAAGGCGCAGGAATATTTAGAGGTATTGGACCGTCAGTCCCTACGGATGAAAAAGCTGATTGAGGATTTAATGGATGCTTCCAAGGCTTCTACAGGAAATCTTACGGTGGAAAAAGAGCTTTGTGATGTGAATATTCTGCTGACGCAAACATTGGGAGAATTTGAAGAGCGTTTACAGCAAAAAGATTTAAAGCTGATTATAAATAAAGAAGAAAGCCCGATTTATCTTTTTGTTGACAATAGGTATTTATGGCGCATATTTGATAACCTGATGAATAATATCTGCAAATATGGACAGAGTGGAACCAGGGTTTATATCAACATAGAGAAGAACCAGGAAAAGGCAGATATTATTTTTCGAAACACCTCTAAGTATCCGTTAAATATATCAAGCGAGGAGCTGATGGAACGGTTTGTACGGGGAGATGCGTCAAGGAACACAGAGGGGAGCGGATTGGGGTTGTCGATTGCGCAGGATCTCTGCAGACTGATGGATGGCAGTATGAAGCTTTATGTGGACGGAGATTTATTTAAGGTAGTTTTAACTTTTCCGCAGTTCCAGGAGTAAAAAGGATTTTGCAGCTGTTATTGTTGATATAGGCAGTAATTAGTTGTATATCTGCAATACCACAACAAACTGTTTATATGTTAAAATGCGGTCTTGGCTTTTGCCAGGGCCGTTTTTAATGATATAAGAGACTTCATTTCCTATGTCATTAAAACGCTCCGCGAAGATGCACACACGCGCGAAACGAAATATGCGGCAAAAGCGGCCGCTCTTGCCGCGAGAGTTCCGCTTGCGGAATCCCTTTTATAAAAATTTTAAAATGCTGAAAGGGGTTCCTACTTTAAAAAAGTAGTATTTCATGGTAAAATGGTATGCGGTTAAATGCGAACAGCGTATTTTACAAGTAAAAAGGAGACGGGATGGAACAGAAAAAACAACCGGTATTAAAAAGAATATATATTATTTTATTTGTCGTTACGCTTATTTTTACAGGGCTTATTTTCTTCCAGAGCAGGATTAACAGGGACAATTCTGTGCTTGATGCGGTGAAGTCGATACATATGACAGGGGAATATCAGGAGGAAGGACAGACGGATTGGATTCCGTTTCAAAGCCTTGATGAGATTCCGGAGACAGATGGAATTGTTCTTCGCGGGTATTTTCAGGATGAGATTATTCGCGGCAGAAAGCTTATGCTGTATCTGGAAAAGCTTGCAGTTACCATTTCTGTCAATGGGGAGCAGATTTATGACAGTGGGGATGACACGGCGACAAGATGGGACTTTGTGATTAGCGATGGAATCACGTCTCAGGATGAGGTTATGATCAGCGTGCAAAAGCTTGGCGGAAGAATGTATTCAGGGGTACTTACGCAGTTTTTTAATCGGTTTTATTATGGGGAGCGCTATGCACTTCAGGTAAAGGAGATTAACGATAACGCATTTAAAATTGCAATTTGCATTATTGTCTGGGTTTTGGGGATTGCGGCAATGTTAACTGCAGCAGCGTTCCGTTTTTTGAAAGTGGAAAGTGCTGATGGATATCTGGAATGCGGATGTCTGATGCTCAGCGCATCGGTTTGCATATTTATTGATTATGAATATATTACGTTAATCTTTAATTATCCGGTTTGGGTTCGTGCAATCGATTTTCTGGCGCAGCTGTTCCTTTGCGAGTCCTTATTTGCTTATTTTAAAATATATCTGAATGAGCAATGGAGGCGCAAGGCAATGAGCGGGATCATATATTTTTGGAGTGCAGTGATTTTATTGTATATGATTTTGCGGGTGCTTGGGGTTGTTGATGAGGAACAGATGGTAACGCCGCTGTTTTTTATTGTTGTGGCTTTCCTTGTATTATCGGCGGGCCTGGTAATTGGCGAATATCTGAAGCACCAGGATAAGCGCCTTACTTTTGTTTTGGTTTCGAGTATGGTTTTGGTGCTGGTAATGCTGGCAGAGGCTATACACTATTATCTTACTAATGTATTTTGGGTTTATTTTTTTATGTTTGGCGTTGTTTTGTTCACAGCGGTGCAGTTTGTTGTGTTGATTGTGCACTCGAAAAATGTTATTATCTATGCAGCGAGGACGAAGGAGCTTGAAGATGAATTGATGCAGAACCGACTGACGATGGTATTGAGTCAGATGAAACCGCATTTTTTGCGTCATGCGCTGGAGACAGTCAGGAAACTTTGCGGTAAAGATCCGAAAACGGCGGAAATAGCAATTCAACATATTTCCGGATTCCTGCAGTCCAATATATATTCGCTGACGGCGCAAAAATGCATTTTATTTGAAGATGAACTGGGGAACGTAGAAAATTATCTGTATATTGAAAAATTGTATTTCGGGGACAAGCTGCAGATTGATTATCAGCTGGAGACAAGGGAATTTATGTGTCCGCCGTTTGTGCTGCAAAATCTGGTTGAAAATGCAGTTGAGCATGGGATTGCCGGCCAGCAGGATGGCGGAATTGTGGTCATTGCAACGCATGAAACGGAAGACTATTATGTGATTCAGGTCATGGATAATGGCATAGGGTTTGACACAGCAGCAGAGGAAGCTTCCCATAACAGTACAAAAGGGCTTGAGAATATTCGGCAGAGTTTAAAGGGAATGTGTGATGGACGCCTGATTATTGAGAGTTATCAGGGCAATGGAACTACTGCAAGAATTGAAATTCCAAAAGAGAATATTATAGAGGGAAGTGTAAAGGTGTAAGGGGATAGGTTTGAAAGTTGATGCAAAGTGTCCTGTTTTTTTGGCAGGCTTGTTAAGCCGGCAAAAGAGATGGGATTTTTATAAAAACGGAATCTGGACGTTCTCGTTTTCTTGGCTTAAGGATTCCGAGAGACTATTTTGCAGTATGGAGGATAAACATGGATAAAGAGTTAGTAATTGTTCTTGATTTTGGCGGACAGTATAATCAGCTTGTTGCGCGCCGCGTGAGAGAATGTAATGTGTATTGTGAGATTTATTCTTACCGCACGGATATTGAAAAGTTAAAATCAATGAAACCGAAGGGTATTATTTTGACAGGAGGCCCGAATAGCTGCTATGAAGCGGATTCGCCGACATATCAGAGAGAGCTTTTTGAACTTGGCATTCCGATTTTGGGGCTTTGCTACGGTGCGCAGCTGATGATGCATGTTCTGGGCGGTAAGGTGGAGAAAGCGCCTGTTCGTGAATATGGAAAAACCGAAGTGCTTACAGATAGTGCTTCCCCTTTGTTTACGGGTGTGTCAGAAAACACAATATGCTGGATGAGCCATTTTGATTATATTTCTAAGCCGGCACCGGGGTTTCAGGTTGTCGCACATACTGCGGATTGTCCGGTTGCTGCCGCACAAAATCTGGAGAGCCAGCTTTTTGCGATTCAGTTTCATCCGGAGGTGCTCCATACACAGGAAGGGACGAAGATGCTTTACAATTTTGTGCGGAACATTTGCGGCTGTGCCGGCACATGGCGCATGGATTCGTTTGTGGAGCAGTCAATTCAGGAAATACGGGAAAAGGTTGGAGATGGCAAGGTGCTTTGTGCGTTGTCCGGCGGGGTGGATTCCTCTGTTGCCGCTGTTATGCTTTCTAAAGCGATTGGAAATCAGCTTACCTGTGTTTTTGTAGACCATGGTCTTCTTCGGAAGAATGAGGGCGATGAGGTGGAAGCGGTTTTTGGGCCGGACGGGCCGTATGAATTGAATTTTATTCGTGTAAATGCACAAGAGCGTTATTATAATAAACTGGCAGGTGTATCTGAACCGGAACAAAAGCGTAAAATTATTGGAGAGGAATTTATCCGTGTCTTTGAGGAAGAAGCAAAAAAGATTGGCGCGGTCGATTTTTTGGTGCAGGGAACGATTTACCCGGATGTGGTGGAAAGTGGTCTTGGCGGTGAGTCGGCGGTTATCAAATCGCATCATAATGTTGGCGGCCTTCCTGATTGCGTTGATTTTAAGGAAATTATCGAACCGCTGCGAAATCTTTTTAAAGATGAGGTGCGTAAGGCCGGACTGGAAATGGGCATACCGGAGAATCTTGTTTTTCGCCAGCCGTTTCCCGGACCGGGGCTTGGCATTCGCATTATCGGGGAGGTCACTGCCGATAAGGTGCGTATTGTGCAGGACGCAGATGCTATTTATCGGGAAGAGATTGCAAATGCAGGATTGGATAAGACAATAGGGCAGTATTTTGCAGCACTGACGAATATGAGGTCAGTGGGCGTTATGGGCGATGAGAGAACATATGACTATGCTGTGGCGCTGCGGGCTGTTAATACGGTTGATTTTATGACAGCAGAGAGCGCAGAAATTCCGTTTGAGGTGCTGCAGAGGGTGATGAGCCGGATTATTAATGAGGTGAGAGGGGTCAACCGGGTGTTTTATGATTTGACGAGTAAACCACCGGGGACGATAGAGTTTGAATAACGGACATTTGAGCCGACAATCCTTTATTTACGGGATTTGCTGGCTCTTTCTATTCGCTCGTGATGTTAATATGATGTTAAAAAAATAAACTTGCTACTTTTCCTACCCGAAATCGAATGATGTTGAAATCCCTGTCAGAGTGTGATAGAATTTCAATTATGGAAAAGTACCCATGACAGGGTGGTAGTCTCCCGAGCCTTTTAGACCGGTCCGCCGGAATACATAGGAAGGGAGGTGGTGCACATGACAGCTTATGAAACTATGATGGTTTTAATCGGAGTTATCGGTTTGCTGATTTCTTTCGGTGGCTTGCTTGTTGCATTGCTTACCTTTCTCGATAAGAGAAATAAGCGAAAAAAATAATGCCCACCCCGTCTGCCAACGGAATGGGCACCTCTCACTGAGAGGTAAGTAACCTTTTTCGGGAGCATCCACTTTGGAGTGGGTGCTTTTCTTATGCTTAATATACCACAATCTGTGTAGAGTTTCAAGTGTTTTCTCCCGGCGGTGTCGTCCTCCGGAATTGGTTCAACCTGTTTGCCAGCTTCTGATCCTTATCCGGATACAAGTGCGAGTAGGTATCCAGCGTGGTTTTTACGGATTCGTGTCCTAATCTTTCCGCAATCTCCAATGGTTCGAATCCCATATCAATCAACATGCTGGCATGCGAGTGCCGGAGATCATGAACTCGGATTGGCTCTAATCCAACTTTTTTTGATATTCTCTTGATTTCCTTCTCCAAAGCTGATTTTGTGAAATAAAATATCCTGTCGTTCTTCTCTATTCCATATAACTTTGCGACATAGTCTTTGATATCGTCATACAGAAAATCAGGTATGGATATACAGCGCTTCGCTTTTGGTGTTTTAGGCTCTAAGAACAGCTCCTCTCCTTTGACTTTAGCATAGTTTTTATTGATATCTATCCGTTTTGACGGAAGTATGTCTGCAGGAGTAAGAGCCAGCAGTTCGCCGGAGCGCATCCCGGTATAGAACAGGATATCAAAAGCCAATTTGATAGACGACTTCTGAATGCCAGCGGAAAACTGCTCATACTGTGCCTGCGTCCAGATACGCATTTCATCTGCTTTGCTTTTCCCCATGCTGCCAGCCGCCTTGCATGGATTGAGGGGAAGCCGGTAATGAGCCACGGCATAATTCATCAGGGCCGACAGTTGATTGTTAACGGTCTTAAGATATGTCTGCGAGAAAGGCTTGCCATCACTATCTCGGTATGAAATCAATTCGTTCTGCCATTTTCGGACCTTAATGGTATCAATATCGCATACCTTTAATCTGCCGAAATAGGGGAGCAGTTTGCCCTCTATGATGAAACGCTTGTTTTCCATAGTGGTAGGCTTCAGGCGGTGTTCCATATCTTCCAGGTAATTCTCTACAAGAGAAGAAAAGAGTATGTCGCTGGTGTTGCTCTGTTGATCCATGAAAGAACGCTCATACTCCTTTGCTTCCCTTTGTGTCTTAAAGCCTCTTTTGCATATATGTTTTTTAAGACCGGTCCAATCAGTATAATAGAAATTCGCATACCACATGGTTTTGCCGTCTTTTAAGGTGTATTTGTAGGCTGGCATTGGGATACCTCCTTAAAATTCAGCAATCATTACACATCGGCATTTTTCACAAAAGGGAGGAGCCGTCTTGCCTATTACAGCTTTGCTGACTAAGTATTTTTTTCCGTTTTGTTTTGCACATTGTTCGCAAACTTTTCCGTCTCCGCAGGAACTAATCTTATATTTTTTCACTCCTAAAGAAGCAAATTCGTTTAATGATATTATTGTTGAAACATAAGTTCCAAGATATGATATTCGTTCTAGGGTAGGCTGAGAATATCCATTATCTGACAATAACTGCGAAATATTTTTTGGGTGTTTCTTCATCATTGTTACTGCAATTAGGGCCGCTAGTTCATCATCAGAAAGTTTTTCTGAAAACATGCATTGGCGCACAGCTTCAAAATCTGCCTTGACAGCTTCTGGCGTGTATGGAATAGAAACAGGATTGCTTGCTTTCTCTTTTGTTGTTAATAATGGTATAATCTTATCAACAAATCCATTTCTCGTATCTGCTACTAACTCTTGGAGAAGAGGGCGATTGTGTATAGGGGCACTTTCCCTCCTCTTGTTAAATAAGTCTGTTATTTTCATAATGTTGCTGCTCCTTTTTGATTATTAAGCGGTTTTCATTTTTTTTAAGCCCCTTTTCCTTCGGTACCACTCGAAGGAAATGATTTTTTTTCTTCATCAGCGTATTTTCCGTATTCGCCAGCTGCAACTGCCGAAATCCCCTCAACACATAAAACACCTGCCTTTGCCAGTAAATATTTTTTGCATTCGTCATCACAGCGGTTAAATGATTGAAGGAGCATTTCTTCCTCTGCGGTAATGCGTTTTCTTCGAGAAACATCCAGCAAGTAGTCTGTTGATACATTTAATGCGCCGGCAATTTTTATTAAATCTTCAATCGAAGGCATTTTGTTTCCGTATAAATAATCATCCTTTTCTTCTTTGCTAAATCCTGTCCTTTTTGCAAATTCATCTTCTGACAATTCTTGTTCTGCCATTAAATCCTGAATCCGCATTTTGAAGTCATAAGTGAATTCTGAATTATCTATTTGAAAATTTGATAAATCGGAACCGCCAGACTTTTCTATTCCAAGCAGGAAATCAACAGAGCACTGATAATATTCTGCTAATTTGATGAGAATTTCAATCTTTGGCATACGCTTTCCGTTTTCATAATTAGCAAGAGTGCTTTGCTCTATATTTAATGCCGCACATACTTCCTGCTGATTTTTTTGTCTTGATTCTCTTAAAATTTTCAATTGCTTGCCTAACATACACGAACCTCCTAACAACAATTATATCACAGACTGAAATAAAATCTAATTTCAAATTGAAATATTTTCACAAAAAATACTTGACAAGTATTTCAAATTGCTATATTCTATATTTCAGAACGAAATATAGAAAGAGGTGAGAACATGACACTTAAGGAGCTCAGAGAGGAAAAGGGGTTGTCCCAAACGGAACTTGCGAAACGTGTCAATTTAAAGCAAACAACAATTTCTCAATACGAAAGCGGCTCCAGAAGACCAAATTTGCAAATGGCAAAAAAATTGTCGGATGCCTTGGAAATATCTCTGGATGATTTTGTTTGCCTTTCAACATTTCAAAATGAAATATAAGAAGATTATAGCGCTGGGAGGTAAAAATCAAAATGGCAAATATAGCAGCAAAGACAAGCACCAACGTATTTTTTAAAGCACGTTGCGAAGCGTCAAAACAGAATGAACAGTTAAGCAGTCGTGAAGGAGCTGCTGACATAATGTCAATTGACAGAGGCAGACTTTACCGAATTGAAAGCGGCATAGCCAATCCGTATCCGGAGGAGATACATCTGATGGCAGATTTGTATAATGCTCCGGAGTTGGAAAATTATTATTGCACAAACTTGTGTCCGCTTGGCGGAAATATACCGAAAGCAGAGATTGCCAATTTAGACCGGATAACAGTAAGGACATTATCCGCATTCCGTAAATTGGGCGATACAAAGGAACTGTTGCTTGATATTACAGAAGATGGCGTTATAGATGAATCTGAAATGGCAGACATGAAAAAAGTCCTGAAGAATTTGGAGGAGTTGGAACAGATTACACAGAGCATGAAACTGTGGATTAAGAAAAATCTGTAATCACGTTGCGGGCATTTGACAGCAAGTGACAACAAAAGCGTCCGTAATCCAATCCAATCGGAATCCAAATCCGAATCGGAATCCAATCCGGATATATGCTCCGAGCAAAACAGAGTTTCCTCAGAGCAGGAAGGAGAGAGGCAATGTATTTAAGCCCAAATTTGAAATATCTTCGTGAAAGCAGGGGTTTGTCGCAGGAAGATATAGCAAAGAATGTAAATGTTAGTCAAAAAGCAGTTAGTGCTTGGGAACATGGAAAAAGAGTACCCAAGATAGAAACGATAGTTGAAATTGCACAATACTTTGAAGTTAGTTTGGATGAATTAGTATTGACCGAACTGAAGCCACCAATCCCTACGTATGCAAAAAATCTTAGATACCTGAGAGAAAAAGCAGGCTTTAAGCAGGAAGATATAGCAAAAATGCTTGGATACAAGGGAAAACAAGGGTATAGCATGGTCGAAACAGGTAAAACAGAAATTTCGGTGGGAAACCTCGAAAAAATTAGCGATTTCTTTGAAGTGACAATGAATCAGATGATTAAACAGGATTTATCAAAAGATTTTAGAGAATAGGAGGCGAGAATATGCAGGACTTGTCAGTTGCCCCAGGAGTTTTATCGACACCGGGAAGATACTATTGCGGAGTTGAAGATGTGATGAATTATCTTGGCTGCAAAGAAAACAAAGCCTATGAACTTATAAGAAATTTACGTGCAGAATTAGTGAATGACGGAAAACTCACTCCGTCTTACCCGCAAGGAAAAGTACCAAAAAAATATTTTATGGAACGGTGCATGATCGAAGAATAGGAGGAGCACTATGGCATATTACAATGTTTGCCCGAAATGCGGCAGCAATTTAGATCCGGGTGAAAAATGTGATTGTGAGAAAGAAGTAGTAAAAAGGCAGGACTTTTTTAATAGTCATTTAAAAATCGAACCGAAATCGAGGCAGCTTGCATTTGCGTTTGATGGAAAGGAGGCGAAGCGTGAAAGTAAAATTATTTGTTAGCTTAGGCATTGCCGCAGGTCTTCTGATATTATCCGTTGCAGCTATGGCAAATATGGCTGATATGCCAGAAGACAATGTTTCTTCGGAAAGCATTGTGGCAAGCGGGGCAGCAGTTGCGACCGGCATAACGGAAATTATGGAGGAGCAGCAAGTCATATCAAAAGAAGAAGCTACACAAGAGCCGTATAAATCCAAGATTGGCAGTATGGATTGGAGTGAAGAAGAATCCTATCTGCTTGCTAAAATAGCCATGGCAGAAGCAGAAAGCGAGGATACAGAGGGGAAAGCCCTTGTAATGCTGGTGGTGCTCAATCGGGTTTGGAATGATGAATTTCCGGATACTATTGAAGAAGTGATTTATCAGTCGGGACAATTTAGTCCTATTGCCAATGGGCGTTTTGACAAAGTGGAGCCGGATGCGGACTGCTGGGCGGCATTGGATTTAATAATGCTGGATAAGTGGGATGAAAGCATGGGAGCGACTTATTTTGAAAGCAAGAGTGAATCCACATGGCATAGCGAACATCTGAAATTTCTGTTCCAGCATGGGAACCATTATTTTTACATGGACAAGGAGTGATGGCATTGTTTAGAAGACTGTTTGTCAGAAGTTTATTAGAGGCTGCGTATATATTGACAGTTACTTTTGCTATCGGGAAATGGGCTGTTCGCGCGGCATACCTCGAAAGAGGATATAAAGCGTTCGGTGGAGAGTACATCCTGATCCTGATGGTGTGTTGGGCAGCAGGAAAATCAATTGATTATTTGTTTAACACGTTGGAGGAATTGGAATATGAGCGAAATCGTAAAAAAGGAAGAAGTGGAGGAGCTGCTCGGAAGCAGGATAACAGATGAACAATTCGATGAGGCATTGGAGTATGCCACTAAGAAGCAGGCCTATATATACAAACGAGAGCCGCGGGCAATCGTATTGCAGCATTGGTATCTTGTGAAACTGACAGAGGAATATGTCAGAAGCCTTGCTTTCTCAAAATTCACTATGGATTTATGCAGAAGTCTGCGTGATATGGAAAAAGAGCACTCGGTCAAAGACCAGAGCGCCCAAACAGATAACCATATTGTAGCAGTTCCTGCTTTATAAATCAAGCAAAAAATACAATATGGAGGTTATTTTTATGAACAATTCAAACGCATTGACTGAAATTCAGTCTAAGTATCAAAACTGCAATCTGCTGATACCATCAGCCACATCTGTGCAGATTAACCCTTTTTACAAATGCTCCGTCATGGAAGTTGTGGCGGATGTATCGGATAATTCCGGGGATATTTTTTCCGTAGGAAAGGTAAAGACCGGAGAGGATAGAAATGGTAAGGGGATTTATGAGGAAGTGTATTCCCTCGCAAAGCCTCTCCTTATGAAATTGGCAACCGCCGCCGGCATCCAGTTCCATCCGGAATATACCACAGTTACAAGAGAAAATGTGAACACCTACGTCGGGAAGGCATATGGAGCAGTAAGGCTTCCGGACGGCAGCTATAAGACGCATGCAGAAACAAAGCGCATCTGTCTTGATGATGAAGAATCAAAGTATCGTCTTGAATTTATGGACAAGTCCATTATGGGAATTCATGAATGGAGAGCCGCCAAATCTGCAGCGGATATGTTCAAGGGAGAATGGAAAGAAGATCCGGAGAACACCAATCAGTGGGGAAAACCGGAAAGATACTATGTGATTGCTGATTGTGACAGGGAAAAGTATATTGAACGCTCTATTTTGGTGAATATGACGCTGCTCCGAAAAACTGCTTCCGAAAAAGCACAGACAGGAGCAATTCTCAGAGTTATCAGAGCGCTGCTTGGTATCAAGGGAACATACAAGAAAGTGGAATTGCAGAAGCCTTTTGTGGTACCGACAGTAACATTTGCTCCGGATTATTCAGATCCGGATGTCAGACACGCAATGCTCCAACAGGGAATGAACTCTATGGGAAATATGTTTGGTGCCTCATCCACGCCGCCGGCGATTACTTCTACATTTTCAAATGAGGCATTTACTACAGATTTCAATCCGGAGGACGAGATAGGAAATCCGGCGTTTACGTCAGATTTGCAGCCCGACGAGGATATTTCCGAGCAAGAACAGAATGAGTTTGCTTCAGAACAAACAGGACAGGCACCCACACAGCAGGCAATGCCTCCACAGCAGGAACAAACAGGATATGCGTGCGATGAGTGTGGCATGGAAATCAATGAGAGAGTTTACGAATATTCTCTGAATAAATTCGGAAGACCTCTATGTATGAAGTGCCAGAAAGGAGCAGGAAAATGAAACTGATTAGGATTTCAACTGACCTTGAATTAACGGTGCATGAGTTTCCGGAAGGCTCTCATGAAGAGCAGAACGAATTCATAAGGGAACTGATTGGAAACTACTGTAGAATTTACGAACATATCATGCCAACAAGATTATATGAGGATCTCCATATGAAAAATCACCCAACGAAAGTTTCCGGTCAATGCGTGAGCATGCTTGTTGACGAGGAGGGGCTTTTGAAAGAAGCGGTTATTCCAAACCTGATTGGCTGCTATCTCTATAAAACAGATCAGCATGGAAACCCTATCGTTGGAAATATTCTCTTCGTTGGAGAGGTATGGACGGAGGATGGCATTGACTTCTGCGGCATTGAAGAGGAAACATTCAAACTCTTGGAATTAGAGCTTAATAATATGATTTTTGCTATGAAAGCGACAAAGGAGGCGTTGGGAAAATGAAAATTTTACATACAGCTGATTGGCATTTGGGGACGTTTAGAAGTCCGATGAAAGACGGAGTGAACCTCCGCACAGAAGATACAAAGAGATGTCTCGATGAATTGGTAAGGGTGGCAAAGGAGGAGCAGCCGGACTATTCGCTCATTTCTGGCGACGTGTTCCATGTCGGCCGTCTGTGGTCCGACAGGTGTTGCGAGGAAATTATCACAGCGATTCACTATATCAGAGAATTGGCAGCAGCATCAAAGCAGGTAATTGTCATGCGTGGTACACCGAATCATGATGGAGCAGGACAGTTCAATGTTCTATCTGAAATGTTTGCAGACTGTCCGAATGTGCATGTTGTTATTACCCCACAGGTAATTTCGTTTGATGATGTGGATATTGCGGTACTGCCGGGATTTGATAGAGGCGTATATAGGGCAAAGTTTCCCGGACTTTCCAGCGAGGAAGAGAACGAGGTATTTACGCAGGAACTTTCAAATATTGTTCTTGGTCTAAAAGCGGCGTGTGATCCAGACAAGAAGTCAATCCTTATGGCGCATTATACTGTTCCTGGTGCGAATACAGAAAGCGGACAAGTAATGATGCTCACACAGTTTGAGCCAATTATTCCGAGAGAGACACTTATGACTGCTGATTTTGACCTGGTGGCATTAGGACATATACACAGACCGCAGAAGTTTCACGAATTGGATTGGTATTATTCCGGGGCAATAAATGCCATAACTTTCAATGATGAGGGGCAGGAGAGAGGGTTTTGGCTTCATGAATGGAATCCTATCGGCGTATGGCAGAGTTTTTTTCATAAAACACCGATCAGAGAATTTCACACGATTACGTTAAACAACGAAGATGTGCAAACGTTGAACACACAGGCGACGGACCTTGTGGCAACTATGAAATGGAGAGGGCTGATTAATGAGAAAATCGTCAGGGTTCACTATAGCTGCTCAGCGGAAAACAGCAAGGCTATGAATAAAGCGGTATTGGAAAAGGAACTCCTTGATGATGGGGCGTTCATGGTATGGGAAATTCTGCCGGATAAGATCGATGAGTTTGCCAATAAGACAGAACTGACTAATGCAACGGATCCGGAAGCAAACCTTGTCAAATATCTGGAAGAAAAACAGGTTGCTCCGGAAAAGGTGCAGGAACTGGTGATGAAGGCAAGGCCAATTATCGCCGAGGCAGAGGCAAGCATGACCGCCGCTGCTAATACCGGAATTTTTGAACCGATAGAGATTGCGGTTAAAAATTATCGCAATTATGAGGAGGAAACCTTTAACTTTGAGGATATTACTTTCTGCACAATCAACGGGCAGAATGGAGCAGGAAAGAGCAGTTTGTTCATGGACGCTATTATCGATTGTCTTTTCGAGGAACCGAGGGAAGGAGTTATCAAGGACGACACCGGCAAATCCCCATGGCTGAGAAATGATGAAAAGGTACGTTCCGGATCGATTATGTTTACGTTCCGTATCGGAGAAAAAAAGTATCGTGTCACAAGAACAAGGGCGCGTTCAGGGAAAGGAACTCTTAATATTGCACAGTTTGTAGACGGAGAATGGGAGGACAGATCGAAAGAACGCTATAACGATACCCAGCAAGAGATATTGAATATCCTTGGCATGGACAGCTTTACATTTAAGTCATGTGCTCTCATTATGCAGGACCAGTACGGTTTGTTTTTGCAGGCGAAGCCGGAGGAGAGAGTGGAAGTCCTCGGAACATTACTTGGGCTTGGAATTTATCAGAGTATGGAGAAAATAGCACAGGACAAGGCAAAGGGCTTCGGGGCAAAGACAAGGGAAATCAAGCAGGAGATTGAAATTCATAATAATACGATTGCAGAGTACGGAAAACCTGATGAAGAACTGGCAGTTTGCAACTCTGAATTGGAAAAGACAGAGCAGTTATTGCAGTCAAAAGTGGCAGAAAGGGATAAGAATAAACTGCTCCTTACGCATCAGCAGGAGGCGGCAGAGCGAAGAACAAAACTCCTTACGGCTATTTCAACTTTGCAGGCAAAAAGGACGGCTACAGAGCAAAATAGAGCCATTCAGCAGACCATTGTTGCGGAGAGTAGTGCGATACTCGCAGAAAAAGCAGAGATTGAAGCAAAGGTGGCGGAATACAATGCCTTGGTTGAGAGAGAAAAGGCTTTGGCGGCAGAGGCTGCCCTGTATTCGTCAAAGGTTTCGGAAGTTGCAGACTTGGAACAGCAGATCAGAACAAATGAAACGCAGCACGCAGAATTACAGAGCAAGTTGCAGAGCGAAATCACACAGAAGACTGCACTGGAAGTCCCTGTGGATGAGGAAACAATCAGAAAGAATGCGGCTGATTATGAAATGTATAATGAGCAGCTTAGTAAAATGAAAGATTTGCAGATTAGGTGGAATGAGGCGAAGTCGGTCAGCGACGGAAAACGGTGGGCGGCAGATGCGGAGAAAAAGAGAATCGAACAGGAATTACAGCGACTGAATGGAAAGAAAGCAGATCTGGAGAGAAGGACGGAGCTGTTACAGAATTCCGGATGTAGCAATATCGATAATGCAGAGTGCCGATTCCTCGCTGATGCTTTGGACGCTAAGAAACAAATTCCGATTGTCGAGAGCGAGATTGAGGAATTTCAGGCAGAAAGCGAAAAGAAGTTACAGGAACTTTATGCACAGGCGGACGAGGCTGAAAAGGCAGTGGCTGCGGTCGGCTTTGATAGCGCCAGGTTATATGAATGCACGATTGAGGTTGGCAAGTTAGCGCAGGCTCCTGCACAACTGAGAGAACTGGAAGAAAGAGCAAACAAAATCGCCTTGATTTCAGCCGCTATTGATAATACCAAGTCAAATATATCTGAGTGTGAACAGAGGCTTGCTACGGTCAAATTAAAGGCTGCTGAGGTGGAACAGGAACGAACCAACTACAAGAAATCTTTCGAGGAACATACGATTGTCAGCGGAAACATTCTTACCATGAGGGTTTGGCTTGAGAAGGAAAAGCAGTTGCCGGTTGCGGCGGAAAGAAATACAACAGCACTTGCCAGAACTGCGGAACTTACTGCAGAGATTTCAAATATCGATGCGGACATTGCCGAAAAGCAGGTGGAGGCAGACAAAGAAATTAGTGCAATGAATGGAATGGAGGAGCTGGCTCGACTTGTTGCAGGAATGGAAATGGACATAAACGGTATCAATCTGGCAGTGAAGAATTTGCAGATGAAGATAGGAGCATTACAGCAGAAAGCAGAGCAGATTCAGAAATTGAAGTCCGAGATTGCAGGGCTGCAGGAGCAGCAGAGTGAGTACGCAACGGAGACAGTGGATTACGATACTTTGAAGATTGCATTCAGTCAAAGCGGTGTACCGCACCAGATTATCCGTTCGATTATTCCGCAGCTTACTGCCACGGCAAACAGCATCCTGGGGCAAATGACCGGAGGCAAAATGGGCGTGGAATTTCGCTTAGAGAGGTTACTGAAAAATGGAAAGGAAAAGGTTTCGCTAGACATTTTCATAGAGGAATATGGGAAATCCGTATTGCCGTATTTGTCCAAATCTGGCGGTGAGAAAGTGAAATCTTCCCTATCTGTAATCCTTGCACTTGCGGAAATTAAATCATCATCGGCAGGTATCCAGCTTGGAATGCTCTTTATTGATGAACCGCCATTCTTGGATGGGGATGGTATTCAAGCATACTGTGATGCATTGGAAACAATACAGAGCAGGTACAGCAGTATTAAGATTATGGCAATTACCCATGATCCGACCATGAAAGCAAGATTCCCTCAGAACTTGGATGTGGTTAAGACGGAGAATGGAAGCAAAGTAATTTATTAAAAATGGTGCCGGGAGTTTTTGACTCTCCGGCATATGAAAGGAGTGGTGGAATGCCAAACCGGATTTTAAAGGAAAGTATCTGCAGAAGCGAGGAGATCGATTCCCTATCTTGGTTTGAGGAGGTTCTGTTTTATAGGCTGATTGTAATTTGTGACGATTTTGGAAGGTATGACGGCAGAGCAAAGATTATTAAGGGCTCATGCTTTCCTCTGAAAGATGTTACGGAAAAAGATATTGATAAGGCGCTTGGTAAGTTGGCGGCGGTAGGCTTGGTTCGAGTGTATGAGGCACAAGGAAGACCGTACCTGCAATTGGTAACTTGGGCGGACCATCAGAGAATCCGTAACCAAAAAAGCAAATATCCGGAGTTCGCACATGATTGCAAACTTTTGCTGTCAAATGACAGCAACGGACAACAAGAGACGGTAATGGACAACAAATGCGTCCGTAATCCAATCCAATCGGAATCCAAATCCGAATCGGAATCCAATCCAGATATATGCTCCGAGCCACAAGCGGCTGCGGAGCCGGAAGAAATGCCTGTGATTACCCTCCTGCTTAATACCGGAGAGGAATATCGCGTTATGCAGAAAGACGTGGAAGAATGGATGGGGCTGTATCCTGCGGTTGACGTAATGCAGGAACTGAGATCTATGAAGGGCTGGTGCCTAGCCAATCCGACAAAACGAAAGACGGCCAGAGGTGTCACTCGGTTTATCAACAGTTGGCTTGCGAAAGCACAGAACAGCGGAGGAACGCCGGGGTACAGATCAGCGTACAACCAAAGTGTGGCAGGCGGTTCAAGAGTAGAGCAGTTTGCGCATGGGGCAAGGGAGTGGGCGAATGAATAAAAAGCAGTTTGCGACACTCGCTATTGGGATTAAATCAGCATATCCAAATTCAAAGATACTGGAGGACAATGCTTCAATGGATTTTTGGTACATGATGCTGAAGGATATTCCTTACGAAATAGCCGAGAATGCAGTAATGGAGCATATATGCACTAACATCTACCCGCCGAATATAGCGGAAATCAGAAAATTGTGCATGGAACGTTGTAAAACTCCTGTGTTGAGCTTTGATGAAGCATGGGGTGTAGTGCAAAAAGCAATGTCAACGTATGGCCGGTATAGTCCACAGGAGGCTTTTGATTCGATGGATGATTTAACACTTTCTGTTGTAAAAAATCTTGGATGGAGCAGATTGTGCAGCAGTGAAAATCCGACAGCTGACAGAGCAAATTTCAGGGAAGCGTACGAGGCAAAAGCAAAGGCTGCGCAGGATAGTAATCAACTGCCGGAATTTGTGGCACGAAATAAGGAATTACTGAAAGAGCAGTATGCTCCGGCGATCAAAGGCAGAGAGGCACCGCAGATAGAAATAAAAGAACCTGTGCGAGATGCGCAGGAGCCCCTTACGGAAGAGCAGATAAAAGAAAGAGCAAGAAAACTCGAAGAGGCAAGAAGGAGAATTTTAGGTGGCTAAAGTAAAACATACCGTTCATTTGCAGGACAGAGAAAAAGAATTTTTAAAACTGTTCGATACGCTTACATACTCAAGGAGCGCATGGCAAGTGTGGGAAGACCTTATGACCGTTATGGCATGCAGTATCAGCAATGCAGTTGACAGGACACCGGAAAAATTCAAAAGACGGGAAGAACAATACGAAAGCGCAATTAAAAGGCTTGGAGGTGTGGAGACACCGGCACAGATTTTCAATATCGTTGTTATGGCATTGGAGGAGAATTCAGACCAAGACTTTTTAGGAAAGTTGTATATGAGTTTAAACTTGGGAAGCCATTGGCATGGACAATTCTTCACTCCATATAATGTTTGCAGGATGATGGCGGAAATGAATTTTGACGATGGAATGCAAGCTGAGGTTGAGAGTAAAGGATATATATCTATTTGCGATCCATGCGTTGGTGCTGGAGCGATGCTTATAGCGGCTGCTAATGCAATAAGAAAGGCAAAACTCAATTACCAGACTAGCGCAGTATTTGTAGGGCAGGACATTGATAGGGTAGTGTCCATGATGGCATATATTCAGATTTCACTTATTGGATGCCCTGGGTACATTATTATCGGGAACAGTTTAACAAATCCGCCAACAGGACATGTACTATTCCCTCATGATACGGAAGGGCAGGAAGTATGGATTACGCCGCTGTTCATGCACGATATTTGGGAAATGCGCCGGACAAAAGAATTATTGTTGGGATTATTTGGTGGAACCGTAACCACCCAAAAAACAGTGGGAAAAGGGCACTATTTTATGTTTTTCGATTTCAAAGAACAGGAGGAAAACCATGGAAGACAAGAAATTAAATCAGGAATTTGACGGCGGCGCTGCAGAATTGCAGTCCGAATCATGGAAAACAGTAGGGCAGTCAATGAAAACGGAGGTCCAGCATTTTACATATTCTCCGGAAACACAGCATTTTGCAGTAGTAAAAGTAAGTAAAAATGATAATGTCTATGGAATCAGATGGGGAAATTTGGTTCGTAAATATCTGCAAACAGCGTATTCTGGTGACAATACGCAGGCAGAAGTTATTTCTGACGGCGTTACATACAAGGTCTTGAAACGAGAAGGAGTAACATCTTTCTATGATGAGAATGGGAATACTCTCTTTGACGTGGAAAATGAACGCCTTGTTAAAGAGTACGGATACCTGATGGACGACAGTAATCAGGACAAGGTACAAACTGATGAATTAAAAGAGGATACAGGCAATGCAGGCAGCGAGGGCAGTACAGACCTGGAGAAGGAAAAGACAAATTCGGAAGTTGACGAAGCTTCGGAAGAAGAGAAGCAGGAAAATACGGGAGAGATTTCGGGCAACGCACAGGATGATGTGACAATGATGAAGACAGAGGCACTTGAGCAGGAAGATGGAGAACCGACAAAGCCGGAAACAGAAGTTGCTGAAGTGGAAAATGCAAAACCGGCAAAGCAGAGAGCAAAGGAAAAACTGGAAAAGGAAATGCAGGATGCTAATGATAAGACTTTTGCCGAGCCGGTTATTACATATCTTCTGAAACGCTGCGAGGAAGACGAGGGAATTGCCCAAGATGTAATTCAGGAACATAAAACATGGGCGAAGTGCTTTGATTATATATACGCACAGGCGAAAAAACAGTCGAAAGGCCAATGCGCAGCAGTTCGTGATGATACGGTCTACGAATGGGCCGAAGATTATTACCATCGTGATGATAAGGCGGAGGAAGAAAAGAAAGCCAAAGCAGAGGCAGAGAGAAAGAAGAAAGCTGCCGCGGCTAAGAAAGCAACTCCTAAGGCAGAGAAGAAAGCGGAAACTTCCAAGCCGGCACGTGCTCCAAAGGCAGAACCAAAGCAGGAGAAGCCTAAAAAGAATAGCAAGGACATGGATGGACAGATGGACATTTTCTCTATGATGGGTATGTAGGAGGCGATACGAATGGAAAAGAGATTATTCAAAACCGTGCCGGTTCCGAAACCGGATTATGAGAGTATGCACAAGATTGCTATTGCCGAGAAAGGAAAAAGAGGTATTTTGACAGCGCAGAAAAAGCGGATCAAGGGGGAAGAAACTTTAATACTCAATGTATATCAGGTGAGCGGAAAAAATAAGAGGGATATTTCCTTGCAGTTTAGAATGTTCTGCCAAAAAGAAGACTATATAACTTTAGATGCTGACACCGGCAGGTGGAGAACGGGGGCATTGCTTAAGCTTGTGTGCAGAGATTATGGATGGGCTGAATATTGGTGGGATTATGAACAACTGGAATTTTTGACAGATAAAGATGCGCTGATAGCAGAGAAAACATTCCGTAAGTTTATTAAGAGCAACGAAGAATATGAGGGCAGAGCAGCGTTTCAGCTTCTCAATGCTTACCAGAACCATATCAAGCAGGAGAGATTGTTCAAAAAGCATAAGAAAATTACAGATTTGATAGATGCTGATATGAAAAAGTTTGGAGAACTTCCAAGCGATTATCAAGAATTTGTAGAGGAAAAAGTTTTCGGACAAGAAAATTATATTTTCTACAGTACAGAGCATAAGCGGGCTTATTGCACCGGTTGCAGGAATAATTTCATCCTTGAAAATAAGCATCTGCGCCATGAAACAATTGGTATATGGAATAATGAAGATGAAGTAAAACATAACCGCACGGTCAGATGTCCTTATTGCAATAAGTATCTACAGGCAAAGAGCGAGGGAATGAGCAGGCAAAGTCTTATATCAGTGGCATGGAGTGTCTTGGTTCAAAAGCATGGAGAAGAAGTCCTTACGAGATATTTCTGCCATACGAAAGATTTCAGGCTGAGCTATTCCGAGCCGAAGATTATAACATTCGAGGGCTACCGAACGGTTCATACGTCGGAAAATGTTAAGGATTATATGTGGGATAGATTTAAGTCAACTAATGTTATGAGGTGGTGTGAATATCGAGATAGAGGAACTTGTTGGTTTCCAGCGGCTGAAACAGTAGCGCCAAGGTGTGTGACAATGTATAACGATACTCTACAGGAAGTGGTTGAGGGGACATGTATGAAATATAGTGTTCCGGATATTTTTATAGAGCAAGTGCTTGAAAAAAGCCGGTATTTTAAGTCGCCTTGGATTATTGATAATTACTTTAATTCCTATCGAAAGCATCCGTTCATAGAACAACTGCTTAAAGTTGGATTTTACAAAATGGTAGAGGAATTTCTATCGGATTCATATTGTAATAAGCTGGAGTTTAATCATGGCTGCAATAGTGTTCTTGGAACATTGGGAGTGAATAAATATCAGTTCAATATGCTCCGCAGACTTGGAAATCCAAGAATGAGAGATTTGGAAATTCTAAGATACAAGCCGGATTTGAAGTGGGAGGATTTTAACAATGTACGGTACATACATGACAATGGGCATGTGGATATGTACAAAAAGTTTATTGATTTTATGCAGTACACTACAATCCACAAACTTACACGCTATATGACCGAACAGAAAATAAAGCATGAAAATGATTACTTCGATTATGCCGGATGGTTAGAGGCTATGGGATACGATATGAGAAATGAGTTTAACCTGTTTCCGAGAGATTTTAGAAAAGCTCATGATGAAATGTCAAAGCAGTATATTAAATTCAAGGACAAGCAGGCTAGAGAGGAGGTCAAGAGATTTAATAGGCTGCTGAAAAAACTTCAAAAGGAAACTGCAGATGTTGAGGCTATGAACCTTGCTGTCGAAGACCTGTTTATTCGACTTCCAAACAAGCTGGAAGAACTCAAAAAAGAGGGAGAGGCCCTTCATCACTGCGTAGGAACTTACATGGAAAGAGTGAAGCAAGGAAAAACAATGATATTTTTCATTCGCCGCAGATCAGAACCTGACAAATCGTTTTATACGCTCGAATGGAAAGGTCGGGTGGTTCAGTGCAGAGGCTCACATAATTGCGATATGACACCAGAAGTTAAGGCATTTGTGACCATATTCGAGAGCAAAATGCAGGAGTATGAAAGTGCTCCGGCAGCAAAGCGGAGAAAGGTGGGATAGGATGGCTGATCAGAATAGACATAAAATCAAAAATTTGCTTATGAAATTGAATGATGAAGATAGAAACCAGTTGGTGTGTTTGATTGCAAAAGCCGGATATGCAGTAAGAATTGGAAAAGAGAGACCTGGCGGAAAAGGTCAGACAATGTACTTTGTGGAATTTTGGGAGGAGGCTGATAAAGATGAATCGTTCAAAAATTGAATGGTGCGACCATACATTTAATCCTATAACAGGCTGCAGACATAATTGCGATTATTGCTATGCAAGGACAATGACTGCACGATTTGCAGGAGATGTAAGGCTAAACAAAATGGCAAAGAAAGACTATAGATTGCAGGAGGCCAGGGACGGATCCGGAGCAGTATATGTACTGGACGAACCGATGCTGAATGAAACAGGGAATGCTTTGGTTTATCCGTTCGGGTTTGAACCAACACTGCATATTTATCGCAGCAATACTCTTGATAAACTCAAGATGGGCAATAACATTTTCGTAGGTGCTATGGCAGATATATTTGGAGCATGGGTACCGGATGATTGGATTGACAAGGTGATGGAAATTTGTATGGCAAGACCGCAGCACAATTATTTATTCCTTACCAAGAATCCAGAGAGGTACACGCAGTATGGCGTTCCGGCTGCAAAAGAAAATCTATGGTATGGGACCAGCGTTACCAAAGAAGCGGAAATGAGGCGGTTCAATGTCCTGCCGGCTGACTGTAAGACATTTGTGAGCATGGAGCCGATTTTGGAAGACTTGCAGCCGGAAAAGCATAACATTCTATTCCGTCAGGTGGACTGGATTATTGTTGGAGCAGAAACCGGCAGGCAAAAAAACAAAGTTATTCCGGAGTTCGAATGGATCAAGAAGATAGTTGTGGAGGCTGATAGCCATGGAACACCTGTGTTTATGAAGGATAGCCTAATTCCTATTGTTGGGGAAAAGAATATGCGCAGGGATTATCCAAAGCAGCTTACGTCTTCGACGGTTAGCCCAAAGATGAAAAAGAAACTCTACGATATGTGCTCCCATTGCAAAGCGCATTTAAAAAAGAGCGAAATGATTACTTTACTCGCAAGATCGAGAAGAGGGGAGCAACCAAAACAGTTTGGATTTATGTGTAAAGAATGTTTTAGGGATTTTTGCAAGGAATTAGGCTTGGATATTCCGGAACTTGCGGAACTCGCTGAAAGCATCACCATAGGTCCTGGAGAGGATGGCGGGAATGGGTAAGAATCCATACATCATTAACAGAGAAGGATATGCAGATATGACAGCGGGAACTGCATTGCAGCATGTTGCACATGAAGAAAGGATGATGAAGATGGCTAAAAAAAGAAATTGCAGAAGAACGACTGATGAAAATATTATGCACGAGAAAGCAGTTAAGTGGCGAAAAATGACAGATGAGCAGTTGGTACATTACGTTGAAGACAGGGTGGAAAAAGCGAGAAGCGAGGGATTTAACGAGGGGAGACAGAAAGCAGTTACGGAGCCAGAGATTGACATTTCCAAAATCATAGAGGAAATAGGAAGTATCAGAGGCATTGGAACTGCAAAACTGGCTGACATCAGGGCTGTTTTGGAAAGCAGATTGGGGGTAGTATCCAATGGCTGATCCGAAAAGGCAAATCGCCGGGGCAAGAAGCAGGGCATCCGGAGAGATATTTGAAAATTGGATTTCTGCAGCGTGTGACTATTACCAGCGGGAAGGATATGCGGTCATTGAGAAGACACCGGAGCCAATGAAACCGCTTGGAAAAGCAGACCGGTTTGGAAGGTTTCTTGCCTGCTTCACAAAACAGGCACAGCCGGATTTCAAGGGAGCATTATGTGACGGAAACTGTATTATCTTTGATGCTAAGCATACTGAGAAAGACCGGATCCAACAGAATGCCGTTACAGAAACACAATGGGATACATTTGATAAGTATGAGGCCATGGGAGCAAAATGCTATGTTGTAGTTTCCATAGGTTTAAAGAACTTTTATCGGATTCCATGGGGGATTTGGAAACAGATGAAAGAAATGTTCGGTCATAAATATATGGCAGTTGGAGCAGAACTGGAGCAGTACAAAGTCCCTGAAAGAAATTGCACAATATTATTTTTGGAAGGAGTGGAACTGAAAGATGAAAGTACAGAAAACGGAACTGGCTGCAAAGCTGAATAAAATTAAGGGAGTGGTGCCCAAGAAAACCACAATGGCAGTCTTGCAGGGTGTTTTAGTGAAGGAAGGGTATTTAATCGCTAACAACATGGAAATGACCGTTAAGGCGAAGATAGAGGGCATGGAGGACGAATGTTTTATCATTCCGGAAAGGGCGTTTGACCTTATCAATAATCTTCCGGATGGAGAGGTTGATATTTCTGTTACAGCAGATAATACAATCACCATTAAGGCGGATAAAATCAAGAATAAGTATCAGACAATGGAGCCGGAACAATTTCCTGCTATTGCCGAACAAGAGGATGAAAATGAATTGATTATCAAGGCGGAAATGCTTTTGAAATCTATGGGGCGCGTGTCATATGCCGTACCGGCATATGCAACAAATGCGGTTATGACATCCATGTGTTTGCAGGCGGCTGAAGGACAGTTGAACTTTGTGGGATTGGACGGCCATGTGCTTGCGTGGGACAAGATTGATTATGACGGGGAATTTGAATTGTTGATACCCAAAAATACGGTAGACAAAATGAAATCACTTGGTTTATCCGGTGATGTGAAAATCCGTCACAGCAAGACGGGAGCAGTGTTTATCACAGAAGATTTTGAAGTATATACCCGCTTGATTGATGGAGAGTATTTCAAATATCAGACTATGTTTAAGGAAATGCCACTACATACCGTTGTGTCGAGAACAGATTTACTGGATGCCATGACGAGAGCAAAAATGTGTACAGGGGAACGCTGCCCGGTTAAATTTGAACTGCAAGGATATCAGATGAATTTAAGCATTAAAGATAAAATTACGGATTATCACGAAACCGTCGATCTGCAGGAAGAATTCGCAGAAGCATTGACGATAGGGTTTGATGCGAGACTGGTCTTAGAAACATTGAAAGCCTTTGATTGTGATAATGTTGGCATTTCCTTTGGCGGTCCGAAAATGCCTATGATTGTTGAAGCTGAGGATAGCGATTTTAAAACAATCGTTCTTCCTGTAGCAATAAATTAAGCACCATGTAACTTTAAAAAAACGCATAGGTATCTGATTGGTCTCGGATGCAAGGAATATATCACACAAATAAAACAGGGTGGTGGGTGCTGCCACCCGGAAAGGAGCAGGTATGGCAGCGGGAATTTTTATAGTTATGGCAATCATCTTGTTTTTGGGGATGATCGATGATAAGGAAAAATTTAATAAAAGAACCTATTGTTATGGTTTTATTACTTGCGTGGTGGCGGCCGTCATTATACAGATTGTGGGAGGAATGGTATGAAAGCAATTGCAAAGTATCCGGGAAGTAAATGGTCACTTGCAAATTGGATTATTAGTTTCTTCCCTGAACACCATAGTTATTTGGAACCGTTCTTCGGAAGCGGGGCGGTGCTATTCAATAAATCACGTTCTGACATTGAAACGGTTAATGATTTGGATGGAAACGTTGTAAATCTGTTTGAATGCATAAAGACAGATCCGGAAAAGCTTGCTAAAAGCATCTATCTCACACCTTACTCAAGGGATGTATACGAAAAGGCTTATCATGAAGTGCCGGAGGATAGGTTTGAGGCAGCGTTATATTTCTATATTCGTCTGAATATGGGGCATGGTTTCCGCACAACCGGCGATAAGGTGGGGTGGAAAAATGATGTGCAGGGTAGGGAACGTTCTTATGCATCCCGAGATTGGTGTAATCTTCCGGAGAAGATTATGCAGGCGGCAGAGAGGCTCAGAGGGGTACAGATTGACAACAGACCAGCACTGGAACTGATACCACGATTTAATTTTGAAAATGTGCTGATATATTGTGATCCACCTTACATGCTTCAAAGCAGACATGGAAAACAATACCGGTGCGAGATGGAAGATGTTGAGCACGAGGCACTTCTTGATGTGTTGACAAAGCACAAAGGGTATGTGGCTATCAGCGGTTATGATACAGAACTTTACAGTTCCATGCTGGCAGGATGGAACAGATGCGAAACAACAGCGTATTCGCAGGTTTGCTCAAAGAAAAGAGAAGTTCTTTGGATGAATTATGAGCCACCGGGAAAGCAAATGAATTTCGATGATTATGGAGGTATATTATGAAAGCATGTCCTAAATGCGGAAGGGAGTATGAGCGGCTGCTTGCCCTCTCTCGAATAGACAATAAAACAATGATATGTGATGAATGCGGAACGATGGAAGCTTTGGATAGTTTGCTGCATGGGGGCTTATCGCCGCAGGAGCGTACAAGGATTGCTGTAGCGGCAACGGGAAATAGGTGGGCGATGGATAATTTCAACGCTACGCACAATTAAGGAGGCAATTATGGATCCGGAAGAACTCAAGAAGCAGAAAGCAAAAAATCATTTATGGTTTCTATTCCAGTTCCTCCATGAGGAAGAAAAGAAACTATCCAAGGAAAGAGAAAAACAAGTGATGATTGAAAAAGCTATCAATTTGAAGCTCATGTGTGACTATGTTGTCAGTTGCTCCTATGGTGATATTGTTCTAATTATCTGCATGTTGCATGATTATGTGAAAATGCTGGATGAGGTAAGAAGTGACATTCAACGGGAAGCCTACTACCGGGAGAAATTTATCAAAATGGCAGATAGGCTATCAGAACAGATTGAATACGATTATGAAGCAGCGGTTGAAAAGTGCAGAAAGAAATCGGGGCAAAAAGAAAGAGTCGATGATGTTGACGAGGATGCTTTGTATCTTGCGGTAAATCAAGGCAAAGGAAAGAGAGGAGATAAGAAAGAATGAATAAACGTAATCCGTGCGATGTATGTGAAAACAGAGATATATGTAGCGATACGGAGTGTGTACTAAGCGGATATGCCACTAAGTATCAATGCAATAATTATGATTGTTTTTTGGAGTATGAGGATAGTTGTTTACTAGTACAGCGTTTTCAAAATTCTTGTGCAAATAATCTATCTATGATAGAATG
>JAJQGL010000104.1 GCA_021200535.1 Clostridiaceae bacterium | reverse complement strand
GATTATATATGTATTTTTTATTGCTGCATATCTGGCGAAGTCTACAGAATTCCGGGATGTGGTAAAGGTTGCGGCGATCGCCGGGATTCATGTGCTGATTTTAGTGGCAGAGCGTGATCTTGGCGCAGCATTGATCTATTATATTACCTTTCTTGCAATTATTTATGTGGCAAGCAGGCGTCTGGTTTATCTGGGGATTGGCCTGGGCGGGGGATGCCTGGCAGCCGTTATTGCGTATCAGCTTTTTTCTCATGTACAGACGCGCGTCCTTGCGTGGAGTGATCCTTGGGGAAATATTGACGGTGCGGGATATCAGATCACACAGTCCCTGTTTGCCATTGGGACAGGCTCGTGGTTTGGCATGGGGCTGGGAGAAGGGCTTCCGACAAAGATTCCTGTGGCAGAGAGCGATTTTATTTTTTCGGCGATTAGCGAGGAGCTGGGGGCTTTTTTTGCAATTTGCCTGATTTTGGTTGAGGTCAGCTGTTTTGTTATGTTTGTCAATATAGCGCTCAAAATGGAAAGGCGGTTTTATAAGCTGACTGCGATTGGCCTTGCCGTGGAATATATCTTTCAGGTGTTTTTAACGATTGGCGGGGTAATCAAATTTATTCCGTCTACCGGAGTGACACTGCCGCTGGTCAGTTACGGGGGAAGCTCTGTGATCAGCACCGTTATTTTGTTTTGTATTATACAGGGAATGTATGTATTAAACTGCCAGGAGGAGGAAAACAGTGAGACAGCGAAGAGACAAAAGATTGGAAGGAGAGCAGATGCAGGAGCAAAAGCAGCTGCAAAGAGAGAGTCGGCGAGGTAATAAACAGATTATGGTGCTGACCTATAGCATTACGCTGATTTTTCTGGGCATGATCGGCTATTTTGTATATTTTATGGTGACACAAAGCCAGGATATTATTAATAACCCATATAATAAGCGGCAGGAGGTCCTTGCAAAAAAGGTGCAGCGGGGCGAGATCCGCTCTGTGGATGGAGAGGTTCTGGCAAGGACAGAGACGGATGAAGAGGGAAATGATACCAGAATCTATCCGTATGGGAAAGTTTTCTGCCATGTTGTGGGGAGAACAGCAAACAGCATGACAGGGATTGAAAAGGACCAGTGCTACCCGCTCCTGACGTCTCATTTAAATCCCTTTGAGCAGCTGCTCAACACCTTTCAGGGGGAAAAGAATCCGGGAGATAATGTGGTGACGACATTGGATGCTTCCCTGCAGCAGGCGGCGTATGATGCGCTGGCGGGCTGCCGGGGCGCAGTGGTTGCGCTGGAGCCATCCACAGGGAAAATTCTTGCGATGGTATCCAATCCATCCTATGATCCCAACACAGTGGAGGCAGACTGGGATTCGCTGGTTGAGGATTCAGAGGAAGAATCCGCTTTGCTGAACCGGGCAACACAGGGCTTGTATCCTCCGGGTTCTACGTTTAAGATTTTGACGGCAATGGAATACATGATGGAAAATCCAGACAGTTATTCCGAATTTTCCTATCGCTGCAAGGGTTCGGATTCCTTTTCCGGCAATCAGATTAACTGTTATGGCAGCGAGGTGCATGGTACGCTGGATTTAAAATCAGCGCTTGCAAAATCATGCAACGGGGCGTTTGCAAAGATCGGAACAACGTTAGACCTGACATCTTTTAAAAAGCTGGCCGAGAAATTTTTATTTAATCAAAAACTGTCCGTTTCGTTTGAATACAGTAAAAGTACGTTTTCACTGGATAAGGATTCCGATATGGGCGAGTTGACACAGACTGTCATTGGACAGGGAAAAACGACGGTTACACCGCTGGAGAATGCAATGATTGCCGCAACCGTTGCCAATGGCGGAGAGATGATGGTGCCATATGTTGTAGATCATGTAGAAAACGCAAATGGAAAAACGGTGACGGAATATAATCCAAAAAGCAATGGACAGATTGTGGATGAATGGGTTGCAGAGGAAACTGGCGAAATGATGGAAGCGGTTGTGAACAGTGGAACGGGATATTCTTTAAGTACCCTGTCATATTCTGTCGCGGGGAAAACCGGATCAGCGGAGATCGATTCGGAGGGAACTTCGCATGCGTGGTTTGTCGGATATGCGCCGGCTAAGGATCCAAAGATCGCGGTAAGCATTGTTATTGAGGGGGCCGGAACTGGAAGCCAGTATGCTGTTCCGGTGGCAAAGAAGATGCTGGAAAATTATCTTGGCAGCTGATGCAGCAGACAGTCGCGGGCGACATATGTATTTCTGTGCATAAAGTACGATTATTTATGACATGCCATTCGAAATGCTGTATTGTATCAATGGTTGCAAATATGGCCGAAAGGGAGTATACTAAGTATAGTTTGAACAGACACACACTCTGAGGAGGAGTTGCAATGACCGAAGCAACAAGTTGTGGTGGTGTGGTGATATTCAGAGGAAAAGTTTTGCTCCTGTATAAGAATTTTAAAAATCGTTATGAGGGCTGGGTGCTGCCGAAAGGGACTGTTGAGGATGGGGAAGAGTTCAGGGAAACGGCGCTGCGGGAGGTAAAAGAGGAGACGAGTGCTGATGCCAGTATCATAAAATACATTGGGAAGAGTCAGTATTCCTTTAACACACCGACGGACACCATCGTAAAAGATGTCCACTGGTACCTTATGATGGCGGAGAGCTATTACAGTAAACCGCAGAGGGAGGAGTATTTCCGGGATTCCGGTTTTTATAAGTACCATGAGGCATTTCATTTATTAAAATTTGCCAATGAAAAGCAGATTTTGGAAAAAGCCTACAATGAATATATTGATCTGAAAAGAAATAATTTGTGGGGAAGTTCCCGATATTACTGAATCACAGGCTGATCTGCTCTCTCTCGTGCAAGCACGACGATTCTGTCAAGTAAATTCAGATGAGCAGTAAATAGTAACATCAATAGGTGTCAAATCCTGCACTATGCCTTGACAAAAAGCCGGCAACGTAATATAATGCTTATAGATTTGTAGTGGAATTACAAATGGGAAAATGGAATAGTTACAGAACATTTGTCTTATATAATGTGATACCGCCTGTGTTGCGATTATGTAAGCAAATTAATATTATAGTAAGGGAGAAAGATTATGGGAAATAATATCTTAATTGTTGATGATGCTGCATTTATGCGTATGATGGTAAAGGATATCCTGACAAAGGGAGGCTATAATGTAGTAGGCGAAGCGGAGAATGGCGTTGTGGCTGTTCAGAAGTTCGGGGAATTAAAACCAGACCTTATTACACTTGATATTACCATGCCTGAGATGGACGGGATTCAGGCTTTGAAGAAAATTAAAGAGATTGATGCCGGTGCGAATGTTATTATGTGTTCAGCAATGGGTCAGCAGGCAATGGTTATCGAAGCGATCCAGAACGGTGCAAAGGATTTTATTGTAAAACCTTTCCAGGCAGACCGTGTACTGGAGGCAGTAAAGAAAGTAATAGGTTAAGATACATAATGTGAAGGTAAATTTTCTTAATCTTATAAAATGGTATGAATAGGTAAAAAGAAATAAAAAAAGAACCGTGTATTCCGGTTCTTTTTTTATTTCCTGGAAAGCTGCTTCTTGTGGGTGTCGGAAAGCTGCTTCTTGCGGATGACGGAAAGCTGCTTCTTGTGGGTGGCGGAAAGCTGCTTTTTTACAGATGCCGGAGAGATGTTTTTTCGGGAATTGTAAATTGTCAGACAATATCGGTAAAATTGACAAATCGAGAGCATTGAACTGCAATGTTAAATATTACAATTTTGTTTCACAGATGTAATATTTGCTATAAAAATGTGGATAATTCTTTTGTTATTCACATTTTTATGTTACAAAAAAGCGTCAAATTAGTAGTTATTAACGCAGTTTTAAACATTATCCACAATTATAATGTCTTATGTTACTAAAGTTTTGAACTGACATCGGGGGGATAAATGTCGGTTTTTGCCATTTTGAATTGTCAGAAAATAAGAAAATTATTAATGTGTTTTTGTGCAAAAAAACAGTTGCAAATAGTAAAAAGAAATGCGCCGTCATGTCTGTGAAAGGGGCTTTCAAAAGGGGCTTAAAAAGCAAGTATACCTTGCTTTTTAAGGGGGGCTGGTGTATAATTTAGATAGTTCGAAAAAAGCTTTGTGACTTATTTTTAGGGCTTATGGGGACTATACTAGAAAACAGCAAAGGAGTGGTAACTATGCAGTATATTATCAGCGGAAAAAATATTGATGTTACAGAAGGGCTCAAATCAGCGGTTCGTGAGAAGATTGGGAAATTGGAGAGATATTTTACACCTGAGACAGAGGTGCATGTAACGCTGAGTGTGGAGAAGGAGAGACAGAAGATAGAAATTACAATTCCGATGAAGGGTAATATTGTCCGGGCAGAGCAGGTTAGCAATGACATGTATGTTTCTATTGACCTGGTAGAGGAAATTATCGAGCGTCAGCTTCGCAAATATAAAAATAAGCTTGTTGATCAGAAACAGGCTGCTGCGAATCTTAGCAAGGCGTTTGTAGAGGAAGAGATTGAGGATGATGATGAAATCAAAATTATCCGTTCCAAGAGATTTGCCATGAAGCCGATGGATCCGGAGGAAGCGTGCATCCAGATGGATTTGCTGGGACATAACTTTTATGTATTCCGCAATGCCACAACAGATGAAGTAAATGTTGTATATAAGAGAAAAGGGAATACATTTGGTTTGATTGAACCGGAATTTTAAGAGCGGTTTTTTCAAAGAAGCCGCAGTACACTAAAAGATGCTTATCGTTGTTACATAGATGGCAAAATCAAATAAAAACCTGCAGTAGTTTCTGCAGGTTTTTTATTTGATTTTGTTAGATTTTAAATGATCAAATGATGCCAGAATCAAAAGGCTTTTACCCCCCCTGACATCAATATTATTTGTTGTGCAGGGTAGCAAGCTTATCAATAGAAGCGGTCACTTCAAGGACAGATTTTTCAATATCGCCGTAAATAGTAGATGACTGAGAAGATAAGTCGCCCATGCTTTTTGCAACGACAGCAAATCCAACACCAGCTTCTCCGCTCCTTGCCGCCTCGATGGATGCATTCAGGGAAAGCATTTTCTGTTTGCTTGCGATTGACTTTAAGGAATGTGTATTTGTATTGATTGTGTCAATGATTTCAGTCGCATGCTTGATTTCTTTGCTTAGATCATCCAGTTTTTCTGTGTTGGAAGACTTTGCGTATTCCGAAGCAACCAAAGTGTTTACCGTAACCTCCAGCAGATCAGCTGCTGCGCGGATTTGTTTTTCGGTACTGATCGGAACCTTTCGCAGAGCGTTGATATATGCATCCGGGTCAATGCCCAATTCCTTTGCGGTAGCGCGAAACTGTTCTTCATCTGGTGCTGACGGAAGGATTTGTCCTCCGATCACAGCGCCGATTTTCCGGCCCTCCAGTATGATGTCAATGGAGAAATCCATCAGGCCGGCATGACAATAATATACTCCGGAACATTCGTTGTCGCATTTTACACAACGGCGAAGTCCCTCTGTTGTTCCGCGGGTGTATTTCATACAAAAATCAGTAAAGTTACTTCCCTCTGTAATGTATTCACCGTTCATGTCGACTGCGATAGCAGCAAGTCCGGTTGCGTTTGAAAACTTGTCCTGGATTTCCTGCAGTTTACTTAAATCCATAAAATCTCTAATATCCATATTTCCCTCCTCTAAACACGTAACAATGTACATATGTTTATTATACATTACCATGTTGGAAAAAGCAATCATTAACCCGCACTACTTGTAAAATTCGCCTGCTTATGCTATACTCGATACATTGTGGGTGTTTCAGTAAAGTATTGCGGAAACAGAAAAACACGTGTGAGGAAGAGGAGAAAACTTCAGTTTGTTTTGAAGTAAAAATGGGTGTGCTATGACGAAAAAAACAGATGTTATTATTGTAGGGACAGGTGCTGCCGGGCTTTTTTGTGCGCTGCATTTTCCGGAAAATGTGCAGGTTTTCATGATCACAAAGGAGGAGGCAGACAAAAGCGATTCTTTTCTGGCACAGGGAGGAATCTGTATGTTGCGCGGAGAAGAGGACTATGCGGCATATTTTGAAGATACGATGCGTGCCGGGCATTATGAAAACAATAAGGAGTCTGTCGATGTGATGCTCCGCTCTTCTGAGCAGGTGATTCGCGAGCTGGTGGATTTTGGCGTGAGCTTTGAGATGGGGCAGTCGGGATTTGCATACACGAGAGAGGGCGGTCATAGCCAGCCGAGAATTTTGTTTCATGAGGATTGTACCGGAAAAGAGATTACAAGTACGCTGTTAGAGTGTGCAAAAAACCGAAAAAACATCAAAATTGCAGAGCATACGACCATGCTGGATATCATTACGGATGAGGAAGCCTGTTATGGGGTTGTTGTGCAGAATCCGCACGGAGAGTTGGAACTGATTCAGGCAAAGTTTACGGTATTCGCATGTGGCGGACTGGGCGGCCTTTATCGGCATTCTACCAATTTTAGGCATATTACCGGAGATGCCCTGGCTATTGCAAAGCGCCATGATATTTTGCTGGAGCATATAGATTATATTCAAATACATCCGACAACGTTATATTCTGAAAAACAGGGGAGGCGTTTTCTGATTTCCGAATCTGTCCGGGGAGAGGGCGCTATCCTGCTCAATAAAGATGGGAAGCGTTTTTGCAATGAGCTGCTTCCAAGGGATGTTGTGACGGCAGAAATCCGAAAGCAGATGGCGGCAGATGGCATGCCATATGTCTGGCTGTCGATGGAGCATATTCCTAAAGCGGAAATTGAAAATCATTTTCCTAATATTTTACAGCAGTGCCTAGAAGAGGGATATGACCCAACGAAAGAATATGTGCCTGTAGTTCCGGCACAGCATTATTTTATGGGAGGAATCAAGGTAGATATATTTAGTAAGACATCCATGGAGCGGCTGTATGCGGTTGGAGAGACATCCTGCAATGGTGTTCATGGGAAAAACCGCCTTGCCAGTAATTCACTGCTGGAATCTATTGTATTTGCAAAGCGTGCTGCGGCAGATATTACGGGCAGACTGCCGGAAATAGAATGGCAGGAAGTGGATCATCTGGCAGATTGTAGTCTGTATCAGGATGTAGATGCCTTGATGGAAGAATACAAGAAAATTGTTTTAGATGAAATTGAAAGGGAGAGACAAAGTCATGAATGATTCGATTACAATGAAGGTTAATATTGATTCGTTAATTATGCAGGCGATTCAGGAGGATATTACAAGCGAGGACATATCGACAAATGCGGTTATGCCGGAATATCAGAAGGGGCGGGTTGAGCTGATCTGCAAGCAGGATGGTATTATCGCAGGACTGCCGGTGTTTCAGCGGGTTTTTGAGTTACTGGATGATACGGTGGAATTTGAAATGCATGCAAAGGATGGAGATGCGGTAAAAGCAGGGGAACGGCTGGCTGTACTTACAGGGGACATCCGTGCGCTTTTGTCCGGTGAGAGGACAGCATTGAATTATCTTCAGAGAATGAGCGGAATTGCCACTTATACAAACAGTATTGTAAAGCTGCTTGCAGATGGAAAGACAAAGCTTTTGGACACTAGAAAGACAACGCCGAATATGCGGGTGTTTGAAAAGTATGCAGTGAAAGTCGGCGGAGGTTCGAACCACCGTTTTAATTTGTCAGACGGCGTTATGCTGAAAGATAACCATATCGGCGCAGCAGGAAGTATTACAAAGGCAGTACAGATGGCAAAAGAATACGTCTCATTTGTCCACAAGATTGAAGTGGAAGTGGAAAATCTTGATATGGTCCGCGAAGCGGTTGAGGCTGGTGCAGATATTATTATGTTAGATAACATGACGCCGGAACAGATGAAAGAGGCAGTTCGTATTATTGATGGGCGTGCCCTGACGGAGTGTTCCGGTAATGTTACAAAAGAAAATATTAAAAAAATTCTGGATGTCGGAGTGGATTTTGTATCCAGCGGTGCGTTGACACATTCTGCTCCGATTATGGACATTTCAATGAAAAATCTGCATGCTATATAAATACTGTGTAAAAAAAGAACTGCATACTATATGTTATAGCATGCTATATAAATACTGTGTAAAAAAAGAACTGCATACTATATGTTATAGCATGCAGTTCTTTGCGCATCTGAAAAGATATTTATATGATATGTTTGCTATTAGGCACCGAATGGCGATTTTTGTTTAAAGCTCAGCCAGTGCCTGATACTGATCTTTCAGTGCAGTGTATAGATTCTTATAAATCTGGTGGTACTTATCGTATTGTTTTGTATTTTCTGCGTTTGGCTTACATTCTTTTGCCGGATCCGTATGAATCATCTTACGGCAGGCTGCCTCCACGCTTTCATAGATTCCGGCACCAACGCCGGCAAGGATGGCTACACCGAGAGCTGGTCCTTCGGTAGCAGTTACCGTATTGACGTTACAGCCATACATATCTGCCATCATTTGGCGCTGTACTGCATTTTTAGCACCGCCTCCGCATGCCATCATATCGTTTACACAGATTCCCATCTCAGCAAGAATATCTTTACAATCTGTCAGGGAGTAACTGATTCCCTCCATAACAGCGCGGACGATATCCTTTCGGGTATGCATGCTGGAAAGGCCGAAAAAGACACCGCGGCAGTTAGCATCCAGATGCGGAGTGCGCTCACCGTTCAAATAAGGAAGATAGATCAGCTTGTTCGCACCGATTGGTGTTTCCTCCACCTCTTTGTTGATAATTTCAAAGGCTGAGCAGCCCTTTTCTTTTGCCTCGGCAGCATAGCTGGTTCCCATATTTTCCTGATACCATGCGAGAGAGTACCCGGCTGCCTGCGTGACGCCCATTACGTGCCATGCACCCGGTACGGCACAGCAGAAAGTGTGTACGCGTCCCTGCGGGTCAATGGAAATGTTGCTGGAATGTGCATATACCACGCCGCTGGTTCCGATTGTGGTAAAAGCTTTTCCGTCTTCAACAACGCCGGTTCCGACAGCGGCTGCAGCATTATCGCCGGCACCTCCTACTACAACGGTAGAAGTAGATAGGCCGACCTTTTTGGCAATTTCCGGAAGAATGGTTCCAGTTACCTCAGGAGATTCGTAAACTTTCGCAAGCAGATTTTTGTCGATGTCCAGTTTTTCCAGTATTTCGTCAGACCACTGACGCTTTGGAACATCTAACAGCTGCATACCGGATGCATCCGATACTTCTGTTGCAAATTCGCCAGTCAGTATGTAGCGTACATAATCCTTAGGAAGCAGGATATGCCTGCACCTCGCATAATTTTCAGGTTCATTGTTTCGCACCCAGAGTATTTTGGAAGCAGTAAATCCGGTCATTGCCGGGTTTGCCGTGATTTCTACAAGACGTTCCCGGCCGATTTTTTCGGTCATTTCTTCGCATTCTTTTGATGTGCGCTGGTCACACCAGATAATAGAAGGGCGGATTACTTCTCCGGCTTCATCCAGCATAACCAGACCATGCATCTGTCCGGAGATGCCAAGGCCCTTGATGTCTTGGGCGGCAACACCAGAATTTTTCACAACGTCAGAGATGGTTTCCAAAGCAGCATCGCGCCAGTCCTCCGGTTTTTGCTCTGCCCAGCCGTTTTGCGGCGTGTACAGTGGGTAGTCCTTGCTGGCGGAGGAGATCACCTCGCCGTTTTCATCGAAGAGAACAGTCTTAGTAGAAGATGTCCCCAGATCAATACCAATTAAGTAATTCATTTGAAACCTCCTGATATAAAGTTGAAACGCAGAACAGGCATTTCCCTGCTTTTGTTATTGTTTAGCAAAATGGGTTTTCTGTTTTGTACAGAACACCCTTCGGCTGATTGTAGCCGATTTCATCTACATCAACGCCGATATATTTGAATACCTCGTACAATTCTTTGCCGAAATGGCCGAATGCAACAGCGCCATGGTGCGGATAATTGCCTTCAATCAGTACGTGACGGTAGAAGCGTCCCATCTCAGGGATAGCAAAAATGCCGATTGCGCCAAAGGAACGGGATGCCACCGGAAGGACTTCGCCGTGGGCAATGTATGCGCGCAGCTTTGCATCTGCCGTGCTCTGCAGGCGGAAAAATGTGATATCACCAGGAATAATGTCGCCTTCCAATGTACCGTTTGTAACCTCTTCCGGAAGAGAACGAGCCATAATCATCTGGTTTTTCATCTCGCAGAACGAGAGCTTTGTAGAAGCAGTATTTCCACAGTGGAAGCCCATAAAAGTATCCTTCATGGTATAGTCAAATTTGCCTTTGATGTCTTCATCGTAGATATCCGGTGTCACAGTGTTGTTAATATCAAGAAGCGTAACGGTGTCATTGCTGACAACTGTTCCGATAAATTCGCTTAATGCGCCGTAGATATCAACTTCGCATGATACCGGGATTCCCATCTTGGTAAGGCGGCTGTTTACATAGCATGGCACAAAACCAAATTGTGTCTGGAATGCAGGCCAGCATTTTCCGGCAATGGCAACATATTTTCTATATCCCTTATGGTCTTTGATCCAGTCGAGAAGAGTAATTTCATATTGTGCCAGCTTGTCGAGAATTTCCGGTTTTTTGTTGCCGTTTCCAAGCTCTTCTGCCATATCCTTTGCTACATCCGGAATACGCGGATCGCCGGCGTGGTTGTTAAATGCCTCGAACAGGTCAAGCTCAGAGTTTTCTTCGATTTCCACTCCTAAATTGTAAAGCTGTTTGATTGGGGCATTACAAGCCAGGAAGTTTAATGGACGCGGGCCGAAGCTGATGATCTTTAAGTCGCTCAATGCGGCAACTGCGCGTGCAATCGGCACAAATTCATGAATCATGTCAGCGCATTCTTCCGCATTTCCAACCGGATATTCCGGTATGTATGCTTTTACATTGCGCAGCTTTAGGTTATAGCTTGCGTTCAGCATACCGCAGTATGCGTCGCCGCGCCCCTGGATCAGTCCGCCGTCTTTTGAAGTTTCCTCTGCTGCAGCAACAAACATTTTTGGCCCGTCAAAATGTTTTGCGAGAAGTGTCTCAGAGATCTCTGGACCGAAGTTTCCGAGGTATACGCACAGCGCGTTACAGCCGGCTTTTTTGATATCCTCTAAGGCCTGTACCATATGGATTTCACTTTCCACAATACATACAGGACATTCGTAAATGTCAGCGGCGTCGTATTTTTCTGCATACGCCTTTACTAAATTTTTTCTGCGGTTTACAGAGAGTGATTCCGGGAAACAATCTCTGCTCACGGCAACAATACCGATTTTGATTTTTGGCATGTTTTCCATTCTTGCCTACCGTCCTTTCTGTTATTTAATTGTAAAAAACTTTTATCTGTATTTTAGTATATTTATAGTAAATTTGCAACAGGAAACAACGACCATGCGCTGTTTATTTGAGAAATACAAATTCTGCCAGTTCAAAGAGGTATCTGCCGGAAAACATATCCTCAAATGACCCGGAAATGTTCTGCTGCACAACAAAAAACACAGCGTGTCTGTCCTCAGCCTTTTCTAAAATTGCCTCATAGATGCCATCGTCTGTTCCTATGTGGCAGCAGCCGATTTTCCTGCCGGTTTTGGGATCGTCCAGAAAAACATCAACCTTTGCATTGCAGCCGCAGCCGTAGGTAGAAAGAAGGAGTTTCATGGTCCTGTTGTTTTTGTCTGTGCCAAAGTCAAAATATTTATAACCGATTACACAGCCGTCTGTAATGCCTGTAACGGTAAAACAGAAAGGATTTTTTTCGGTTACAAAGCAGCCGCCTGTCAGATAGCAGGCTATGTCTGCGCTGTGTTTTTCGTAAGGGTTTAGCGATGTCTCAAAACCAAGGGACGTCATTTCTACAGTAGGAATGGTTCCGTCCGGAAGAATTGTGATTTTTTCTACGCAGCCGCGGCGGGACATAATCGTTCCGTTCGTCATGCGGTGGTAGAACAAATACCATTCGCCGTTGATCTGGCAGATTGAGCCGTGGTTGTTTCCGCCTGGGTAATCCACACCATTATCGATGAGATACCCTTGATAAGAAAACGGACCGGCAGGGCTGTCTGAAGTCATATAGGCAAGGCGGCTTCCGCGGTTTGGAGAGTATATCAGGTAGTAACGGCTGCCGATTTTTCTGGGTGAGCATGCTTCAAAAAAGCCTGCTTCATCATCGGGGAGAGCCGGAATGATATTTTCAATGCAGCTGCCCTCTATTATTTCGTACATGTTATCGGGGTTGACCTGAACCAGAAAAGAACGGAGAAAGCCGCAGTACATATATACGCGTCCGTCGTCATCTACAAGTACGCCGGGGTCAATAAAGCTTCCATTTCCGTATATTTCCCTGTTTTCCTGAAAGTGGTAGCTGTGAAGCAGGCGGAATGGCCCTTCTGGCGCGTCCGCCACCGCTACGCATCCCAGAGAATCGACTATGTATGCGTAGAGATAATATTTTCCGTCCTTTTCTATGACATCCGGTGCATATAATTCTTTGTCTGACCAGCTTACGGAAGCGTCGTGGTCTCTGTCCGGGCGTGTGTGGAAAATGTCGCCGTGGCATACCCAGTGGTTCAGATCACTGCAGGGGGCACTCCAGACCTTAAGTTTGTAATCGCAGAATTTGTCAGATGCAGTGCGGTCGTGTGAACCATAGACATAGACCCGGTCATTGAATACCCTTGGCTCGCCGTCAGGAATATATTCCCAGCCGGGTAAATAAGGATTTGGCATAGTGATACCTCCAATCGTGTGTTGTTTCGGTGCGCTCTCACATGCAGGCATGTGCGGTCTGCTTATCATTGTAGCATATAACGACACGCCGCGCCGGATTTTTTTCGTGCAAAGTTCACAAATATGATGTATAATAAAATTATCTTTGGGCAACGTGTTCTAAAACAGCAAAGAAAAGCATTTTGCCTGCAATTATAATCATAGAAAGGATGGAGAAGAGATGGCAGAAAACAGATTGATTGGGGAGTATCCGGTAATTGGAATCCGTCCTACCATTGATGGTAGAAGAGGTCCGCTGAAAGTTCGTGAGTCGCTGGAGGAACAGACGATGAATATGGCGAAAAAGGCAGCAGAGCTTTTTCGAAAAAATCTGAGGTATTCGAACGGGGAAGCAGTCAGGGTCATTATTGCAGATACGACAATCGGACGCGTGGCGGAAGCGGCAGCATGTGCGGATAAATTTAAACGGGAGGGGGTTGACATTACGCTGACAGTCACACCTTGCTGGTGCTACGGCTCTGAGACGATGGACATGGATCAGAACACAATCAAGGGTGTTTGGGGCTTTAATGGTACAGAAAGGCCGGGTGCGGTATATCTGGCCGCTGTTTTGGCAGCACATGCCCAAAAGGGGCTTCCGGCATTTGGAATTTACGGAAAGGATGTACAGGATCTGGACGATACAGAGATTCCGGAGGATGTTCAGAAAAAGCTTTTGCGCTTTGGGCGTGCGGCAGTAGCTGCTGCGACGATGCGCGGCAAATCCTATCTGCAGATTGGCTCTGTGACAATGGGAATTGCGGGCTCTATTGTTGATCCGTCTTTTATTGAGGAATACCTTGGGATGCGTGTAGAGTCGGTTGATGAGGTGGAGATTATACGGCGCATGTCAGAGGGCATTTATGATGAAGCAGAGTATGAGAGGGCACTTTCCTGGACAAAATCCCATTGCCGTGAGGGCTGGGATAAAAATCCGGAGTTTGTAAAAAGAAGTGATGAACAGAAGGAAAGAGACTGGGAATTTGTCGTTAAAATGATGTGTATTATGAAAGATTTGATGAACGGCAATAAAAACCTTCCGGAGGGAAGAGAGGAAGAAGCGGTTGGCCACAATGCGATTGCTGCAGGCTTCCAGGGGCAGAGACAGTGGACAGACTTTTATCCGAACGGGGATTTTGCCGAGGCGCTTATGAATTCTTCTTTTGACTGGAATGGCGCGAGAGAACCATATATTCTGGCAACAGAAAATGATACATTGAATGGTTTGGGAATGCTGTTTATGAAGCTGCTGACC
Organism: Clostridiaceae bacterium; assembly: GCA_021200535.1. Lineage (GTDB taxonomy): Bacteria > Bacillota > Clostridia > Lachnospirales > Lachnospiraceae > Butyribacter. The sequence continues at coordinate 17,841 of JAJQGL010000104.1, read as the reverse complement.
GGAAGAGCACAGATTTTTGCAGATGTGCGTACATACTGGAGCCCAGATGCGGTCAGGAGAGTGACTGGGTACGAGCTTGAGGGAGTTGCAAAAGAGGCAGGCGGGTTCCTGCACCTGATCAACTCCGGTGCGGCTTGCCTGGATGCCTGCGGCGAGGTGAAGGATGCAGATGGCAATGGAGTTATGAAACCATTCTGGGAGATGTCGATGGAAGATCAGAAAGCTTGTCTGGACGCAACGGAATGGTGCGAGGCAGACAATGGCTATTTCCGCGGCGGCGGATTTTCTTCCAGATATCTGACCAGGGCAACGATGCCGGTTACAATGATTCGTCTGAACCTGGTAAAGGGATTAGGGCCGGTGCTTCAGATCTGCGAGGGCTATACGGTTGAGCTTCCGGATGAGGTATCTGACAAGCTCTGGAAGAGAACGGATTACACATGGCCGTGTACCTGGTTTGCACCGCGCATCACCGGTGAAGGCGCATTTAAGACAGCCTATGATGTGATGAATAACTGGGGAGCCAATCACGGTGCGATCAGTTATGGACATATTGGTGCAGATTTGATTACACTGGCTTCTATTCTCCGTATTCCGGTTTGCATGCACAATGTTCCTGAGGAGGATATTTTCCGCCCTGCAGCATGGAATGCGTTTGGAATGGATAAAGAGGGACAGGACTACCGTGCGTGCGCTGCGTATGGTCCAATGTACAAATAAAATTCTTTTGCCCTGACATCATTTGTATGGATAAGGGCAAAATGTGACGTGTAGGCAGGTTCAGAAGGAGTATAGAGGTGGAAGAAAGTGTAGTTGGAATTTCAGACATGAAAGCGGCAAAGGGAACACATACGCTTGTGACATATGCGCTGGGATCCTGCGTCGGCGTTTGCTTATATGATGAAGTGACCGGGATTGGAGGCATGCTTCATGCAATGCTTCCAGATTCCACGCAGGCGTTGGAAAAAGAAAAAGAAGAGAAATATGTCGATACCGGTGTTCCGGCACTGTACCGGCTGGTGTGCGGCATGGGAGCGGACAAACGCAGGCTGAAAGCAAAGCTGGTTGGCGGTGCAAGGATGTTTCCGTTTACCGTTGTGGCAGACAAACCGGATATCGGAACGGCGAATGTGCTGCAGGCGAGAGAAGCGCTAAAGCGGCTGGGAGTTTCTCTGGTACAGGAGGTTACCGGGGGTGAAGTGGGGAGAACCATTCGTTTTCAACCATTAAACGGTTCTGTTTGGATTCATGCAACGGACAATACCGATGCGGTGATCTGACCTGTTTTTTCAGAGACATGGGGAAACGGAGAATATATTCGGGGTGGTTTTTTCGTTGACCTGCTTTGCCAAACGTTGTATACTGAACAATATATGTAATCTAAAAATAAAAATTATTATGAGACAGGAGGATACATAGTTATGAAGTTTTTTGTTGACACAGCTAAGATTGAGGACATTAAAAAAGCAAATGATATGGGAGTGATTTGTGGTGTTACAACCAATCCGTCCCTGATTGCAAAAGAAGGCGGAAAAAGCCAGGAGGACGTATTAAAAGAGATTGCCGCTATTGTTGACGGACCGATCAGCGGCGAGGTTAAGGCAACAACGGTTGATGCTGAGGGGATGATTGCAGAGGGAAGAGAAATTGCAAAGCTTCATCCGAACATGGTGGTTAAGATTCCTATGACAGTGGAAGGCTTAAAGGCAACAAAAGTGCTTGCCAGCGAGGGGATTAAATGTAATGTTACGCTGATTTTTTCTGCGAATCAGGCGCTTCTGGCTGCAAAGGCGGGAGCTGCTTACGTATCTCCGTTCCTTGGACGCCTGGACGATATTTCCATGCCGGGAATTGATCTGATTGAACAGATATCTGCAATTTTTGCAAATTATCCGGAGATCAGCACAGAGATTATTGCGGCAAGCGTGCGCAATCCGATCCATGTAACAGACTGTGCACTGGCGGGCGCTGATATTGCAACGGTTCCGTATGCAGTGATTGAACAGATGACAAAGCATCCGCTGACGGATCAGGGAATTGAAAAATTCCAGGCTGATTATAAAGCAGTATTTGGCGAATAGGCAGAAAGGAAAAAAACATGGATACATTAGCATTAAAGAAAACCGCGAATGAAGTACGCAAGGGCATTGTGACAGCAGTGCACAGCGCAAAGTCCGGACATCCGGGCGGCTCTTTGTCCGCAGCAGACATTTTGACTTATCTTTATTTTGAAGAGATGAATATTGATCCAGAGAATCCAAAAAAGGCAGACAGGGACCGTTTTGTCTTGTCAAAGGGGCACATTGCTCCGGCATTGTATTCGACTCTGGCACACAGAGGATTTTTCCCGGTGGAGGATTTGAAAACATTACGCCATGTGGGTTCTTATCTTCAGGGACATCCTGATATGAAGCACATTCCGGGTGTTGACATGTCAAGCGGATCGCTCGGGCAGGGCGGCTCCGCAGCAGTGGGCATGGCTCTGGCCGGAAAGCTGGATCAGGCAGATTACCGTGTATACTGTATGTTTGGAGATGGTGAGATTCAGGAAGGCCAGGTATGGGAAGCGGCCATGTTTGCAGGTTCCAGAAAACTGGATAATCTGGTATTTATCGTCGATAACAATGGGTTACAGATTGATGGTAAAATTGAGGATGTTTGTTCTCCGTATCCGATTGCAGACAAGTTCAAAGCGTTTCAATTCCATGTGATTGAGATTGATGCGCATGATTTTGAACAGATTGCTGCAGCATTTCAGAAGGCGAAAGAGACAAAAGGGCAGCCAACAGCAATTATTGCAAAGAGTGTAAAGGGCAAGGGAGTGTCTTTTATGGAAAATCAGGCGAGCTGGCATGGGGCAGCGCCGAATGATGAGCAGTATGCACAGGCGATGGCAGACCTTGACAAAATCGGAGAAAGCTTATAGAGAGCGGATAGGAGGAAAAAATGGCAGACGTTAAAAAAATTGCTACAAGAGAGAGCTATGGAAATGCGCTTGCAGAGCTGGGAAAGGAATATCCTGATCTGGTTGTCCTGGATGCAGATCTTGCAGCTGCGACAAAAACCGGCATATTCAAAAAGGCTTTTCCGGACAGGCATATTGACTGTGGTATTGCGGAGAGCAACATGGTTGGCATTGCAGCCGGGCTGGCAACAACGGGTAAGATTCCTTTTGTAAGTTCTTTTGCTATGTTTGCAGCCGGGCGTGCCTTTGAGCAGGTTCGCAATTCTGTGGGATATCCAAAGTTAAATGTCAAGATTGGCGCAACTCATGCAGGAATTTCTGTTGGAGAGGATGGCGCTACACACCAGTGCTGTGAGGATCTTGCGCTGATGCGCACAATTCCGGGGATGGTTGTGATGAATCCGTCAGATGATGTTGAGGCAAAGGCAGCAGTAAAGGCTGCGCTCGACTATCAGGGACCGGTTTATATCCGCTTTGGCAGACTGGCAGTGCCGGTGATCAATGATCGTCCGGAATATAAATTTGAGATTGGAAAGGGCGTTACGCTTCGGGAAGGAAAGGATGTGACACTGGTTGCAACCGGCCTTGAGGTAGCGGAAACGTTAGAGGCAGCAGAAAAGCTGGCTGCAGACGGCATTGATGCCAAGGTGATCAATATTCACACAATCAAGCCGTTAGATGAAGATCTGATCGTCGCAGCGGCAAAGGAAACCGGAAAAGTGGTTACGGTGGAAGAGCATTCCGTCATTGGAGGACTGGGAAGTGCTGTTTGTGACTGCCTTTCTGCAAAAGCGCCGACAAAGGTATTAAAAATTGGCGTAAATGATACTTTTGGCGAATCCGGCCCTGCCGTTTCACTGATCAAGAAATATGGCCTGGATGCAGATGGGATTTACCAAAAGGTAAAAGCTTTTATGGCATAGAATATTATACGCAGCCAGGCGGATTGAAGTGTGTGTTTTCAGAGTATCCGGACGGTAAGATGCCGGATACTCTTTTTTCTTTTCGGCACCCAAAAGCCGCGTATAAAAATGGAGGGAAGCTATGTATGATCGTTTGACAAAGCGTGATATTGAAAAAATGGAGGAGGAAATTGAACACCGTAAACTGGTTGTCAGGAAACAGGCGCTGGAAGATGTGAAAGAAGCGAGGGCGCACGGTGACCTGAGTGAGAATTTTGAGTATAAGGCAGCTAAGAAATTTAAAAATGAAAATGAGAGCCGTATTCGTTATCTGGAAAAGATGGTAAAGACAGCGCATGTCATCGAAGATGAATCGGAACAGGATGAGGTGGGATTAAATGATACGGTGGTTCTTTATATTGAAGAGGATGACTGCGAAGAGACATATAAAATCGTTACTACAATCCGCTGTAATGTATTGGAAAATAAGATCAGTATAGAATCTCCCATGGGAAAAGCGCTGCTAAAGCATAAGCGTGGGGACCGGGTTTATATTGCGCTTAACGATACGAGCGGTTATTATGCAGTGATCCGTGAAGTGAAAAAAAGTGATGATGAATCAGAAAAAATTAGTGGCTATTAAGGGTTTGAAGGAAAAGGGGAGGCAAATGATGGAATATCAGAAAATTAGCAGAAAAGCAATCGGCTGTATGCTGGTAAATGCAATTTTTTGGGCGTTAGTGCTTACGGCAATGCTCAGTGCGGCATTCTTTTTTTTCAGGGGAAAGGATTTCCCTGTTTATCTGAACCTGGTTTATGTGGTTTTGCTGGTATTGCTGTGGGGTGTGAGCATTCTGGAGCCGTTTGTGCGGTATCAGAGATACCGATACCGTTTTTCGGAAGAAGATATTGATGTAAAAGAGGGATTTTTGTTTGTCCGCCGGGATCTGGTGCCAATCGAACGTTTGCACCAGGTGGCAATGCAGAGCGGCCCGATTGACAGGATGTTTGGGCTGTCCAAGGTTATGGTTACAACAGCGGGAGGTGCCGTAACCATTCGTTTTCTTGAGACTGAGACAGCAGAGCAGATTGTCGGCCGTTTAAAAAAGAGAATCAATCAATATGCTGTGAAGAAAAGAGAGGGGTAGAAAATGGGAGAGCAGCAGGAAATTATAAAAATGCGGAATCATATCACTTACGTGATTGAGCAGATATGGGGGATTCTTTTTATTTTGCTCGCATTGATTTTCACCAACGCTGATGTGGTGCAGCTTAGAGAAGAATTGATACAAAACGGAGATATCCTGGAGGGGCTGCTGGCGGCAGGCGGTACGTTTGTGATTCTTATGTTGGTTTGCCTGTGGTATATAAACCGATGGTACCGCACCACTTTAACGGTTCAGGATGGTACGATCCGCTATGAGCGGAAAACATGGATGCGCCATGTCAATAATCTTTCTGTCATACAAATTTCTAATATTAATCTGGAGCAGAATCTTTTCGAGAGAGTAGTTGGCACCTGCAAGGTAAAATTGGATACAAACAGCCTTTCTACGGCCAATAGTACCGATATTCAGATTGTATTGAAAAAACGCGACGCAGAGAATCTGAAACAACTGCTTGTGCAGATGATTCAGCGTGAGGCAGTGCAGGAGCAGCAAGAGAAGCCGGATGATGACCATCTGGAATATGACGTAACTTATTCGGCAGGTAAAATTATTTGCAGTGGAATTATGGGGATGCCGGCTGCTGCATTACTGCTTTTGATTGTCAGCGGTATTAGTTCTTGTATTGATGCAGGGGTTTTGCTTCATTTGGCGGCAGATGAGGAAATATATGGTGATTTAATTCTTCTGGGTCTGACTGGGGCGGCATTGGTTATTTCAGCTGTCTGGGCGATAGTGAAATGCATTCTGGCAGATTTTCGCTTTCGTGCCCGCAGAGAGCGCGATAAAGTATATGTCAGCTGTGGTTTCCTAAAAAAGAAAAAGTATACGGTTCCGGTGGAGAAGATTAATGCAGTTTCACTGCGCTATACATTTTTGGGAAGAATTTTGAAAAGAGCATATGTAACGGTCATTAATGTAGGCGGCGAGGGCGAGGAAGCGAATGGAGTGAAGCTTTTGCTGATGGATTCCTATCCGGAACTGGAAAAGAAGATGGAGGTTCTTTTGCCGGAATTTACACTGCCGGAGCTTGATCAACTGAAAAAGCCGCCGCGCCGTTATCTGGGATTGCAGTGTCTGACAGCTGCCCTGTTTGGTGCTGCCCTGTTATTTGGTATGCAGCTTGGCTTGCGCATTGCACAGGCGGATCAGGTGTTTCCGGATGCTGCCAGCGGCTGGTTTTGTCTGGGAGGGTTATTGCTTACGGTATTTATCCTGTTTTTATGTTTTCTTTCTTACCGTGCGGCGGGAATCTATGCAGGGGAACGGCTGTATTTGTCAAGGGGAATCTTTTCCAGGACAATATTGAGCATTCCATATGACCGGATTCAGTATCTTAGTATGAACCAGGGAATATTGCAAAGGATGCTTGGGTTATACGGGGGAAGAATTTCAATTCTTGCAGGCATGATGAACAACATACAGCGGATTGGCGTTTATGGAAGAGAACAGTATGACAGGCTGGAGGAAAAATACCGTCAGACATTTTAGCGCATGCGGGTATTTGTGCAGGAGCGTCACAAATAGCTTTAATGGCATTCCGTTGCCAGAAACGCTCCGGAATGGGGATTATTATGTATATTACAACATACAGCAAAATACATTTTACACCGCTGGAGCCGGTGGAATGTGAGATTTTGGCGGAGGATATCGCACATGCACAGTCTATGATGACGCGGGCAAATGGGCATTTCCCGGAATTTTATTCTGTTGCACAGCACAGTATTGCCTGCGGCAGGGAGGCGATCGCCAGAGGGTATGCGGACCGTTTGGTGCTTGCCTGTCTGGTGCATGATGGCAGCGAGGCGTATTTGTCAGATATTACCCGGCCGGTCAAAGGGGTGCTGGATGGATATCTGGCGATTGAAAAAAAGCTTCAGGATGCAATTTACCACCGTTTTTTGGGAAGCGTGTTAAGTGAGGAGGAAGAGGCAGCGGTAAGCAGTGTAGATGATGCCTGCCTGTATTATGAATTTGAACATTATATGGGGGAGCGTCTTTTGGACAGTCCGCCCAAGGTATACAGTGAGATGGTGTTTGAGACGAGAGACTTTTCTGCGGTTGAGCAGGAACTTATGGAAATGATTACGCTGTACCAGAAAAAAACGGCAGGCTGACTGACTTCGATTCGGACAGGAAAATATGGAATGACGCCTGAAAGCAGAAACAGGGAGATTAAAGTGCCAGAAGGAGGTTGCGGTTTGAAGAAGGCTTTGCTTGTGACAAGAGTTAGCGGATTTATTCCGCAGCATGAGATGAACAATGTCAAAATATTGCAGGAGATGGGATATCAGGTGCATTATGCGACCAATCTGAATACAGTTGTGTATGGGAAAGATAACAGCAGGCTGGATGGAACCGGCATTATTACCCATCAGATTGATTTTTGCCGTTCTCCTTTGTCGGCTGAGGTGAAAAAAGCATACCGCCAGCTCTGTGCGCTGATGGAGGCGGAGCAATTTGACCTTGTGCATTGCCATATGCCCATCAGCGGTGTATTGGCGAGACTTGCGGCAAACAGGGAGCGAAAACGCTCCGGAAGAAACGTTCCGGTTCTCTATACGGCGCATGGATTTCATTTTTGCAAAGGAGTTCCGCTGAAAAACTGGCTGTATTATCCGGTTGAGCGTTTTATGGCGGGATATACGGACCGCCTGGTCACGATTAATCAAGAGGATTATATCAGGGCGCAGAAATTTCCGGTCCGCGGCAGCGTTGTCCGAACCAATGGCGTTGGCATCCGTCTGGAGCGTTTTGCACCATATCAAAAGACGGGATGGGGAATTGAGAGGGGAAGCGCTGGGAATGACATCAGGGAACAATATGGGATTCCGAAGGATTACCGGATTCTGACTAGCGTAGGTGAGCTGGCGCCGGGGAAAAATAATATGCTTGCAGTGGAAGCGCTGGCAGAGCTGCGGGATCTAAAGCTTGCCTATCTGATCTGCGGTGAAGGGCAGATGGAAACAGCATTGAAAAAAAGAGTGGCTGATCTTAAACTGGAGGACAGGGTGTTTTTTGCAGGCTATGTTGACCGGACGCCGGAAATTTTGCAACAGAGTGACTGCTTTCTTTTTCCGTCCGGAAGAGAAGGGCTTCCGGTTGCAGTGATGGAGGCAATGGCAGTTGGATTGCCGGTGATTGCTTCAGACATCCGGGGAATAAGAGATCTGATTGAACATACAAAGGGCGGCTATCTTGTCAGGAGTTTTTCACCGGAGGAATATGCGGTAAAAATCAGAAGATTATTTACGGAAAAAGAGGGGGAGCTTGCAATTCCAAGAGAGCTGCGAAGAGAACAGATGGGGCGTTGGAATATGGAGCGGGTAAAGCAATTTTCCATACAGATTGTCGAAAAGCAGATGCGGGAAATTTACCGTGGAGTAGAGAAGGAAGAGTGTGCGCAGAAATGAGGGATACTGTGAAACGGGTAGAGATTATCATGTCGGCTTATAATGGCAGCCGGTATTTGCGGGAACAGCTGGATTCTATTTTAAAGCAGGACTGTGAGAAAGCGGGCGTTGCAGCGATTCATCTGCTGGTGCGTGATGATGGCTCGCAGGATGATACGCCGGAAATTCTGGCGGAATATGAACGCACTTATCCAGATAAAATACATTGGTATCAGGGAGACAATCAGGGCGTGACTGCGAGCTTTTTTGAACTGCTGCAGAGGGCGGATGAACAGGCAGATTTTTATGCCTTTGCCGATCAGGATGATTACTGGATGTCGGATAAGGTTCGCGTTGGTGTCGAAAAACTGTTGGCAGGGAATCCGGACGAACCGGCTTTATATTGCTGCCGTCCAAAGCTGACAGATGAAAATCTGCGGGAGCTGGAATCTGAGATTTACCGTCCGCCTATGCGTCCGGGGTTTGGCAATGCGCTGATTGAAAATATTGTTACCGGCTGTACCATGATAATTAATTCCTGCCTGCGGGAAATGGTAAAACGTGACCTGCCGGAGTTTACTCCAATGCATGACCGCTGGTTTTATCTGGTGGCAAGCTGTTTTGGCAGAGTATATTATGATGAGACGCCTCATATTGCCTACCGTCAGCACAGCGGTAATGTTCTTGGAAATGATGTCAGCAGAAAGGCAGAGTTTTTTGGACGTCTGCGTCAGTTTAAAAAGAAGCAAAACGATATCAGCAGACAGGCGGCGGCATTTTGGAAAATATATGGAAATGGGCAGCTGCCGGGAAGGGCTGGCGACTGGAATCGGATGCGGCAGCGGACAGATCAAAATACAAGGCTGACTGTGGAACAGGAAGAATGCTTAAGACTGGTCAGCTGTCTTTTAGAAGGGAAACATTCTTTTCGGCAGAGAAGAAGCTTAGTCAGAGAAGGAAAGCTATATCGCCAGAGAAAAGGTGACGACCGTATTTTCCGGGTGCTTCTCTGGCTTGGGATATATTAAATGAAAGGTGAAAGACAGAGTAATGCTTGGAATTGTGATATTAAATTACCAAAGCTGGCAGGATACGCTGCAATGTATTCAGAGCATATCTGACAGTACCGCAGACGGAGCCTGTCAGATTTATCTGGTGGACAATGCTTCGCCGGATCAGCCAGAATATGATCTAAATGAGGTTCTGGAAAAGTATGGGGTCATTTTGCTCCGGAATCAGAAAAATATTGGGTATAATGCCGGGAATAATGTTGGGATAGCCAGGGCACTTGCGGATGGCTGCGATGGGATTTTAATTGCAAATAGTGATGTGTTTTTTCGGAAGGGCAGTATTGAAACAATGTGGAGCTATCTGCAGCAGCACCCGCAGGCTGGCATTGTTGGCCCGAAAATATATGACATTCAGGGAAGGCTGCAAAAGAGCAATGTCTGCCAACGGACAAACCTGAAAGAGAAATATCTAGTGCGGACCAGGCTGCATGCAATTTTTCGCAGGGGATACAGCAGATATTTTGGGCTGAACAGGGACTATGAACAAATTTTTCCGGTCTATGCAGTGCTGGGATGCTGCCTGATGCTTTCAAGGGCATGTGCGGAGGCGGTAACGCCATTTGATGAATACCCGTTTTTGTATGATGAGGAGTTAATGCTGGGAATCCGCATGGAGGAGGCGGGGTATCAGACCATATATAATCCGGAGGCGGTGATTGAACACCGTCATGGCGGGAGTACATGTCATGTGAAAGCATTTGCCTACATTCAGAATATACGAAGTGAGCTTTATTACTGCAGAGAATATCTGCATGCAAAGAAATGGGCGGTTATGCCGTTGTATTGGTACCGGACGGCGCTGTATCTGGCAAGATGCATCCGGTATGCTGATTTTTGCAGCCAGTGGAGGGAGTACCGCAGAGTGACGGCAGAGGAGCTTAAAAAATACAAAATACAGGATGCAGGAAAGAAAAAAGAGGATTTATTTTGTGGAAAATAAGGGAATCGTGTCGGTAATCATACCGGCGTACAATGCAGAAAAAAAGATTGAGGCAGCAGTGCAGTCTGTGTTACAGCAAACCTATCCGTTTCTGGAGTGTATTGTAGTGGATGATGGCTCGCAGGATAAAACAGGGATGCTTTTAGATGAAATGGCAAAAAAGGAGAAAAGGCTGCAGGTATGTCATAAAGAAAATGGCGGGGTTTCCCAGGCCAGAAATTGCGGCCTGTCAATGGCACAAGGGGAATATATTGCATTTCTGGACAGCGATGACTGGATGGAGCCGGATATGCTTGAAGCGCTTTTGCAGGCAATGTATAATGGAAATGCGCAGCTGGCGGTTTGTGGATATACGATACATCAGAATGGGAAGGAGACTGCTTACTCGATGGATCAGCTTGCTGTTTTTGAGGGAGATGGGACATCTGCAGTTATCGGAAAGGCAGAGGGGGAGGATGCAGGAAAAAGTCCGTCTGCTGTTTTTGAAGAATTGGTTGTGCAATACTATATGAATGCGGTTTGGAACAAGCTTTACCGGAAAGAGCTGATTGATTTTACGTTCGAGCCGGATATTTCTCTGGGGGAAGATTTCCGGTTTAATTTGTATTATATGGAGCATGTGACACAGATGGCATTGCGAAAGGGAACGCTGTATCATTATGTGCGGGATGACAGTGGGCATAGTCTTACCAGCCAGATGCCGGAGGACCGCCTGTATGTGGTCAGAGAAAATTTTGGGCGGGCAATAGCACTCTATGAAAAATGGGGCGGCAGTGATGGAAAGAAGCTGCGGGATTCCTGCGCGAGACAGTGTTTGGCAGTGCTGGCGGGTCTGAGCCGGATGGAGGGCAGCTCGTGGAAAAAGCGCAGGCAAATTATACAGGAATGTTTTAGCGATGCATTTTTGTGGCGCTGCCTGAAAGAGTACCGGCCGGATGAAGCGGTTTTAAAGCTGTTGCTGTTTGCGCTGCGGCGCAGGCCGGCAGGACTGATTAATTTGTTCCACGCATTTCTCTGCGTTGGCTTACGCAAATCCAGAGATACGGGAAAGGAAAAGGAAAGGGCAAATCAATGAGAGGGAAAGAGCTGCATTCGGTAACTATTCATATTTTGATGGCAACCTGCAATGGCGAACGCTATCTTGCAGAGCAGCTGGATTCGATTGGCAGACAGACGGTTTCAAACTGGAAGCTTCATATTTGTGATGATGCTTCAAATGACAGGACAATGGAGATGATCGGAGCATTTGCGGAGAAATATGCCGGACAGGTAGAGGTGACCCAAAACAGCGCAAATCTGGGAGCAAAGCAGAACTTTGCAAAGCTTGTCAGAGAGGTAAGGGAGCCGGGGGATTATGCATTCTGCGATCAGGATGATATCTGGGAGCCGGATAAGCTGGAACGGTTACAAAGACGTATTCGGGAAGAAGAGAAGGAAAGAAAAGAACCTTTGTTATTGTTTTCAGATGCCCGCCTGATTGATCAGGATGGAAACGTGCTGGCGGATTCCTTTTGGGGGGCAAGCGGCTTGTATATGCCGGGGGAAAAGGTGTTTGAAAGTCTGCTTTTGTGTAATTTTGCACAGGGCGCCGCAATGCTGTGGAATGAAAGCCTGCACCGGCTTTTGACCGATATCCCCGAACAGGCGCAAATGCATGACTGGTGGACTGCGCTTGTTGCGGCAGGGCACGGAAGGATTGTCGGCCTGCCGGAAAAGCTTTGCTGTTACCGGCAGCATACATCGAATGTACTTGGGGGATTCAACCGGAAAAGATGGCATCAGAGTTTTATGGATAAGCTTCGCATCAGTAACTGGAAAAATCTGATTCAAAACAATCATGAGCTGCAAAAGGAGCGGCGGGAGCAGGCGGAGGCATATCAGGAAATGTATCCGGACAGGCGTGCGGAACGCTATCTTGCACTGATGAAAAAAAACAGGGTTGCCAGAGCTTATTGCGGGATTAGCGGGGGATATCTTTTTTTGTCATGGAAATACTCGTTGAAATATTATTTGTTGTAGAACAGGAGGAAGTAATGCGAATGAAGAGAGGCTTAAGAAAGTTTTTTGGTATTATATTGTATAGAATACCACATACTAAGATACCGCTCCTTGTTTTGTGGATTGTTGCGGCAGCTTGTATTCTGCTGCTTCCGGTTTCTGTGTCAGACTGTGTTATGACGGTAAATTATCGTGAGAATATTGATTCGACGGCAGCTCTATATTATGATACAGGAAATGGCTACTCTGAATCGAATGTTTTTTCAAAAACGATACATAACAAAAAAGCATCATTTGATATTACGGAGAAACTGACGGAAACAGTACAGCAGTTTCGGCTCGATCCGACTATCCTGGCACAAAATTACCAGCTTGTTTCCCTGACAATACAATATGATGGATTTGAAACGGTTGTTTGCTACGAGGGGAGCAAACTTCGCGGGATGATCGAGGGCTGCGGCAACATAAAAGAAATTTCCGTGCAGGATGACGGGTTGTTGATTCAGCCTGAAAATGGCGATTCCCAGCTTTATCTGGAGAAAGATTTTTTGGAAGATTCCCGGTTAATGCTCCGTAAAACGCTGATTTTTGAACGGCTTTTTCTTGTGACAGTGTTTTATGTGTGCATAGTATTGATTGTAGTCTTAAGAAAGCAGATTGGAGCTTTCTTTATTTTGGTTGCGCAGAATGCATCTGCATGTCTCCGGTCACGAAAAAGAGGCTGGTTTATTCTGGGAGTGTTTGTCTGCTACTGCCTGTGCTGTCTGGTTATTTTTATGCTTCCGTATGATGTGGGAGAGTATAGTATTCAGGTGGAATATAATAAACAAGAAAATGCAGAGGATATACTTTATTTTGATAAAGGAAATGGTTTTTTGGAAAAAAAGGCGATTTATGATAATATGGATGCATCATCCATGGATGTATCATCCGTTTTTTCGGTTTCGTCCCAGCTTAGTAAAAAGGCGGCAGCATATCGTTTTTTGCTGACTGGGCAGGAAGGAATTGTATATTTACATTCTATTACGGTTCAGTCAGAAAAATTGGGGGGGGAAAAAAACGTACTCCGCTGCGGAGCTCGAGGACTGGATTTTAGAAGATAATCTGGAGCAGTTTGTCAGGCAGCAGGATGTATTGCTGCTGACATCAGGAGAAGATTCTGCTCTTGTTACTATAAAAGAGGGATTTCCGGCGGATATTCTTTCTTCTTTGAAACAGCAGATGCGGATTTTTACGTTTTTTGTTTTTAGCCTGATTTGCGTGCTTATTACGTTACTGCTTTTTCTGACAGCAAAAAGAGAGGTGCTTTTTAGAAAACCGGGATGGAGTTTGGCTGTGGCGGTTTCGCTGCTGGCAGCAGCTGTTCTGTTTTATGGAACATTCAGGGAAGAGGACTGGCAGGGGAATGTATTGACATTATTTGTTGACAATGAACTGTATTTGGGAAGTGTCCCTGTTTTGGAAGAGGGAGAGAATATAAAAATTCCGTTTGAAGCAATCTCCGATTTAAATTCCGCAGAGTCATTTGCGGTGTCAAAGGAAAAAGAGGGAAGCTATATTGATCTTTCTGAAATAGAGGAGAACACTTTACTTCATGTATATCAAAGTGAAAATCAGATTTATGTAGATGATTTTGAAAACCGGTTTGATTATTCATGGACGGAGTATAAATATGTGGCGCATGCTTTTGGCGGGGTGGGGAAAGATACTTATACAAACAGCAAAGAGGCTTTTTTAGAAAATTATCAGGCTGGGCATCGTGTGTTTGAGGTGGATTTTTCTGTTACATCAGATGATAAATTGGTTGCAGTACATGACTGGTCAGAACTTGTTATGATTGATCTTTTGCAAATTGATTTACCGGAAAATAAGATTGGAAAGGCACTGACACAGGATGAGTTTTTGTCTTATAAATTAATGGGAAAATATACTCCGCTCTCATTCGAAGATGTCGTTGAACTGATGATAGAATATCCGGATATTTATATTGTAACGGATACAAAAGATACGTCAGGTCCCAATATTTCAAAGGCCTTTCAATATATGGCCGATACGGCAGATCAGCTTGATTCTTCTGTTTTAAAGAGAATTATCCCGCAAGTTTATAATGAAGAAATGTTTGATGAAATTATGGGTATTTATGATTGGAATTCCGTAATCTGGACATTGTATGAACTCACATCTTTTTCGGAGAGTGATGTAGCCGATTTTGCGTACCGGAATGGTATTCAGGTAATTACTGTGCACGCTTCCAGGGCGACAGACAGCTTGTTTTCCATGCTGCAGAAACGAGGCATTCAAATTTTTATGCATACTTATAACACGGAGGAAGAAATTGCGCCATGGGAAGAGAAGGGAGCGCAGGGTTTTTATACGGATTATCTGACACCTTAATACGGCAGCTAAAGGACAAGGGCATGATCAAGGTTTTTCTGCCTTTTTTATCCTGGCCTTACCTGTCATTTCCTCGACAATCAGCTTAAATACCGTTGTGCGTGGCATGGCAGCTTTATTAAATGGAAATGTTTTCTGATGATAGTGTTTCATTAATACACATAATGCATCGTATTTTTCTTCGTCGGAAAGCATTTCAATATGTCCCTGCCCGATCACACTTTTATACTCCATTGTACAGTATCCGCGATCTGTGTCGGTAATCAGTCTGTGTTTGCAGTCCATTTCGAAGCTTGCCCTGTTATCCGCTTTTATTATATTATATTTTGTCCCTTCATTTGCACCATGAAAGTATAATTCAACGCTATTCTTTTCTGCCTTCAAACCAAAATTCAAAGGTAAAATATATGGATATCCATTGTTGTTTAATGCAATTCGGCATACATCACATGTCTCCATTATTTTAACAATATCATTAAACTCTTTTACTTCTCGATCGAAACGTCTCATTTGTGTTCTCCTTTATATATAGATTTCTACGGCGCTCTTTAACCGATGCCGCAGATGGAATTTCAGGCAGTATATAGCTCCGTAAATTTGCAAGCACTGTACTATGGCTATTCTAGCACAGCATTTGCATTGTGTCATCATTCTGTTTCAAAATGTGTAATTTGTGTAAAATTGCTATTGCATATGTGGATTATTTTTGGTAGCATTATATAAATGGGATGTTTTTTAGTAAAATCAAGAAATGATAAATGCGTATGAGAGGTGTTGATGGAATTTCAGGCAGTATATAGCTCCGTAAATTTGCAAGCACTGTACTATGGCTATTCTAGCACAGCATTTGCATTGTGTCATCATTCTGTTTCAAAATGTGTAATTTGTGTAAAATTGCTATTGCATATGTGGATTATTTTTGGTAGCATTATATAAATGGGATGTTTTTTAGTAAAATCAAGAAATGATAAATGCGTATGAGAGGTGTTATATGTCAACATTAGATTATAATGAACATTATTTTGAAACAGCAAATCCCAATATTTACGATAATAATGAGTTGAGAGAACCGCAAATACAAGGGTATTACAAGGTGTATGACCATTTTATTGTAAGGAATAAAAAAAGTACACATGCAATTGTAGTCTTGCCTACAGGTGTTGGAAAAACTGGATTAATAGGCTTGTTACCATTTCATATTTGTAAAGGAAGGGCATTAATAATCACTCCTCAGTTAACTATTAACGATGCAGTTATTGATTCATTGGATCCGGATAATCCGGAAAGTTTTTGGTATAAAAGAAAAATTTTTAATAAGGTTGAGGACGCTCCAGCTTTAGTAGAGTATACAAGAAGTGTAAAAAGAGAAATTTTGGATGTTGCAAATATAGTGATTTTGAATATACATAAATTACAAAGTAGATTGGCGAGTTCACCGTTAAATTATTTGCCTGAAGATTACTTTGATATGATTATTATAGATGAGGCGCATCATTCAACGGCAGATACATGGGTTGAGACAGTAAATCATTTTAATAAGGCAAAGGTTGTTAAATTAACTGGAACTCCGATACGTACAGATGGCATGGAATTAGCTGGTGAGTTAGTTTATAAATATAAATTAAGTCAGGCTATGGCAAAAGGATATGTTAAATCCTTGAGAAATTTTGAATATGTTCCAGAAACATTATTATTGACAATTGATAAGGATGAGTCTAACACATATACAGTTGAAGAGCTGCTAGAACTTGGATTGCGTGATGAGGAATGGATAAGGCGTTCGGTGGCATTTTCTAAAGAATGTTCAATAAGTGTTGTCAATGAAAGTATAAAATTACTGGATAAAAAGAGAAGAAACGACTCAAAAGTACCTCATAAGATTATTGCTGTTGCTTGTAGCATTGATCATGCGGAACAAATTAAACAATTATATATTGATAAGGGATACAGGGCAGATGTGATTCATAGTAGACAGACACCTGAAAAGCAGGATGAAGTTAAACAGGATATAGAGAATCATCGTTTAGATGTTATTATTCATGTGGCGATGCTGGGTGAGGGCTATGATCACCCATATTTGAGTGTTGCTGCTATTTTTAGACCATTTAGGAATGAATTGCCTTATGAACAGTTTATTGGTAGAGTTTTAAGGGTTATTCCTGATAAGGAAGTTGAAAAGGCTGAAGACAATATTGCTGATGTTGTTTCACATCATAACCTACAATTGGCAGAACTTTGGGAAAAGTATAAAGTGGAGCTGCAAGAGAGCGAAATTATTAAGCATTTGCAGGATGAAAATTTATTAGATTCTGATGAAGACTTCAGGGGAGAGATTGCTTCTGGAGTTAGTGCTGAAATTGTACCGCTTGGTCTTGCAAAAGAGAAGGGAATAGGCAGGCTGACAGCAGATACATACTTGAATACAGAATTAATAAAGCGTCAGAAAGAAGAAGAGAAGAAACAAAAAGAAAGCATTGATAAATTGCAAGAGTTGTTACATATTGATTATGAACAGGCTTTGTCAATCTATAATCAAACGAGGACAAAAGATACAGCGGCATTTAAAAGACCCGATTTATATTTCGCTGACAGAAAAAAGGGTTTAGACATACAGATAAGAGAAATTATTGTCCCACAGTTAATTACAAGATTTTGTGTTAATCAGTCGGGAAAGGAGTTATCAGAATGTCGATTATTTAAGGGAAAATATGCATGGATAAAAAATAAAGCGCCAGATAATGGAGCATTGTTAGCAATGTATTTTAACACTTATTTGAGAAATGAAATTGGGAAAAAGCGCGAGGACTGGAAAGTATCGGATTTTGATATAGCTATTGAAAAACTTGCAGTTGCGGAGGAGTTTGTTGGAAGAGTTTTAAGCGAATATTTACACATTGATAATGATGAATATTAAGGAGGAAACAACTATGGATGCATATGTAAAAAAAATATATGATATGCTGTACTCGCCAATAATATCACCATATAATTTGCTGGAAAATGCAAAATTGAAA
>JAJQGL010000031.1 GCA_021200535.1 Clostridiaceae bacterium | reverse complement strand
TCACAGGAGCTTCTGTAGATGTCGGTTCATCCGTCACACCCGGCTGATCTGTTGCGCTTGGTTCCTCTGTCACACCCGGCTGATCTGTTGCGCTTGGTTCCTCTGTCACACCCTTTTTTTCATAATCTTCTTCCGATATCTCCGGGGCTGCGAAACATCCATAATCTGTTATTTTTTCACCGGTTGCCGAATTTACATAAAATGAGTTCGTTAGATTGTGGCTGCCATCCTCAAAGGTGGATTTTCCTTTAAGAAAGTATTTATCCTGACATACTGTATCAAATGTCGCATCAAGCCCATACCAGATACCATCAACCTGAATCTCATTCCACATATGGTTAGAACCGGTTACAAGAACACAGGAAATCCCATATTCATCGCAGAACAGCTTCATAAGACTTGCAAATCCCTCACAGCATCCTATTCTGGAAGCAAGCATCCTGCCCACTGATCTGGTATCATTTGATGTAGCCTCATTTAAAGTATAACCCGTACTGGAATAGCTGTATGTTGTAATGATATAATCATGTATTTTTTTTACCTTTTCATAGTCAGTATCCGTATCAGATACTCCAATATCTTCTAATGCTTTGGTGTAATAGCCGTAAAAAGTGAGGGCATCTGCGGTATATACTGCCGTGTTATACGCTGCAACCGGATAAACACCGCACTGGTATACACCATCGCTTTCCGTAACGGCCGAAACCGAAAGATATCTGAGCCAGAATATTTCCGGATGTTCCAAAATAAAAGCAGCCTGTGCATTTTTTACATTTTTTCTGGTAAATTCTATCTTGGATGACAAAAGCACGGCTTCCGTACAATTAATCTGCTTTTCCTCCGGAATAAAGCAATAAACATGATACATTGTCTTATACAGCATCTGCTCTGTCTCCGTAAGCTGGTCAAAGTAATATCCGGTGTTAATATCCTCTGCAGCAGAATCTGTTGAAACCTCTTCTGTGATGCCGTCTGTTGACTCCATCTCTACAACTGCCACTGCAGTGGAACTGTTTTCCTGCCATAAAGCCTGAAAAGATTTATTTCCAATTTCTTTTTCTGCAATTTTTGTAACAATCTGGCTTCCATCCCACCAGCCCAGAAATGTATATCCGTTTCTTGTAACCTGATCAGAAGATGGCAGGGAAACACTTTGCAGGCTGTAATTGTAAGATGTTGCATATTCTCCGCTAATCTGGGCAGCGTCACTGCCCAGATCATACGTAATGCTGTAGCTATTTGTGGACCAGGATGCATAAAGTGTAATATTGCCGCAGTCAGTTATTCCGATTTCTGTAACCGGTGTTCCACTGCAGTCATACGAAGTAAACCATCCACTGAAAGAAAAGCCAGTCCGGGACGGTATCGGCAACTCAAGACCAATTCCGTAAGTATATTGTTCCAAAACATCCCCTTCAAAGCATCCGTCACTTAAAATATATGTGATAGTATACGTATTCACTTTCCAAACCGCATACAGATTAATCGTATCCCCTGACTTACTGCTCAGGTTCTTTACACTCTCCTGATCGGCATACGTTACCGTTGATGAAGAAGAGGCTGTTGACCAGCCCTGGAAGCTATATCCGGTTCTCGTATATGCATTTGCCGTCAGCTTGGCTTCGGTATCGTATGTCATGGTTTGGTTTGCCATACTGCCGCTTCCTCCGTTTGCATCATATGCAATGGTAAAGGTATTCGCTTCCCACTGCGCATAAAGCGTATAACCGGCAGCTGTATTGCAAGTCGCAGATAATCCTGCTTCATATGCTGTTCCACTTCCGTCTGCCTTTGTATTCCATCCGGCAAACGTGTAGCCTGTTTTTGTAAAAGAACACTTGCTGGCTGTCCATACATCACCATACGTTACCGTGCTGCTGCTCATAGTCCCACTTCCGCCATTCGTATCATACGTTACCGTATACGAATTTGCTTTCCAGACCGCATACAGTGTTACCGTGCTACCGGAAGTGCTGCTCAGGTTCTTTACGCTCTCCTGATCGGCATACGTTACCGTTGATGAGGAAGAGGCTGTTGTCCAACCCTGGAAGGTATACCCTGTCCGCGAAAAAGCGTTTGCCGGCAGCTTTTCGACTGTATCGTATGTCATGGTTTGGTTTGGCATGCTGCCGCTTCCTCCGTTTGCATCATATACAATGGTAAAGGTATTTGCTTCCCATCCGGCATAAAAATTTTTATCACCGTATTCTTCCGGCCCGATTTTTGTAATACTTTCTCCAGTCAGATCCTCTGCAGTATACCAGCCCTGGAATGTATATCCGGTTTTGTCCGCACCAGCCGGAAGCGTTGCCCCTTTAGTATACTGATAAGAAGAAATTGCACCACTGGTTACTGTGCCACCATTTGTATTTAAGGTTACCTTATAGGTGTCGGGTATCCATTCTGCGGTCAATACCAGCGTTTCCGCTTCAATATCTGAAAAAGAAGAAATCTTGCGGACCAACTCATCCTTCTCACTATCATAATCATAATATTCTGTTCCATCAGAAGAATAATAACCATCCAGTGTATAATGCTCTCTGGCTGCCACACAGTCCAAATCAAGCGTTTCCATTCCATTGATTGCATAGTAATAATCCTGCAGCAGGCCGGAAGAAAGGCTTCCCCCTCCTGCGTCAATTTCCACACAAAAACTGTCTCCGAGCGACTTCCAGTGTGTCTCCCCATATGCAGCATACATGTTATCCATATAATAATCCCGCATGGTAGATTGGGAATAGGATTGCAGCTCATTTACGCCTAAATCTCCCTCCAATACAAGATTTAAGTTTTGCACTTTCAGGGAGAGTGCTGTACAGCCATAAAATACATCCGTTCCGATCTCTTCGACCGTGTCCGGCAGTTCTATTTCTGTTATTTTGTAACAATTATAAAAAGCATAGTTATGGATGGCTGTCAGGGATGCTGCCTGTGAAAAATCCACAGAGAAATATGTCAGGGAAGCATCTCCCTGCAAAAAGGAAGATGCCGCCGTAATATTAGGATTGCCTATACTGACAACCGGATAAGAGTTTCCTGCGCTGTCGGTCACTTCATTTGGCACAATCAATGCACCGGAAGACAAAACAGTTTCCTCAATATCATCTGCTGTATATAAATTAGTTGCCATTCCATCTTCTATTGTGGCTGACCAAATAATACCCGTATCCGGATCGATAAAGTTCTTTGCTTTCGCTGATTTTTCGGATATGCCGTAAATCATACCACATATTATGAGCAAAACAGTAAGCACCGCCAACATCCTTTTTCGATTTCCCATATGCACAACCTTCTTTCTGGAGATACAAACTTCGCGACAACCTGTCGCAAAGTTTATATCTTTTCTCCCTTGCAGCCATTTCCACCGCATTTAATTATCACAAGCTCTTAGTTTGGTTTTTTGTTGGGCGGCTCATGTGCCCGCCCTTTTGCTTATCTTCCTCTGACATATACATCATATTCTAATTTTAGAATAATGTCAATGATTTTTTAATAATATTTCAAAATCTCCTCATCTGTCGGCACCATCTCTATAATGTCGCCTGGTTGCATCTTGCACATGATACATATTTTATTCAACGTTTCAAGCGTTATGCTTTTTCCTGCCTTTATATTCTGCGCTGTCTGCGCAGGTAATAATCGCTCCTTCTGTATCCGTGTTTGGTTGTAGCCGTGTTTTTTCAATTCATCGAATACATCTATTTTGTATTTTATCAAACAATCCCCCCTTTTTTGCAACTTATATAAAAGAATACCACGAACATCCCAAATAGTCAATTCAAAATATTCTAATTTTGGAATAAAAATTCTTGACAATACTCTAATTTTAGAGTATACTATACCTAACAAAGAAAAGCAGGAGGAAAAAATAATGGCAGGATATAACGGCGTAAGCATGAGCAACAACGCCCGCGCGGCGTATGCGGACGGTGAAAAACCGTTTTCAAAGTGGAGCAAAACCGCTATGATGGAGGCGCTTGCGGAAGTGTCTAACTTAGATTTTTCCGTTTTGACAAAAAAAGAGATTTTTGAGAATCTTTTTAGATGCTCAAGTTGGCATCATACAGGGAAATTCTATAATTGCACAGATTTTTATAGTGTGGACGAAGAAAAGGCATCCGCCGCGACCGCTGAAATGATTTCAAATATCATTTCAAGCCGTCCGAAGCGTGCAAGGCGTTCAGCTGACGAAATCCAAAAAGAAAGGGACGCAAAGGCGGCGCGCGTCGCTGAAAAGCAGTGCAAAGAACATTTAAAAATGTTATTTGAGAAGCAAACGCGTTATAAACGTTTTAGTGCGTTCTGTACAAATGCGGCGTATATATCGGAGTGCGAAGAAAGATTGGAAATTGCAACAGATGAAAAAATCAAAGAATTGCGCAAGGTATGGAGTGCGGAAAAAGACCAGGAACGCCGGGCACGGCTTCTATCATACCTGGACGATGTAGACTATATAAAGCGTGCTTATGTTCACAAGATATAATTTTAGGTACTTCGGGAATCTGGGGCGGTTCAACTCCGCCCGTGCTAAAATTTGTTGAAATCACAGCCGGGCGGGTGTATGATGATACTATATACCCTTGGCTATTTACATATAACGATATAATAAGGTATTTTTGGAGAAATTTTTATGGAAATTAATAAGTATATACAAATAATTTGTGAAGCACTGGAGATCAAAAAACCACATATTAGTTATGATACATCACATTTTCCCACAAAAACGACACTTGCACAATGTGATAGCAAAGGTTCGACGCTATATCTTCGCAACGAAGCAGGATATGTGAATCAACTTGATTTATTCTTTTCTATTGCTCACGAATTAAGGCATGTGTGGCAAATCAGAACCGATTATGACCTTTATTTTCATGATTATAAAATGGCAAATGAAATCGGGATTGAACCATATAACAGGCAACTTGCAGAACTGGACGCTAACGCTTTCGCAAAAATCGTTATGGTGGATTTGTTCCACGTAAAACCAACATTTGACGGCTTCTCAAATAAAGCAAAAGCTCTTATTGACAAGCAGGTACAGTTTATTGTAAAATCTGCTGAAAAATGAAAAAATCCACATTTAATAAAAAATTTTTCTACTGGCATATTTTTCAGGGTAGGGAGTATTGATGTATTTTTTTACACCACTTTTCTTAAAAGTCACTTCTTCTTAGCCATCCAGATTGTCCGTCAACGGAAAAGCGAAAGTGAAAGCCCCGAGAGACGCAAAAAGAGACGAACACCCACGATCTAGCACTCGTGGGTGTTCTTTTTGGTGCTTACGCACTCATCTCAATTCTTAATTACTTCACTGTAACGGTCTTTTTCTGTCCCTTACCCTTAAAAAGTTTCCGATATGCCTTTACCTTT
>JAJQGL010000082.1 GCA_021200535.1 Clostridiaceae bacterium | reverse complement strand
GCCATTAGCTGCCCATACCACGGTTTTCCGTAATCCTTTACACTCTGGATAAAGCGAAGCACTTTCTCTTTATCTACAAGCTGCAGAATCGGGGCGCTGGAATCTTCCAGCGCCTCTTTTAGCTGTGCGCCAAGCAGCTGCTCATAAAAGGGATGATAGCTTTTTGGATATGGGCTTTTGCGCCGAAATAAAATATCATCCGGAAGCTTCCCGATACTGCTCTGCCGAAGCACATTTTTAACAATGCCATCCTTTGCTTTCATCTCCCAGGGCACATTAAAAATATACTCAACCAGCTTCCGGTCCGCAAACGGCACGCGTGCCTCCAGCCCCCAGTGCATGCTGGTGCGGTCCATTCGGTTTAATAACGTCTGCATAAAAAAACGGATATTCAGATACCCAATCTGACGCCTGTTTGTCTCCGTTTCATTTTCCCCCGGCAAAGCCTCTATCTCGCCAACCGCATCATAGTAAGCATTTTTTACAAAATGCTCCAAATCAAGCGCTTCCACAAAATCCTCCTTAAGAAGCTCTGTCCGCGGCGAAAGCTCCGGCGTCCAGGGAAATGCTTCCTTTCCAAAAAATTCCTCTTTGTGGAACCATGGATATCCGCCAAACACTTCATCCGCACATTCCCCTGTCAATACCACCTTCTGTTTCTGGCTGACAAGCCGGCAAAAATAGAGAAGAGAGGAATCAACATCTGCCATGCATGGCAGGTCATGTGCCCTCACAGATTCAAATAACAGCTCTGCCTGCGACTCATAATCACAGGAAAGGTAGTGATGCTCGCTTCCGAGATATTCCACCATCCGCTTTACAAAAGGGCGGTCCTGTGAAGGCTGGAAAGCATTTGCCTGAAAATACTTCTCATTCCCGTCAAAGTCAAAGGAAAACGTAGTAAGCCGCTCCCCCTTTTCCCGAAGCTTCCTGCTGCAGATCGAAGAGACAAGGCTGGAATCAATCCCCCCTGACAAAAACGTACAAATCGGCACATCCGAAACCATCTGTCTGGTCACTGCGCTTTCCACCAGCTCCTCCGTTGTCCGGATTGTTGTTTCATATGAGTCCTCATGCGGATGACTGGACAGCCGCCAATACTGCACCTGTTTTACCCCATATCTGCTGATGCTGATGCAGCAGCCTGGTTTTACCTCACAAACTCCTTTAAAAACACCTGAACCCGGGATTCTCGCAGGTCCCATCCCCATGATCTCCCGCAGACTGTTTAGATCAGCCCTCGGTTGGATTCCCGGGAAGCAAAAGAGCGCCTTTGGCTCTGAAGCGAAGACGATCTCATCCTCCAGGCGCACATAAAACAATGGTTTAATGCCAAAACTGTCGCGGTACAGAAAAATTTTATGATGCCGCTCATCATAAATCGCAAATGCAAAGATTCCATCCAGGCGGTTTACAAAATCTGCCCCAAAATGCAAAAAAGACAGCAAAATCACCTCCGTATCTGAAGTTGTTTGAAATTGCCATCCTTTTTCCTGTAAAAGTGTCCGTAATTCCTTTGTATTGTAAATTTCTCCGTTATAGACAATCGTATACTGATACCCGTCAATCTTCCGCGTCATTGGCTGTGCGCCATCGCGCAAATCAATAATCGAAAGCCTTGTATGTGCCAGACCGCATTCTTTTGTCAAAAAAACGCCCTGCTCATCGGGTCCTCTGGGAACCAGCGTATGCTTCATATTCTCTAATACCTTACGGTAATAATCTATGTTCTCATCATATTTTCGTCCTGTACTGAAAAAACCCGCTATTCCGCACATAACACACCTGCCGTTTTCTTCTATCCTATGCCCGGAAGAAAAAAAGGTGAATCCAACAATCAGATCTTTGCAAGCAGGGAAGTTCCTATGCATCCCTGCGGCATATCCAGCCGGAAGTTGTCTGCAATAGATGCACCAATCACCGCAAATGTCTCCTGTTCCTCCAGTGCACCTCCCCCGGTATAAGACGGTGAATACGCAAGGAATGGTACTTTTTCCCTTGTGTGGTCCGTACCGGAATACGTCGGGTCATTGCCGTGGTCTGCAGTAAGAATCAAAAGATCATCCTCTCTGAGCGTTTCCATCAGCTCTCCCAGTTTTTTGTCAAACCGCTCCAACTCCTGTCCATAGCCCTCCGGATTTCTGCGGTGCCCCCAGAGTGCGTCAAAATCCACCAGATTTGTAAAGCAAAGTCCGTGAAACTCATTCTCCGCAATCGCAATCGTCTGCTCCATACCATGTACTGAGCTTTTTGATTTGTGGGACGCAGTCAGTCCCTCCCCGTCAAAAATATCATAAATTTTGCCCACAGAAATCACATCCAGCCCATTTTCCTGCAGGACATTCAGCACTGTCCGTCCAAACGGTTTTAAAGCATAATCATGACGGTTTGCCGTGCGGACAAATTCTCCCTTTTTCTTTCCTGTATATGGTCTTGCAATCACACGCCCGACCTTCCATTTATCCTCCATCGTCAGACGCCTGGCTATCTCACAGTAATGATACAGAGTATCCAGTCCCATCGTCTCTTCATTCCCGCAAATCTGCATCACGGAATCCGCAGAAGTGTAAACAATCAGATGTCCGTGTTCCAGCTCTTCCATAGCAAGCTCTTCTAAAATCTCTGTACCGCTTGCACTTTTATTTCCAATCACGGTTCTTCCGGTTTCTGCTTCCAACGCTTCAATCAGTTCCTTAGGAAATCCGGTTTCAGTAAATGTAATAAACGGCTTAGTAATATACAGCCCCATCATTTCCCAATGGCCCGTCATGGTATCCTTGCCGCGGCTCATTTCCCGGAGCTTTGCATATTTTGCCAGCGGCTTTTCTACCGGTGAAACGCCATGCAGCTTATGAAGGTTTGCCAGTCCAAGCTTTTGAAGGTTCGGAATCAAAAAGTCCGTCATTCTCTGGCTGATATGGCCCAGTGTGTCTGCGCCAATATCCCCATAGCTCCCGGCATCCGGCATTGCACCAACCCCCAGTGAATCCAAAACAATCACAAATATTCTCTTATATTTCTCCATCCAAATCCCCCTTATGGCCTGCCTCCCGACCCAGTTCCTTCTTCTCAATATATTTATGTGAAACGCCCTTCATGATCTTTTTATCACAAACAATCGGAAGTGCATACTGGTGATTGATCATTGTAACCTGTTTACAAACGCCGCCGTCCTCCCCGTCCAGCGTCCACTGCACTTCATCATCACTGGTTATCTTAATCCGGTCGCTTCGGAACCAAAGCATCCGATCTCCGTCAAATTTCTTTGACAGCAATGCATTTAACGTAGCCTGCAGCTCCAGCGGATTGCGGATGCTCTTGATAAAAAGCACTTCAAAAAGCCCATCATCCATCATCAAATCCATCTTGCTGTATGCCTTATAGCCCGCCACCGAAACCGAATTGCTCACCAGTCCGAGAATAAAATCATCCTCTATCACCTGATCATTATATTCCACCTTCATATGATGCTCTTTAATCATTGTGATATGCTTTAACGCTTCAATAAAATACGCCGTCTTTCCCAATAATTTTTTCCATTCCTGCGGCGTCTGATACGACACTTCCGTAAACGCGCCAAAACCGGAAACGTATGTAAAATACCGGTCATTAAACTGTCCCAGGTCACAGCAAAACACGGTTCCCTCCGTGATCAGCTTTGCCGCCTTCTTCATGATTTTGGGGATACACAGGCTTGACGCAAAATCATTTACCGTACCTGCAGGGATATAGCCGCACACTGGTTTTTTTTCAAGCTGAACCAATCCGGATGCCATCTCATTCATTGTCCCATCACCGCCGGAACAGACAACAAAATCAAATTCCTCCCCTCTCTCCAGAACAATCCTTGTCGCATCTCCGGCACCCTGCGTCGCAAAAATCGTCACATCAAAATCAGCCTTGCAAAACACCTGCACAATATCAGACAGCTTATTTTTGATCTGTTCTTTTCCCGCCATTGGATTATAAACAAAAAGCATTTTTTTCATGATCGGCTTCCTCCATTCAACTTTATTCTGTCATTTTCGTCCTGTGTATCTGTTTTTTTCGTTTTTGTGCCTTTCAGTTACAAAATCAGCATAGCGTCCCCAAACGAAAAAAACCGGTACCGCATCTTTACAGCCTCCTGATAAGCTTCCATGATCGTGTCCGTACCCGCCAGTGCAGATACCAGCATCAAAAGTGTCGATTCCGGCAGATGAAAATTAGTAATCAGCCCGTCCAATACCTTAAACTGATATCCCGGATAAATAAAAATACTGGTATCTCCCTGTCCCGCCTGGACAACCCCATTTCCATCTGCGGCAGATTCCACCGTGCGGCAGCTCGTTGTCCCAACACATATCACTCTGCCGCCATTCTTTTTCGTCTGATTAATCAAATCTGCTGTGTCCTGTGAAACCCGATAATTTTCTGTGTGCATATGGTGCTCTGCCACATTCTCAGCCCTGACCGGCCGAAACGTGCCAAGCCCTACATGCAGCGTCACGCGGGCAATACGGACTCCCTTCTGCTCAATTTCTTTTAAAAGCGCCTCTGTAAAATGCAGTCCCGCAGTTGGTGCAGCAGCAGAACCGTTATATTTTGCATATACCGTCTGATATCGGTCTTTATCCTTTAATTCATGGGTAATATATGGCGGAAGCGGCATCTGCCCCAGCTGGTCTAAAATTTCTTCAAAAATCCCATCATAAAAAAACTGAATCAGCCGGTTTCCCTCCTCCAGCACATCTAATACCTCTGCCTTTAACAAACCATCGCCAAATACAAGCCTGCAGCCTGGCCTTGCTTTTTTACCCGGCTTTACCAACGTCTCCCATGTCCGGTCAGATTTACGCTTTAAAAGCAGCACTTCCACCCTGCCTCCGGTTTCTTCGCGCTGTCCAATCAGCCTTGCAGGAATCACCTTTGTGTCATTCAGCACAAGGCAGTCCCCCTCCTGCAAATAATCAATTATATGGTGAAAATCTGTATGGTCCCGTTTCCCTGTTTTCCGATCTAAAAGCATGAGCCGTGACGACGCCCTGTCCTCAAGCGGATCCTGCGCAATCAGTTCCTCCGGCAGATCATAATAAAAGTCTGATGTCTTCATATTTAGCCTCCATCTATCAGCAGAAAATCTGTTCACACTTTATATGTTCCAGATCATAATTGTTTTTCCCATACTCTTATGAATGTCCATCTCAAAAGCACGGCTCATGTCTTCCATACTCTGAACCTCAATCTGTGCCCCGACAATATTGCTCAGATAGCCAAGCAGCTCCGGATTTTTCTGATACAGCGCAATCGTCTCCAAAAAATCATCCCTTCCGCTGCGGCTACTGCCAAACATCCGAAGGCCCTTTTCTAAAATCATCCGTGTGTTGACAGGCACCGGATATTCAGAAACTCCAAGAAGCGAAATTGTCCCTTCCGGCTCAATATGCCCAATAATCTGATGAATCGCCTTCTGCGATGCCTCGCCGCCAACACATTCAAACGCATGATCCACATACAAATCCTCTGGAATATCCATCACCGAAAAGGTTTCCTCTGCAAAAGAAAATCTCGATAGTTTTTCTGCATCAACGCCAAAAATATATAGCTTTGTCTCCGGAAACATTGCATGAAAAAAAAGTGCCGTTATATAACCAAGGTTGCCGTCTCCCCATATTCCGACACTTTTTCGGCCTGCGTGGGCAATCCTGTCGAAACGGCGAATCGCATGGACACTGACCGAGACAAGCTCGGTAAAGGATGCCACAATTTTGTCAACCGATGCATCCAACGGTACGACCCGGTCCGGCTCCATGGCCACATGCTCCTGCATGAACCCGTCAAAACTGCTCGCCCGGAACCGGCTTGAGCGGAGATAGTTTTCCGATATGATTCCATCCTTCTGCTGCGGAGTATTTGGTATCAAAATCACCGAATCACCGGCCTGGAATACTCCGCCAGGATCATAAACCACCTCGCCAATCCCTTCATGAATCAGCGCCATCGGAAGCTTTTTCCGCATCACCTCCGCCGGACGCAGTCCCTGATAATACCTCTGATCTGCATGGCAAATAGACAGATGCGTAGGTCTTACCACAATCTGTCTGCTGCACAAATCAATATTCGTAAACTCGACTTCAAAGCGTCTGGGCGCAACCAGACGATAGATCGCATTTAACATAGCTTTTCTCCGTTCTGTTACAACTTTTCCTGAATCAAAGATTCTGCGACACGAAGATCATATGGATACGTAATTTTAATATTAAAGACCTCTCCCTGTACCAGATGAACAGCCTCACCCTTAATCACAAAAATTTTCGAAGCGTCTGTCAAAATTTCTTTTTCTCCCTCTGTCAGAGAATAATACAGCTCCTTAAGCTTTTTTGCCTTAAACGTCTGCGGTGTCTGCCCCTGATACATTCTGCTCCGCTCAGGAACAGAGGTAATTACCTGTCCATCCTCACTCTGGACAATGGTGTCAGTAGCCGGAATCACGGTATCTACTGCGCCATACTGCATACCATACCTGATATTTTCCTCAATGATGCGGTACGTCAGAAACGGACGAACCGAATCGTGTGTAACAATCAGCGTATCCTCATCCATCAAATAGTTTTCCTCAATATAGGCAATCGAATTCATAATCGTCTCATTCCGTGTACTGCCGCCCTCCAGCACAACAATACGCTCCGTTTCTCCCAGATATCTGCAAATCAGGTTTTTCGTATTCTCCAGCCATTGCTTCGGACACAGGACAATCAGCTTTTCAAATGCATCATGTACGGCAAATTTTTCAATCGTATGGATAATAATCGGCTTGCCGCCGATCTCCAGATACTGCTTCGGTTTTTCAACATTCCCCATGCGGCTGCCCACGCCGCCGGCCAAAATAATGCCAAATACCATAACAATCCTCCTTAAAAGAACAGGTCTGTTTTCTAAAACAGGCTACTGTTTATTTTCGTTTATGTAAGGAATCAGGCCCTCTGCCTGAATGATTTTCTGCATAAACGGCGGAAACGCCTGCCCCTTGTATTCTGTTCCTTTTGTCCTGTCATATATCATGCCGCTGTCAAAGTCAATTTCTACCGTATCGCCTGCTTCAATTTCTGCTGCCGCCTCTTTGCATTCAATAATCGGAAGGCCGATATTAATCGCATTCCGATAAAAAATTCTTGCAAAGGTTTCCGCAATCACACAGCTAATGCCAGACGCCTTAATTGCGATCGGCGCATGCTCTCTGGAAGAACCGCAGCCAAAATTTTTATTGGCTACTATGATATCCCCCTTTTGTACCCTATTGACAAAATCCGGATCAATATCCTCCATGCAGCTCTTTGCCAGCTCTGCCGGATCCGAAGAATTTAAATATCTTGCCGGAATAATTACATCCGTATCTACATTATCTCCATATTTGTGAACTGTTCCACATGCTTTCATAACTTACCTCATTTCTGCAAGCCGCATTTTTTGTATACCGGACAAATGACTTGCAACATATCCGGCCTTTTTCTTTGCGCTTTCCACATCTGCTCTTTTACAGCCCAAGATCGGATGGCTGTGAAATCCTTCCGGTAACCGCACTTGCCGCAGCAACTGCCGGGCTTGCCAGATAAACCTCAGAATCCACATGTCCCATACGCCCTACAAAGTTTCTGTTTGTCGTAGAAACTGCCCGCTCGCCGGCGGCCAGAATCCCCATATGCCCGCCTAGGCATGGTCCGCAGGTCGGTGTGCTGACAATCGCGCCTGCATTGATAAAGGTCTGCACCAAGCCTTCCTCAATCGCCTGCAGATAAACCGCCTGTGTTGCCGGTATCACTATCACACGGATTCCTTCTGCCACCTGACGCCCATACAGAATCTCTGCTGCAACGCGCAAATCTTCAATGCGTCCATTTGTACAGGAGCCAATGACAACCTGATCAATCTTTACTTCTCCTGCCTCTGCCACCGTCTTTGTATTTTCCGGAAGGTGCGGAAATGCCACTGTCGGCTGCAGGGTACTCAGGTCAATCACGTATTCCTCATCATACACCGCATCCTCATCCGCTTCATACACCGTATATTTTTTGGCAGAATGCTCTTCCATATAAGCAATCGTCTTTTCGTCCACCGGAAAAATGCCATTTTTGGCACCTGCCTCAATCGCCATATTGGCAATCGAAAAGCGGTCATCCATTGACAGGTTTGCCACGCCGTCCCCGGTAAATTCCATTGATTTATAAAGCGCTCCGTCAACACCGATCATCCCGATAATATGTAAAATCACATCCTTGCCGCTAACCCATTTTGAAGGCTTTCCGGTCAAGACGAAACGAATGGCGGAAGGTACTTTAAACCATGCCTGTCCGGTAATCATGCCGCACCCCATGTCCGTGCTGCCCACGCCGGTAGAAAATGCTCCCAGGGCGCCATAAGTGCAGGTATGTGAATCTGCGCCAATACAGGTTTCGCCCGCTACAATCAACCCTTTTTCCGGCAAAAGAGCATGCTCGATTCCCATCTGCCCAACCTCAAAATAATTTGTGATGCCGTGCTCTTTCGCATACTCTCTGACACACTTACAATGCTCCGCAGATTTAATATCCTTATTCGGTGCAAAATGATCCGGTACAAGAGCCACCTTATCCTTATCAAACACCGTTTTTTTATTTAACTTTTCAACCTCATGGATTGCAACCGGCCCTGTGATATCATTTGCCAGCACCAGATCCAGATCTGCTTCAATCAGCTGTCCGGCTTCCACAGACGGAAGCCCTGCATGCGCTGCCAGAATTTTTTGTGTCATTGTCATTCCCATTGCTCTACCTCTTTTCTGCACCATTATCCGGGTGCTTTTTCATTTCTGCTTATTTTACTTCATTTCCTGTTTTCTTGCAAGTAACAGCCAGTTCCATGCCATACCAGTTCCATTTGCATGCTATTTCTATAGCACGCCAGTTCTATAGCACGCCAGTTTTATAGCATGCCAGTTTTATAGCATGCCAGTTTTATAGCATGCCGGTTCCATGCCATGCCAGGTCTTTTTCTTTTCTATATCAGACGGTTCAGGGCGTCCCGCTTTCCCCAGACACAGCCCTCCTGACAGGAAAAATCCGGATAAGCGCATCTGGCACACGGCTTTCCGCCGTCAGTAATCGCTGCAAGGCGTTTCTGATTTAAACCGGATAAATTCTCCCGATGCAAAAGAAACTGCTCCACCAGCTTTTCCGTTACCTGCATAATCTCCAGCTGCGCCCTGCCGCACATTCTTTCCTTGCATTTGAGCGCAAAGTCCTCAAACAGCCCCTGCTCTGTCACAGACACCAGCATGCCCTGCGGATAAACCTCCCCTACACTGGCGATGTCGGAAAGCCATTCCTCCTGCTGTGCAGCATCCCCTAAAATCGGCGGAACATAATACCCAAACTCCCCCGGCTCGTCGCCGGAAAAACTAATCTTCACCCTTGTTGTCCTGTGCCGCTGTTCCTGTGCCACCTGCGCAAAGGACGCCAAAAATCTCGCCGTATACACATCCCCATAATATTCCTTGTTGTCGTTATCATATTCCCCCAACGCCTGTACCGGAAGAAAACGAAAATATTCATTTTTGTTGTCATGAAAGTTTTCCTTTCCAACCACCTGAAGCAAAGCATCCTGCAGCGAAGCCAGCTCCCGCTGCAGCCGCTGGTTAAACCCGCCGTTTCTTGCCGATAAATTCTGCCTCATCCCGCGAATCCAGTCCAGCAGATAAAAAATATTGCGAAATGGAAGCGAATATACCATAGAGGTTTCACAAAAAACAGAAATCATATATCTGGCATTTTCATATGCCAGCTTGTCTGTTTCCCGTTCTTCCAAACGGTCTCCATAGCGCTCCGAAATCTGCTTTTTTAACCTGTCATGCCATTTTTCATACAGAAAAAGCTCCCGTTTTGTCTCCGGCTCCATCCGGGTATATCTGGCGCTTTTTTCCGATGTATTTGACACACCGATTGAATTTAGCAGCATCGCAATTATTTTCGGGCAGGTAATTTCCATATTAACAACACCGTGCTGAAAAACAGAATGATGCCCATTTTCCGCCGTTCTTTCGGCTCGCCGCAGTGCCTTTTCATCCGGTTGTGTACGAATCGTGGCATACCCCTCTCTCGCATAACAGGTACCGCCAAATTTCCCGCTGAGCAGCGTCTGCTCATAGTTTAATTCTTCTGCCGTTATGCTTTCAATCTCTCTTGTCACGGCAATTGGCTCTATTTTAATCATATCCATCTCCCTTTCTTCATTCCGGCAACAACGTGTTTTCTCTCCGAAGCTTTATGTAATACACCGTACAAAGCAGAATGCCGAATATCGTTGCCGTTGGTGCTGCTATACCAATCTGGTACAGCTTGGCATCCGGCTGTATGCTCATAATATAAGACAAGGGAAGCCGCACCAGAAAGGTCTGTGCAAGTCCCTGCAGCATTACAAACACCGTCCGGCTATGTCCGTTAAAAAAGCCCATGTAGGAAAAGAGCACGCTGGTCACTACCGCTTCCAGTGCATAACCCTTCAAATAGGAAAAAGACTGGGCAATATACGCTTCGTCATTCGAAAAGATCCGGGATACAACATCCCCAAAGAAAAAGACGCCAGACGCAATAAACACGCCGACCGCAGCGCCTACCCCCATGCCGCAGAACATAGCCTGGCGCGAACGCTTTTCCTGTCCGGCCCCGACATTCTGCGCCACAAAGGTAGACATCGACTGCATCAGTGAAGAAGGCACCAGCATAACAAAACTTACAATCTTTTGCGCCACGCCATAGCCCGATGACTGGTCAATCCCCAAACGGTTGACAAAGGCGCACAAAGCAAGAAAAGAAAGATTTGTCAGAATGTCCTGCAAGGCAATCGGGGAACCCAGTTTCACAAATTTTGTAACTTCTGCGGAAAACCCAATATCACGGACAGAAAAAGAAAAGGGCAGCTTCTGCTTCCGTATAATGACCAGCGATAAAACAACGCTGACTGCCTGTGCAAACACGGTTGCCAGCGCAGCTCCCGCAACATCCCATTGAAACACCGCTACAAACAAAAAATCTCCCGCAATATTAACAACACACGCAATCAGCACAAAAAGAAGCGGCAGTCTGGAATTGCCCAGGCCCCGGAAAATACTGCTGATTACATTGTACGCCACAATAAAAAATATGCCCCCGCCGCAGATCCGTACATAGTCCGCCGTCAGCTTTCTGGCCTCTTCCGGCGCTTTCATCCATACAGCAAACTGATCTGCCCCAAGCAGCATGACTACCGCAAGAACAACTGCAAACAGCGCAAAAAAAGCAATGGTTCCCCCCAGCACCTTGCTGATCCGGCTTTCCTTTTTTTCACCAATGTAGCGGCTGATGGATATGGTCACACCCATCGACAAAGACGAGATCGTAAATATAACCAGGTTTAAAATACTGCTCCCGGTTGAAATAGCAGAAATGCCTCCCGCTGCCTGTCCGCATTTTCCAACAACCAGCATATCTACAGCGCCGTACATTGCCTGTAAAACAAGCGCGCCGAAAACCGGAACCATAAACTGCAATAGCTTTTTTAGAATATTTCCCTGTGTAAAATCTGATGTATTTTGTTCCATACTAATCTCCATTCCGGAGCGTTTTACGCGACGGGGCGACGCAAATGTCAGATTTGTGTCTGCCATCAAAGCTATTTGTGACGCTCCTGCACAAATAGCCGTGTAAAAAATAAGCTATCAAGCTTATTTTTCACACTAATCCCTCATTTCTTCGCACATTCTCTGCGTATATTCTCTTATGCAGCCGTATCCGGTGTATCACTTTCTGAATTAACGATACAAATTCTGCACTAAATTTTAGTATATAACAAAATGATTCCCGCTGTAAAGTATTGGAGAAACAGAATTGCGTCAGAAAAAACTTGCCATTTTGTTTTTTTACGGTATACTTATTTTTGATGCAGTATGAACGCAAGGGGCATCCCCTGCAATATGCAAGGATACCGTCAGTTTTGGCGGCAGAATGGAGATTACAATGAATCAAATCGAAGAAATCAGGAAACTGAAAAAAGAAAAAAATGCTGTTATTCTGGCACATTACTATGTAGACGGCGAGGTTCAGGCTATCGCGGATTACGTGGGCGATTCTTATTATCTGAGCAAGCTTGCTACTACTTTGCCAGAAGATGTTATCATTTTCTGCGGCGTCCGGTTTATGGGGGAAAGCGCCAAAATACTTAACCCGAAAAAGACAGTAATCATGGCAGATGAATATGCGGATTGTCCAATGGCCCATATGGTTGACGCCGATACCATTGAACAGGTTCGCAGAGAGCACCCGGATGTCTGTGTTGTCTGTTACGTCAATTCCACAGCAGAAATCAAAGCCTGCAGCGATGTCTGCGTCACATCCTCTAACGCAGTCCGCATTGTCAGGGCATTGCCAAACAAAGATATTTTCTTTATACCGGATAATAACCTGGGGCATTATGTTGCCACACAGGTTCCGGAAAAAAACTTTATATTTCATGATGGATATTGCCATGTACATAAAAGCATCCACAGAGAAGAGCTTCTGCAGGCAAAAGAACTGCATCCTGAAGCCCTGGTTCTGACGCATCCGGAATGCACTGGTGATATTCTGGAGCTGTCTGATTTTATCGGCAGCACTTCCGAAATCATTGACTATGCAACGAAAAGCGCACACGAAACCTTTATCATCTGTACCGAAATGGGTATCTTTTTTGAACTGGGGCAAAAAAATCCGGACAAAAAGTTTTATTCTGTCGGACACCGGCAATTCTGCCCTAACATGAAGCGCATCAACCTTGATAAAGTGCTGCAGGCACTGCAGGAGCTTGCCCCTCCGGTAATACTGGAGGAGACACTGGCCCAAAAAGCAAACAAGCCTTTGGCAAAAATGCTGGAGCTTGCCCGATAATTATTGCCGGGCGCTGTCAAGATGGTTTACCGCTTCTTCGACCGCCCGGCAGATTCTCTGATATACCATGCTGCAGACCTCAACGGACGACATTTCTTTATATTCCTCATAATACAGGGGTTTTAGATAGATTACCTTTGTATGTACCCTGCGCAGCGACCACAAATCAAACACTTTCCACGAATCAATTAACGCCACCGGTACAATCGGGGCCTTCGCTTTCATCGCACTCTTAAAGCTTCCGGGCTTAAACGGATCTACATAATTTCCATTCCGGTGCTTGTAACCACCCGATGGAAATATCAGAAATCTCCGCCCTTCCCTGACTTCTCTCGTCACTTCGCGAATAATGCCTGCTGCCTGGCGCAGATCATTAAGCTTAAGCCATTTTCCCTGCACCATTTCAATAAATTGCCTGACCAGCGGAACACAGCTCCACGAGTGGTTCATAACAACCGCACACGGCCTGTCGTGCGTCAGCATAATTCCAAGTGCATCGTATTTCCCCTGGTGATTGGCAAACATGACATAGCCGCCTTCCTTTGGAAGATTTTCCTGACCATATGCCGTTGTAAAAATACGGCCGCGGTGATTCATCAGCCGAATACAATGCTTATCGTACTCATACCGGTATTCTTCCGAAAATTTCTCCGGATGTTTTGCCAGATATCCCATCTTTGGAATCATCCAGACACGATGGATATTTGCCGCAATTACATAAAGAAAACGTATCACAATTTCACCTTACTCCTTACTTTTTCATAGATCAATTTACACATTATCGTTTACATAACCTACACAAAAACGGGCTTACGCCTGCAGGGCATAAAATGTTTTTTTCTGTCATAAAGCCCACAAAATCACAAATAATAATGTATCATAAGAGCTGCTTTTTTACAAGAATTTTACAAAAAAGCGCAATTTTGCAGCTTTCCATTGAATTAATCCCGAAAAACCTCTATAATAGGTCATAAAGAGTGAAAATTTATTTTTCACTCTTTATGCGCAAAATAAGGGAAATTATGGATGAAATGGAGAACACTATGGCATTTGATGGAATTGTGATCGCCAGCCTTGTAGCAGAACTAAAGGACAGGCTCACTGACGGCAGGATCACCAAAATAGCACAGACAGAAGCCGACAAGCTTCTTCTTACCATAAAAAACAGTTTTTCCGGGGAAAACGGAAAAACCATAAGGACACAGGACCGCCTGGTCATCTCAGTCAACCCAAGTCTCCCCTTGCTGTATCTAACGCAGGACAACCAGTCTGCCCCACTGCAGGCTCCTACTTTTTGCATGGTTCTGCGCAAGCACCTAAACAACTGCAGAATCCAGGAAATCCGACAGATCGGCCTGGAACGTGTCATTTGTATGGAATTACTTCATTTGAATGAAATGGGGGACTATTGTTCCAAAAGGCTATACATTGAACTGATGGGCAAACACAGCAATATTATTTTCTGTGACAGCAACGATAAAATTATTGACAGCATCAAGCATATTTCTGCACTGGTAAGCTCCGTCCGCGAAGTGCTGCCCGGCAGGGAATATTTTATTCCGAATACACAGGATAAAATGAATCCTTTTTCAATTTCTGAAACGCAATTTATGCAGGCAATCTTTCAAAAGCCCCTGCCATTGGACAAAGCAATCTACCGCTCACTGACTGGTTTTAGTTCTGTCATGGCAAACGAGCTTTTGTACCGCGCATCTCTGTCCGACCACAATACTGCCGACGAATTATCGGATAGTGAAAAGCTGCACCTCTACCGCAATTTCTCTGAAATGATGCAGGAAATTGCAGATGGTAAATTTCAGCCAAATATTGTCTATCAGGACAAGCAGCCGGTCGAATTTGCCGGCCTGTATCTGTCCAGCTTCGCGGACAGCCCCGATTATACTGTAAAAATGGCGGACAGCGTCAGCAAAATGCTTTACGAATTCTACAACACCAGAGAGATCCTCGGCCGGATTCACCAAAAATCTGCAGATCTTCGAAAAATTACAACAACCGCACTGGAACGAATCCAGAAAAAATATAGCCTGCAGATTAAACAGCAAAAAGATACCGAAAAGAGAGAAAAATACAAAATATACGGCGAGCTTCTGACTACCTATGGGTATGAATTAAAGGGCGGCGAAAAAAGCCTTACCTGCGAAAATTATTATACCGGCAAGGAAATCACCATTCCGCTGGACGAAACAAAAAGCGCACTGGATAATGCAAAACATTACTTTGAAAAATATGCAAAGCTAAAGCGAACCTTTGAAGCCATGAACATACAGCTTCAGGAAACCAAAGAAGAGCTTGCTCATCTCAATTCCATCAGCAACGCACTGGATATTGCCAGGGATGAAGCAGATTTGACCGCCATCCGGCGGGAACTTGCCGAAGCCGGATACATCAAGCGGCAGACCCGTCAGGGAAAAAGCGGCCATAAAAAAACAGCAAAAAGCAAACCGCTTCACTATATTTCCTCTGACGGCTTTCACATGTACGTTGGAAAAAACAATTATCAGAACGATGAGCTAACCTTTAAATTTGCTTCTGGCAATGACTGGTGGTTTCATGCAAAAGAGATTGCCGGTTCCCATGTCATTGTCAAAACACAAGGGCAGGAACTGCCGGACGCCACCTTTGAAGAGGCTGCAAAGCTTGCCGCCTTTTACTCAAAGGGGCGCGATCAGGAAAAAACAGAAATTGACTACATCCAAAAAAAGCATATTAAAAAACCAAACGGCGCAAAACCGGGATTTGTTGTATATTATACAAACTATTCCATGACAATCTCTTCTGACATATCCGGCATTCAGGAAATTCCAGAGGCAGGCGGAAAGGAGACACAACCGTGATACAATCTGACAGCCATATTCATACTTGCTTTTCGTCTGACAGCCAGGCACCTATGGCAGAAATGGTAAAGCGTGCAAAAGCACTTGGTCTTTCCTCTCTTTGCTTTACCGATCACATTGATTACGGCTTTCCAGAGGAAAAATACCATATGTCCTTTCTGTTTTCCATGCAGGAATATTTTGACGCATCAAAGGGCGTACAAGAAAAAAATCCTGATTTCCTCGTCCGAACCGGTGTAGAGCTCGGATTAAAAGAGGATATTCTGGAGGATGCCGCAAAGCTGACTGCAAAACATCCGTTTGACTTTGTAATTGGCTCAACACATCTTGTCGACAATATGGATCCTTACTATGACGACTATTGGGAAATGCATGGTGAAGAAGCAGGAATCCGGCGCTTTTATGAAGTAACCCGTCAAAACATTCTACTGCCGTTTGATTTTGACGTATACGGGCATATTGACTATATTATCCGCTATTGCCCAACCATGAAAAAGTCACGGAAAAACGGAACGCCAAACGAAGCCTTTTACCGGCATTCCCTGCAGCAAAATAAAGAATTGCTCGACGAAATTTTAATCACACTGATTCAAAACGGCAAAGGCATCGAATGCAACACTGCAGGATTAAAATACGGTCTTGGACATCCAAATCCCCACGAAGCAATTCTGTCACGCTACCGCGAGCTGGGCGGCAGTATTTTGACCATCGGCTCCGATGCACATGAGACAATTCATCTTGCATATGGTTTTGAGCAGATTCCGGCGCTTTTATCCCAGTGTGGTTTTGACTCCTACACCGAATTTACCGCCAGAACAGCGGTACAGCTTCCCCTATAAGATGTACCGCTGCGGCAGAAATTTAATTTTTATTGTATAGATACTCATCTGAAAATTCACGCAGCTGCGATACTAACTGGCCCAGCCTTCTGACAAAAAATCGAATTTCTTCCATTGTATTTTCCTCTCCCAGCGTAATACGGATAGTGCCTCTTGCCCATTCTTCCGGCAAGCCAATGCTCTGCAGCACGTGGGAGATTGTTTTTTCTCCGGAAGAACAGGCAGAACCGGCCGACACATAAATCCCCTCCATATCCAAAAGAATGATCAGCGACTCTCCCTCCAGAAAACGAAAACTCACATTGACATTTCCGGCAAGGCGCTGCTGTATCGAACCGTTAATTCTGCTGTAGGGAATATCCCTTTGAATGGCCTCAATCAAATAATTTCGCATCTCCAAAATCCTTTTTTGTGTCGCCTCCCTGTTTTTTTCAGCGAGGGATACTGCTTTCCCCATTCCCACAATGCCTGCAACATTTTCTGTCCCGGCCCGCTGTTTTCTTTCCTGACCGCCTCCGTGCAAAAACGGCGCTATGCCGGATCCTTTTCTCACATATAGAAACCCTACCCCTTTGGGTCCATAAAATTTATGCGCACTGGCACTGAGCATATCAACGGAAAGCTCCCTGACATCTATTTTCTGGTGCATATACGCCTGCACCGCATCTGTGTGAAACAATATGCCATGACGTCTGGCAATCTCTGCAAGCTGGTCAACCGGCTGAATTGTCCCAATCTCATTATTTGCATACATAATACTGATTAAAATTGTATCCGGGCGTATTGCCTGCTCCAGCTGCCCTGCATGGACAAAGCCCTCGCTGTCTACCGGAAGATACGTGATTTCATAGCCCCTGGAAGCAAGATACTCACAGCTTCTCAATACCGCATGATGCTCAATACAGGAGGTTATAATATGCTTTCCCTTTTTCCGGCAGCCTTCTGCCGCTCCCACAAGCGCCCAGTTATCTGCTTCCGTTCCGCCGCTGGTAAAAAAAATCTCCTCCGGCTCACAATGAATACTGTCTGAAATCCTGATTCGCGCTTTCTCCAGCATCAGCTTTGCATCTGTACCAAACTCATACGAAGAGGACGGATTGGCATACAGCTCGCCAAAAAATGGCATCATTTCATCAATCACATCCGGATGCGTTGCTGTCGTTGCCGCATGATCCAAATACAGCATCTCACTCACCTCCTATCCGATTAATCGTATCCCTATCATAATATGCGTGTTGCCTTTTTTCTGTGCTTCTTCATTGTAATATCCATTTTTCTTTTTTTCTCTGCTTCTTCTGAATATCTCTTCTTACTTTTTCATAAAATATGATATCTCTGCAGCAAACGCAGGCCAAAAACCGCATAAACAGGCTGCTTTCCATCTTGAAATCTATCTGCACCGCAATGGAGGAATGCCATGAAACTCATCCAAAATAAATTCATTCAGAACAAACTGGTTCAGGGAACATTTCTCCTTACGATTGCCGGTTTCATTACACGTATTATTGGATTTATATACCGTATATTCTTATCTGATGTTCTGGGCGCAAAGCTTTTGGGCGTCTACCAGCTGGTATTCCCTGTATACGGACTTTGTTTTACCATCTACGCCGCCGGAATCCAGACTGCTATTTCCCAGCTGATTGCTTCCAGCGTCGACCGCCCTGACTGCAAAAGAAAGCGCGATCTTTCTATTTTAAAATGCGGTATGGCAGCCTCAGTAACACTGGCACTGCTGCTGACCGTCATCCTATATCGCTATGCCGGTCCGGTTTCCCGCTTCCTGCTTTTAGAACCAGCCTGCGCCCCATACATAAAAATTATGTGCATCCTCTTTCTTCCCTGCGGTATTACCTCTTGCATAAACGGCTATTTTTATGGAAAAAATGATGCAAAAGTTCCCGCCATGACACAGATCATCGAACAGCTCGCCAGAGTGACCTCTGTCGTCGTTTTATGCCTCCTTTTGTCAGCCTCATCCGAAGCCGGATGCCGCCTTGCTGTGCTTGGTCTGGTCATCGGCGAGAGCTGCTCCTGCCTCTATAATTGTTTCCGCCTTTGGGGAGACATCCATCCGAAACAGCCTTCTTTTACACAAGGCGGCTGTCCATCCCCAAACAATGCAAATGCAAAACTTTTCAGGACGCTTTTATTTCTGGCATTTACCCTGACCATCACAAAATTAATCCTGTCGACTCTGCACAGTGCAGAATCCGTATTCATTCCTGCCGCTCTAAAGGATTTCGGCTGCACGGAACAGGAAGCGCTTAGTATTTATGGAGTTTTATCCGGAATTGCAATGCCCTTTATTCTCTTTCCGTCTACTGTGACCAATTCCTTTGCCGTCATGCTTCTGCCTGCAATCGCCCATGCAGAGGCAAAAAAAGAGAAGACACCATTCAAAAATATGTGACTGTTTCCAGCAAATACTGCCTGCTCATCGGTTATCTGTTCACCTGTGTTTTCCTTCTGTTTGGCAAAGAATTTGGAACTTTTCTGTTTCACAGCCCACAGGCAGGAGAATATATCTATCTGCTTTCGTGGCTGTGTCCGTTTCTTTATCTCTCAACCACATTTACCAGCATTATTAATGGACTTGGCCAAACACAGCTTACCTTTTTGATTACTGCCGTCTGCCTCGCCGTCAAAATATATTTTCTGGCTGCACTGGTTCCAAAATTCGGCATCCAGGCGTATCTTGTCGGCTCACTGGTCAGCCAGATTGGCATGACCCTATTAGAGGCGCTTTATCTGCGAAAATATCTGCACATAAAACCAATCTCATTTTTTCTCATTCCCGGCATCAGTTTAAGC
Organism: Clostridiaceae bacterium; assembly: GCA_021200535.1. GTDB lineage: Bacteria > Bacillota > Clostridia > Lachnospirales > Lachnospiraceae > Butyribacter. The sequence goes on along the minus strand of JAJQGL010000082.1, from coordinate 14,327 downwards.
CTTGCGGGTGTTTTTGTGCATGGGCTGTACCGACAGCTTCCAATCCCGCAGAACGGACTGTGGATTTCTGTTGCTGTCCTTTCAGCCAGCCTGATTTTGTGCATACTGTATGTATGGATTTTAAAAGCCACCGGCTGCATCGACAAAAAAGACATACGGTAAAAAGGTAATAATTATAAAAAAAAATTTATTTTTTATATATTGACAAACAATGGCAAAAGGAGTAAAAAAGGGGGATATCATTTTACTGCTAAAATAATACAGACAAAAAAACGGAGGGAGAAAAATGGTAAAAAAATTTGATCACATGAGCATTAAACAAAAATTATTATCCGGTTATGGCATTGTAATTGCAATCATGGTCATATCTGGTATTATCAGTACCATTGGAACGGTAGTGACCTATCGCAACTTCAGCAATTATGTCAACCAGGTCCAGCAGGCGGATGTTGCTGTGAAAAACTGCCGTATCAATATAAATATCGCCGCCAGGAACATACGCGAAATGGCTTTAGAGACAGATTCGAGTACATATGACGATTACAAGGCTACTGTTGAAGAAAAACTGACTGAAATTGATGGTTTTTTGCAAACGTTAAAAAATACTGAAATGATTGACGATGATCTGTACCAGCAGTATGTATCAGCCATTACAGATTGGGGAAACATCGGTTACAGCATCATAGAACTAATCGAAAACGGCGACCTGGAAAACGCTTCCAATCAAATCCTGACATCCTGTGCACCGGCATTAGACGACGTTATCACGCTTTCAAAAGAGATTGACGAAATCACTGATGCCGAAGAAAAAGAGGCAGTTCAGACAAGCACTATAATTACCGTTGTCCTGATTGTCGTGCTGATTTTATTCATTATTATTGCAGCCATTATTGCAAGCAAGATCGGATTGCGCATTTCAAATGCTATTTTAGATCCTCTCCATGAGGTAGAAATAGTAGCCAATGAACTGGCGGCTGGTAATCTGCACAGCCATCTTGAATATCATTCAGAAGATGAAATCGGCAAACTGGCACACAGCCTGAGAAAATCAATTCGTATATTGGGCAGCTATGTAGACGACATTTCAAGAGCGATGAAAGAATTTTCAACCGGAAATTTTGCTGTAGAACCTGAGGTACAATGGAAAGGTGATTTTGTAGAAATCCTGAATTCCTTTATGCTTTTTGAAAAGAATATGGCAAAAACCGTTAATAATATCCACAATGTAGCTTCACAGGTTTCCGGCGGCGCTGAACAGATTGCCGCAAGCTCTATGGAACTTGCAAAAGGTGCAACGGACCAGGCTGCTGTTACTGAAGAACTGGCGGCAACACTGACAAATGTGTCAGAGCGTGTATCGCAAAACGCAGACGGTGCAAAAGAAATCAGCTCTCAGGTAAGTGAATTGGGACAGGAAATCGAAAACAGCAACGGCAAGATGAATGAAATGGTTCGTTCCATGGACGAAATTAATGTCTCATCCAAAGAAATCAGTAAAATTATCGCTACAATTAATGATATTGCCTCTCAGACAAACCTGTTAGCATTAAACGCATCTATTGAGGCGGCAAGAGCAGGCGATGCCGGGAAGGGATTTGCAGTTGTTGCCAATCAGGTATCGGTACTGGCCGCACAGAGTTCAGAGGCCGCTAAGGAATCCACAACTTTGATTGAATCTTCGGTCAATGCAGTAGAAAAAGGTATGGTAATTGCTGATGAAACTGCTCAACAGCTTGGAAGTGTCGTAACGAATTCCAAGATCATCACAGACGAGGTAAATAAAGTTGCTAACGCATTAGAAGCACAGACATCTGCCATTGCCCAGATTAACGAGGGTGTTGACCAGATCAATGATGTCGTTCAGACAAACTCTGCTACCTCACAGGAATGTGCTGCTTCCAGCGAGGAATTAAGCAGCCAGTCCGAAATGCTGGAAGGATTAATCGGAAAATTTACAATCGCAGAATTCGATGATGAAGCTTAATACCTATCTATAAATACAAAAATAACCACATGCGCTTTTGATATCACAAAAGCAACCCCCTTTTATTAGACAAAATCCATTATCTAATAAAAGGGGGTATTTTTGTGATAAAATGAGCGTTAGCGTGCGTGAGCAGGCGAATCATGTTTACATGTTCTTTGATTTCATTATAAAAATAGGTCTATTCAAAAATTCGCCTAATGCATCACTGCGACCGATGTTATTGTCGATGCAGGGAAAATATTGGATTTTATCACCGCACCTTTCAGCAATACCAATTTCCTTTATTTCCCAGTGTTTTTCTGTTCCATTTTTAACGTATTCAATCATTTCCTCCTTTGTCCCATTATCAAATAGCGGCATATTTCTATTTCCTTTCCAATTATAGCCCAGTTGAAAAACCAGATACTGTGTATATTTCGCCATCTTATTAATCTGATTTAAAATTTTCTTTTTTGCTTCTGCAATATCCTGTGTATTTCCATAATCATCACCTACATGGTGCAATACATTTAAACACAAAATGACATCGCAATGAAATTTATAATCTCCAAAATCAAAATAAAACGGATGGACTTTTATACGATCTCTTAATAAAAAAAAGTCTGCCGCTTTTTTAACAAATTCTGAATGCTCTTCATTCCCCTCGTAATAATCCACTTGCATTGCCCCAGCATTTATCATCTCAAAAGTAAAATAGCCAGTATTTCCACCAATATCTATGATACTTTTGTTTGCAATATCTATATTTTCTAAAATATACTTTAAACGTTCTGTTTCATACCTTGACACAATTTTTAACTCATTTTTCTCTATAATTCCATCAAAATTTGACGGAAGTATTTGATAATTTGAATGTTTGGACTTTTTTTCATATAACTGTATAAGTTCATTTTTTATTACCATTTTTCCTCCTGTTCATAAAACAACCAAATGATTTTGTGAGTGTTGATCACAAATGTTGAGCAACATTTTCTCATCCGTTCCAACGACGGATTATATTTAGCCAGTTTATCATAACAAACTTTTATAAAATAGCATCAATACATTTCCAAATTATACTGTTTCCATTCCGAGCTTGCTAAAACTTCAGCATATGTATGCTTAGATAACTCTACTATTTGTTCGCCATGCTCCAAAACTTCATCAATTCCACCTTTCCAAAAATACTTAGCGTTTGGATTAAATATATATTCCTTTTCCTTCTCTATCATATCATAGTCTTTCAGAAAAGCCTCAAACAGATTTACCCCTGCACTGACAAACAATTGCGATGGTCCCCAAAATCTCGGGTTTGCCTCTATCATATAAAAATCCTCCTGCCTTTTACGAACTTCCACCATAACAAGCCCTCGGAAATTATTATCTACAAACAACTTTTCATATTGACTGCTTATGCTGCTTTTGTGCAAATCAGCCAATTCCGCTGCCAAAATTGATTTTCCGTACGGCTGCTGCAACAAATTTCTTTGCGAAAGCTTTGCGATTTGCTTGTTCTTACCAAAATAATAAAGCAAATAAAAGCTTTCACCTAAAACAAATTCCTGAAAAAAATAATTTTTTTCTTCTAAGCTGCAAAAGTTAAAATAATCTTCCTTTGAAAATAACAGGTGCGGATAAAGCGCCTGTCCATTTTTTCCATAGTAAACGGTTGGCTTTGCCACGCATGGAAATGTTATTTCTTTCTTCTCTAAAATTCGAGGCACCTTGATATTATTTAACTCGCACATATCCGAAAATGATTTCTTATCTGAAATTTGTTCATATAATTTTCGATTAACCAACGGAATACAACAATTATCACTTTCAAATAGGTTTCTATGTTCAAGGCAAAAACGATTTAACGCTTCAGTCGTCGGCGCAATCATTGCTAATTGCGCATTGAATTTCTCCTTTGCCATTGTTATTGAAAAAGTTATTTCAGCTAAATTCAATTCTTTATGGCGACGAATATACACAACCTTATCTTTATATTTTGATCTTAGTATTCTGTCATCGCTTCCACTGGCAATAATCGCACACTCAACTTCCGGATGGCTATCTAACGTAGCAAGGAATGCTTGAATTGCCCTTTGATTATATCCGGAAAAAATAATTATTATCTTTCTCATTTTTTTCCCTCTGAGCGAAACACTTAAAATTTACAAGCAACCTTTTCGCTTCTTTTTGGCATCCTGATAAGCTGATTGCTCCCTAATGTTTCCCTGTTTTCTATTTTTTATAGACTTTATACGCAAAAATCTATCATATTATAGCACAAACAGGCAATATATGCTACTATTTGTAGCTATTTTGCGAATAATATTTTCTATACTAGTACAACGAACAAAAAGTAACTACGTAGATTGCAGCGCATATTTTTTCGACAGTACAGATCAAAAAAATGGCGGCGCAACGGGGTGCTAAATGTCCTGTGAACATTTGTTAAGCACGAACCAGAGCAGAGTGGAGACCGTCTAGGCTTTTTGACTTGTGCTAGAAAAAAAAGGCTAGCAAGATACGCCAGTTAATTTTTGAATGCTGTCACTAGAGTCAAAAAAAGAAAGGTGTAAAGAAAATAACATGGGAAATTCTGTTTTAGGCATGAAGTTAAAAGAATTACGTAAGGCTCACGGATATACGCAGGAAGATGTTGCGGTTGTACTAGACATAGGCCGCAAGGCGTATTCGCACTATGAAACCGGCAGAAATAGCCCAAGCCTGGAAATGCTATACAAATTAGCCGGATTATACTCTGTTCCGATAGAAGATCTTCTACATGCGTCATTAAAATTAGATGAAAATGTATACTATGATGCACCTGTTCCTACTCAATCAAGTACTGATTTGACAGATTTTCTTGAATATTTTAATACTCCTGCCGCCATCAAAAAATATCAGCAATTTACCTTTCAAGAAAAAGAACTCTTATACTACTACAACAAAATGTCAGATTGTGACAAAGAAGATATATTAGAATTTATAAAGATGCGCGCTAATAGGAAATCCAAATGCTAATGTAAGCTACTCTGGTCAAACGTTTTTTGGTCAGCATGATACTGTATATTCTGATGACATTCAAGCTGTTCTGCATCATAATGCCTGTAAGGGACAAGCCCGATTCGGAATGGAAAGTCAGATAGGTATTCCTCCTCGTTCTTCTTCTACAGTTCAAGCAATTTCCCTGTTTTAAAAGATTCTGACAGGTAACTAAGATTTTCAAAGTAAACACCTGTCTTAAAATCAGATATTGCATCACTTAAAAAAGATTCAAAAATTTTCATAACCATATTCACATCTGTATGCTCATCTGCTGAAAGCATCTCTGTCAAATATGCATATACCTTCCCAATATCAATAAAGGAAGGAATTGAATACTTACAATCCGAAATCGTATCATAATTTCCATCTTCAATACAATACTGCTCAATCACTTCTGCCGATACCTGTTCAAAGGTTAAGCAATGATTAACCGGTGCGTCTTTAAACAATTTCTGCATTCCTGTTTTTCCGATTTTTTCAACTACATATCCTCTATGATTCAAAGTTTCTCTCGATACATATTCTATTAATGCACACACATAAAATAATGTATTTCTTCTTTCACTAATCATATTTTATCTCACTTCCTATAAATTTTAAGCAGTCTAGGGCTTGTAATGTATGAAAACTGATCTGATGTGTCGGTTTACGAAACTCTGCCAGCGCCCAAAATTGTGCTCTTGTTATACTTCCATTTATAAAATCAGCCACATAATTCCAAATGGTATCATTAGCCATTGGGCCTTCTACAATATCATATTCATGCGTTTTTCCCGATCTGCACTGTGCTATAAAATCCAACCATTCGTCTGTCATATTGTCAAATCTAAGAATTTTCAATCCAGAATTTTCTATATACTCATATTTGTTTATTACAGGTTCTCCTTCTCCACGGTTCGCCCATCTAACAGCTTGTTCTTTCATTTTTGTACAGTAAAATCCCCAAGAGAAATCCTTCGTGAATTTTCCCTTTCTAACATCAGGATATTCTACTATCTGTTTGCTTGCATGATATAAAACCATATCTTTCACCCCTTACTTGTTTGCTTGAATATTAATAGCATATCCGTAACGGTTATCAACCTTAATATACAGCATTTATGCTTTCATTTCAAGCTTATTGGAACTCGTTTTGTCCCATATAAAAAGAACAAAAAACAAACCGGGGAAACCCTAGCCCCGGCTGCTACATTTTAATAACTGTACCCAAAATCTTTCACACAAACAGCGGATAAACCGTAATCCATTTCGATAGCACATTACAAACATCCCATTGCATAACTTCTGCTAATATCATAGGCAAAAAAATAACTACTGCCATAACAAGTATTCCTATTTTTTTATTTTTAGTGTGCAATAGAATAAAACAGCCTGCTCCAGAAAACACCACAATATTCAGCATTCTCAACAAAAATGTCAGGATGTACCATTGCCCTATATTTACGGTAAGCTGTACATCAGCTAAACAAGAAATACTCTGGACAGGCGCTTCTAAGTAATCAAACGAAAAAAACATTGATACAATAGCACATTCTCCTGCTGCATACAGCACTGTCAGTATCACGCCAGACATCATAACGGTTTTTAATTTGTCCTTCCAGATACCACATTTTCCTTTTCTTGTGACATAAATAACAGAGGAAAATTCCTGCGTTTCGCAGCACACCAACAGAGATATTATAAAAAAAACGGAAAGTATTAATCCCCATTGATTTCTCTCCGGTTGAAATAATTGCTCATAATATCTATCAAAAATCATCCATGCTCCTTGTTTACGATTTGTCTGATATCTTTCATAAACTGCATCGATAATTTCGCTTCTGCTATTCATATAATGGTAGTCATCACGATATCTCATATATTCATCAATTTCAATCTTCTCTTCTTTATATTCCTGCTCAACCGTCGCTTCCTTTTCAAGTATTTCATCCTTTTCTTTCTTAAGCGCTTCTATCTTTTCAGCTTTCTCCTCTGTTATCTTTCCTTCAATTTCAGCATATATACTTCGCAGCATGTCTGTGCTTCGAGCCTGCTCAACTCCCCTGTTTTGTATCCAAAACAAAGCCAAAAACAAAACATAAATGACTACCAGACACAATATTGTCCTAATACTTATTATTTTCTTTAATTCATATCGGACCATTCTTTCATCTCCCTTTTTTCCATGACAAAACCATACCAAATATTCCAATTAAAAAAACTGCCGCTAATATCGGGAAAATCTCTGTCGGATATTGATAATTCGATATTTGTGTATATATAGGTTGTTCAACATAATATCGGAATTGAAGCAGCGAAATCGGATTAAATGTTTTTTCTATCTGCAGCATCCGGTAAAATTCAGGTTCTGACATTAAATACCAGTCATTCATTTTTGTTACGTATGTACTGCTATAAAACACTGTATTCAAAAGATCGGGGAGCAGTGTGATAACAAAAATAGCAAACGTGACCAGCGAAGCAAAAATACTCTTTTTTATTGCCTTAGATAATAGCATTGTAAGCATAGCGATTAAAACAGAAACTAACATCGATGCAAATATCTGCTTTACCAGAAGACTTTGTATAGACATCCCGGAGGCACACATTTGACAATCTTCTACTAAAAAGAGGGGTTGTCTCCAATCCTGCGGTGTCATACCCAAAAGAAAAAACTGACAAATATAATATATTCCCCAAAAAAACAGATTCGTCACTATGGCAATTATAATGCCTGTCAATAATTTTGATATATAAATCTGTCCCCCTTTTTTTGTTATACGCAACACAGGATTTACATTACTCTCATATTCCATAGCAAACGAAGAACTCAATATAAAAATTAGCAAAAGACATGGTACTCCCCCAAACAACATATTACTCACAGATGCGGTCAATTTTTTACGATCAACCAGCATCTGATTATCCTCTTTCTCATAATTTCCGGTTTGCCCTTCCATTTCCTCTGCCAAAAGTTCGGTGTTTCCGTTTCTTTTCTCTACAACATCTATGCAGGTAAGCAATTCGCCCAGAAGTTTATAATCATCTATTTTCGTATCTGCATACTTTCCCTTTTTCATCATCGCTTCCCTGTCAGGTTCCGAAAAGTCTTCTCCATATATTTCCAGTGAAATTTTCTCTCTTTCCTCCTCTATTTTCTGTTTGTCTGCCACAGAAAAATTCATTTCCTCTATTTTTTTATAAAAGTTCTGACGCAGATCTTTTTCAGAATAATACCCGCCTTCGCAAAAAAAGAGCACACCAATACTAACCATAGTAACTGCAATTAAAAAAAAGAAATTACTTCTTGTCATTACATATTTCTTTATTTCATACTTAATCTGCTGAATCATACAATCTTCTCCCCGTTAATTGTAAATAATATTGTTCCAATCCTTCCAAACCATTTTGCAAAATCTTCTCTTTATAATATTTCATCTCATTATTTTCTAATACTTTTCCTTCACTCATAACCAAAATATAATCTGCAGCCTCTTCAATGTCAGAAACAATATGTGTGGATAGTATTACAATTGCGTGCTTCCCAGCCTCACGAATCATCTGCTTAAAAATTGCACGTTCTTCAAGATCCAAACCTACAGTTGGTTCATCCAATAATAAAATAACCGGTGTCTTTAAAAAGGCCTGTGCAATACCTAATCTTTGCTTCATTCCGCCAGAATAGGTTGCAATACGGTTATCCTTCACCGAATACAAATTTACCCTCTTTAATAAAGTATCAATCTGACTTGTATCTTTAACATCTCCTCCTTTTAAATGATACATATACTTCATCAAATCATATCCTGTAAAATGATTGTAAAAACCAATTTTTTGTGGCAGATAACCAATCACTGAATGATATTCTTCTAACTGATCATAAACATTTTTCTCATCAAAAGTAATCTCTCCTTCTGACATATCGATAACTGTAGCAATAATGTTCAACAGGGTTGTTTTTCCCGCTCCATTCGGACCAAGCAAGCCGTAAACTCCTTTTGTAAAATTCTGATTCACTTTGTCCAAAACACATTTTTTATTATAACGCTTACTAATGTTCTTAATTTTTAAATCCATTTCCATCACCCTCCCGGAACGTTTCACACAATAAGATGCCATCAGGGCTAATTTGTGACGCTCCTGCAGTTTCTTTTACCTGATTCACTTCACTGCTATCTGTATTCTCTCCTTCAGCCTCATTTTCCTGACCTGATATATCCGTTTCCATTTTAGATGTACTTTCACTACTCTTTTTATTTAAATTCCATAATGAGCCAATCACAAAACAAATAATTACAGCTATACATATTCCTATAACATACTTACCCGTTATTTTATTTTTTCTCATGTCTATTCTTCAACCTTTCTAGGATAATCGAGCCTTTTTTCGCCACTGCCATCCTTTTTTATACAGTATAAATGTGTAGGTCTTCCTCCTTCTTCATCTTTTTCTAACTCTCCTTCGTATTTTTCAAAAACAATCCATTCACTCTCTGAAAATGTATATAAATAAGCACTTGCGCAATCAGTTATCTTTCGCGTCTTACCATTGCTTAAACTTACCACATTTAAAGTTACTTCGTCATTCGTTGATAATTTTGTATAATAAATATTATTTTCCTTAGTATCAACATTAAATTGATATACCTCATCAAGAATCACTTTCTCACTTTTGTCCTTAAGGGATATACATTTCAATGTATTCTTTATCTGAAACTTCCCTTTCTTGTCATATTCCGCACTTCTATAATAAAGAAAGTCTCCGCAAACCTGTGGTGATACTAACTTCTCATCACAAAACCTTTTCTTTTTACTACCATCTAAATTTGCCTGATACAACAACTGATCCTCATAACAAAAATACATTTTATTCTCATAAAAAGTTAAATATTCATATAATACCGGTCTATCCAATATTTTTTCCTCTCCGGAAGGGTTTTCAATTGAAATTCGAAACACTCCAAAGTCAGTCATAAAATAAATGTATCCTTGATATCCCCATAATCCATATATATCATCTTTTGTTCTATAAAAGCAGCTCATTTCATTATTTTGGCATTGCCAAATTTCATTCACGGCACTATCCGGAACCCCAAACACAACATCAGCATAACTCAACAAATATCTCAGCGATTGATTTGATACACAATCCCTATTATTATGTAAGCAAGAGCTTTTACTGCAATAAAAATCAAGTTCCTGCTCTGAATCGTCAAAACAAAGCATCACATTATTTTCTTCACTGGTTGTCTTAACTAAAATCCCTCTATCTTTTAAATAAGTCTGGTCACCACCATTTTGAAGATTCCCTTGTTCATTCCCCAATCCGCTATAATCAATTTCTTCTGAAACAACAGCGTTATCCTGAGAACTATTATCTCTGTCAGTTTCTTTTACTGGTTTTCTTACTATTTGCAATATCAGCGCCACTCCTATTACTACAAATAGAATTATTATAATTTCCAGCATTACTTTTTTTCTTTTTTTCATTTCAACCCCACAAGTTTTTCATACAATTCTATCAACTACTAGCAAATTAAATTTTATCCTTAATACTACTATTCTTTGTTTTGTAAGTATTATATTAATCTGCCATTTTCCAGATGTAAAACGTTATTACACAAAACACTAATATCTTCTTCGCTATGAGAGGCAATCACAATATTTTTCCCCTTTTCACGCATCCCTAACAAAACATCCCGCATCTCCAAAACACCCTGTCTATCCAATCCATTGAATGGTTCATCCAGCACTAACACATCTGGATTTTCCATGATCGCCTGAGCAATGCCAAGACGCTGCCGCATCCCCAGGCTATATTTGTAAACAGGCAATCGTCCAACTTTATCAAGGCCTACCGTTTTCAACGTTTCATAAATATCCTGCCTGCTAATGCAGTGCCGGTATTCTGATAAAATTTTCAAATTACGATAGCCGCTTAAATAGGGAATAAAAACAGGTGTTTCGATAATTACTCCAAGGTGTTCCGGAAAATCTACATCTACTCCAATTATTTTATGATTGACACAAATTGTTCCGGAAGTGGGTCTCACAAAGCCACAGATACATTTCATCAACATGGTTTTCCCGCAACCATTTCTTCCTACCAGTCCATGTATGTCTCCATCTGCAAAGCTGGCACTAATTTCGTGTAAAATCTCTTTCTTATTTAAAATTAAAGAAACCTGATTAATTTCTATCATATATTAATCCTCCGTTATAATATGGCGTTTTACCAGCCATTGATTTATCATGAGCAATCCCACAATCAACACACAGAAATAAATATAAGAATAATAAAGCGGCAACTCAGCCATAGCATAATAGGAATGAAAGTGTGTTTCATAAATACTCTGTGTAATGGGAAAAATCCATTTTATACCTTTGCTGTAACCATCAAAAGTAGCCCCTATTATTGTAATGGATACAGTAAAAAAAATGCCAATTCTTTTTAAAGAAAGCAGTTTAAATAACATTAACAACAATGCCAGAAACAGCAGATATAAAAACATGAGGCTGACACTATGGAGCATAACCTCCGTTGGTTCTCCCTGTGCCAAGGTTTCTGTTTTGATAAACAACTGATTATTTAATGCATAGATTTCCGGAAAATCCACATAAAGTTCACTCATATAAGGACTCCACACCGTAAAAAATTTACTGCTTTTCCATACCCAAGCCGTTGTCCCCAAAAACAGGAACAGAATAAAGCTCAATCCGACTAATCCTGCATAAATTACTTCTCCAAATACCCATGCCGTTCTGTTAATGCGGGACATAGTAAAATAGCCGCTTTTTTCATTTGAGGGAAAATTTGACATCATTACCACAAATACAATAGGAACAAGCATGACATGAATTTTATAAGAAAACAGTAATATAAATGGTTCAAATCTGCCTAGCGGCAATTCTTGCTCAGTGGCAATTTTCTCCATTTTTGCCACTACATCCTCGGCAAGAAAAATAAAAGCAAACAACATGAACAAAACCCTTTTGCTAGTGAGAAATCCCAGATATTCTACCCGGGCAACGCCCCAAATTTTCCGAATCATTACACATCTCTCCTTTTTACAATGGCAGCCATGATAACAGCCAGGAAACCTAAAATCAGCAATAAATATGCATGCCAAAAAAAATCCGGAACACCAAACCATTGATGAAACACCCCTTCCATATTCATATACATGGAAGGAATCAACAGACTAATCATATTAACTGCCAGTGGAGGTTCATCTGCGTATTGCTGCCTGACAAACAAAGCGTAATAATTACACACTTTTGTGCTAAGATACACTAGCATCATAGGCAGGGTTAATGATAGAAAAGCATCCCGAATGATAGTAAGCACGATACAGGAAAAAACGGACATAATACTCCCCAAAAGCCCCACATGCAGCAAAACTTTTATGAAAGAAATAAAACGTATTGCCTGCGTCTGTCCATATATGGCAGCAACCATACTTTCATCCGTATGCGTCAGATAAGAATGATACGAAGGAAAAATACCCACGCAGACCATTCCAAAAAGCAGAATTCCCACACACATAACCAAAAATCCCGTTAGCGCTGCCATCAAAGCATGTTCCATTGCATAAGATACTCTTTTAGAACGGGGAATCCGCATATAATAATACCCGGTCAGCCACTCATCGCTAAATTGATGGATATACGGGACAGCTGCCACAATTGGCACAATAATAGGAAACCAGTAATTATTGCGAAACGCCATAATAACACTATATGAAGAATACATTTCTCCCATGTCCATCAACTCTTGTCTGGAGCAATAGAGTATCAAATGATAAATAACCGTATCGGATGATGCCGTTTCTCCCTCCACATTTGCGCAAAAACACAGCATGGAAATAGCAATGACGGCAATCCAGAATTTTATGGAATATAATTCTGAAATTATCTTTTTTATAATTCGTTTCATCTGCATCTTTTTCACCATAAAACAGCACAGTTCTTTGTGCCGCTATTGTACCAAATTTTTATAAAACAATGTCTTTCTACGCATTGGAAGCCTCTACCAGGCCGCTAATGGCATCTACATTAAAAAACAAAACTGGATATTCAGGAAGTCCCGTATTTGTGAATTTAAATTGATAAACAGGATGGCATTGCACCTCTTCTATATCTCCAAACTCGTTCTTATGAAATTCCGTGCGGTACATTAACTCTACCGTATCACATTCTAATTTAGTAGCTGCCGATACTGTACTGCTTAAAATATCCATCGCATCCTTAACAGATATAAACTTATTATAAACTTCTCCTTCTTTTTTTGTTTCATAGCTATGCGCACAAGACCAGATATAATCAATGCTGTCCTCTGACATTACCACGGCTATATGGGTAGTGGACACATTTTCGTAATCCACTTCCTGTTCGTTCACTGGCAGAATATTTGCATTTGTTTCATAAGAAAATGATATTCCCTGATATAAAGCCCGTACATTCATTTGATAATAGTAACTGTTTTCTTCCAATTTAATTACATCGACATGACATACCTGATAGCTTAAAAATGGAGAACGGATATAATGATATCCCTTTCCCATATTTTCTTCCACATATGCAACTGCTTTCTTTAATGCAAGCATTTTGCCATCAATAGAATAACTGATATTTTCTATGGAATCTTCCGGAAGATCAAAGCTCTCCACCACATTCCCCTCCGGTGGTCTGTGTCCGAGCCAGTCATATCCTTTTTCTGAATAATCGGACACTCTATTATTTGCAACTTCAAGCATAAAGGAACTTCCATATAGCAGCATGGAATACACTGAATCATTATAGGATAAATAAAATCCCTGCCCAGATTCATCAGATTCTGAATAAGCGCTTCTTTCCCTGTCTTCCTCTTTGACATCATAAATATGAATCGGTTCTTCATCCAACGGCAATTTGTAATAAATATATTTCTCATTAATATCATTTCTGCCAGTCAACTGCTTAATATTTTCATAAAAGTTGTCTTTGATTTTTTTATAGGTATCCTCTGATTCTGAAATATTCAGGTCAAGAGGAAAAATTAATTCCTCTATTTCATTCACTTCCGGAATTATAATGTTTGTCTTCGAGAAATCCATATTAGAATACTTTTGTTTTAATTGGCTTGCCTCATCACGCAATTCATCCATAGTATATTGAGGAATAACCGATTCATTTTTTTCTTCTTCCTTCTGGCATCCGCAAAATACCAGACAAGTAACTACACTCATCAAAATGTACACTTTAGTTTTCTTTTGCTTATGCAACATAAATAGCCAAACCTCCTGACTTCATCCCAATTCATATTCGGATAATTAACAACACCAATTACAAGAACCACACATAT
>JAJQGL010000074.1 GCA_021200535.1 Clostridiaceae bacterium | reverse complement strand
GAGCTTCATGATCGTTATCTACACACGCTCCGCGTGGCAGTCTTTATTATATCATAAAAAATACAATTGTTCTCTAAAAATCGGATATTTTTCTGATTTTTTCGCCAGATATGAAATGGTTTGATTGTTTTGATAATGTTAAAATTTTTTATGTAGTAATCTGCAAAAATAGAATGTTGCAGGAATATATTTTTGAGATGAGGAGGAAGATATGACAGAAAAAAAGAGTCAATTATGGAAAAAAGGAATAGCAATTTTTTGCATTGTGGGATTGTTGATAACGTCTATGCACTTTATAGATGGGGGAGTAACGTCACACTCTTCAGCAAAGCTTTCAGAGGATGTGACTTATGAAATGGAGATTGATGGCAGTACAGTTAATGAAAACCCGGTAGATGTGTTCCGGGGGCTTGGTACTGTATCATGCAATAATTCATCAAGGCTTCTTTTAGATTATAAGGAGGAGCATCCGGATGAATATTGGGAAATTATGAATTGGCTGTTTAATCCGGAGACTGGGTGCGGGCTTACCCATGTAAAGGTAGAGTTGGGCTGTGACCAAGACACTTCATCCGGTGCGGAACCTAGCACAAAACGGACGGAAGATGAACCTGCTAATGTTAGTCGAGGAGCCGGATTTCATTTTGCTGCAGATGCAAAGTCAATTAATCCGGACATTACGGTTGATATTCTTCGTTGGGGTGAACCGGGGTGGATTACCAATGAAAAGGAAACAGACGAAGAGATATATGCTGCACGATATAAATGGTTTAAAGAAACAATTGATGCGGTATATGACGTATATGGTATGAAAATTGATTATGTAGGGGCGTGTCAGAATGAAAAATCAGTGTCCTTTCCAAGCATTTCTGATGATGGAGAGATTAATAATACAAAAGATAATGCGATGAAATGGACAATTTATCTGTCCAATGCATTAAAGAGTGAAGAGGATGAAAGATATGACTATAGCAGTATCAAAATTGTGGTTGCTGACGAGGTATCAAATTGTGCCGTGGCAAAATGTCTTCTTTATGACATTATTAATCAGGATGAAGAAAATCCATCTGTAAAAGAACAAGTAAAATATCAGTTGGCAAAGGAATTTCGTGAGGCGGTGGATGTGGTTGGAACTCATTATCATACTAATTATGATAATGGAAAAGAGGGATACAGTAATCCGTCAAATTGGCTGAAAGAATTAAATGAAACATATCAGAAAGAAATCTGGAATAGCGAGGATAGCCCATCTACTACAGTGAGCCAAAATGCAGACAATGCTACTAATCTGGATTCCCCGGCAACTGGTGGCAATGGTATTTTGGATATTGCTAACCGTTTTATTAATGGGTATTACTATAGTAGCATGACGATGATGGAATACCAGCCTTCTGTGGCAGCTTATTTTTCCGGGTCGGTGTATTATCCGAAACAGTTGATGAGCGCAAACCATCCGTGGAGCGGTTACTATACAGTGGATGCTTCTGTGCCGATGACAATGCATTTTACTCATTTTATAAAAAAGGGATGGAAGTATATTGACAGTGCATGTTATGGAGATGGAGAAAAAGATCGTCCGATTTTAAATACAACAAGAAACGAAATGACTGCAATGGATCCGGAAACAGAGGATTATTCCAGTGTAATTACAAATGACAGTGCATATACCCGTACATATAATATTAGCGTGACAAATCTTGATTCTGCGTCAAAAGAGGTTGCGGTCTGGGAGACAAAAGCGAGCGGAAGCACTAGTAATTATGATGAAAATTGGCTGCGAAAGATTGATACAATCACGCCGACACAGGGGAGTGACGGTATATATACTTACACAGTTGAAGTGGCACCTTATACGATCGTTACATTGACAACAACAGATGGGCAGAAAGAGTATCAGGAGATTGCAGAGATGACATCTGCAAACGATACATCTTTGGATCAGCCATTAGCTTTGGAGTATACGGATGATTTTGAATATGCAGATTATTCTGAGGATTATTTGGAAAGCCGTGGAGGAACGCCGCGTTACACAACAGATTTGAACGGTGCGTTTGAAGTAGTAGAGCAGAATAATGGCAATCATGCATTGATGCAGCAGATTTATGATGGAAATGAAACGGTAGGTTGGAGCGGAGGAGCCGGTGCAGATCCATCTACATCTTTGGGAGATGATACATGGGCAAACTATCAAGTTTCGATTGATACTTGTTTTGATGAGAGGGGCACAGATGACAATTATGTGACACTGACTGCAAGATATAGTTGTACCAGCGCTGATACTGGTTATACATTGAAGCTTTATCAGAATGGAAAGTGGAGTTTTGAAAGTGCTGAAAAGACATATGCTTCGGGAACACTGGAGGAGTTAAAAGAGTGGAACACCTTGACTGTGGCTGTAAATGGAACAACTGTTTCGGCATCGGTCAATGGAGAGGAGTTGGTATTTGCAGAGGCAGAAAAAAATATTTCTCTGGCAGGGCGAGTTTGCTTGGGAAGTGCAAAATACAGAAATTGCTTTGATGACTTATATGTTGAGAGAATCAACGGTGCTAATCCATATATTACCAGATATGATGATTTATCTTCAGTCCTGTCATTTTCAGATGAATGGGAGCGCACCTCTGGCAATAGCTATACGCTGTATGACAGAACCATGTCGTGCAATACAGCGTCAGGTGCCAGTGTATCTGTGACTTTTGAAGGAACAGGAATATACTTCACAGGAGAAGCGTCAGAAATGCCGGATTTGCAGATTTCTGTCAATGGAGAAACTTATGATAATGCAAAACGGCTGATTGCATCAAATCGTCAAGTTAATACATTGATTTCAGGTCTTACTTATGGGACATATACGGTGGAGTTGACGGTGCAGTCTGATACATATGTGATTGATACGGTTGAAATAGAAGGAGAGGCAGCATCTAATGTTGCAGAGAGACCTGCAAGGACGACAAAACCAACGCTGGTACCAACTGTTACAGAGGAGCCGACGGCAACAGAAATGCCGAATACAACAGAAATGCCGGATACAACAGAAACGCCGACAGAACTGACAGAAAGCCCATCAACAGAAAGCCCGTCGCCAGCTGATACATCTGATAACACATTGAAAAAAGGAAGTACGGCTACGGTTAATGGAATTGTATATAAGGTTACAAAAACAGGGACTAATCCAACAGTAGCAGTAAAGAAGCTTACAGCAGCACAGAAGAAGAAAACAGCTTTGACGATTCCAGAGACAGTGTCAATTAAAAAACAAAAATATAAGGTTACATCAATCTCTGCCGGAGCAGTCAAGAACAACAAAAAATTAAATACACTGAAAATAGGAAAAAACATTACGACAGTAGGGAAAAAGGCTTTTTATGGCTGCCGGAAATTAAAAACAGTCAAGTGCAGCGGAAATGTTATAAAAACAGTAGGGAAAAAAGCTTTTTCATTGACTGCGTCAAAGCTTAAACTGAGTACTCCGATGAAAAAGAAGGCGGCATATCGGAAGCTGTTTCGCAAAGCGGGCGCAAGATGTTAGAACAGAAAAGGTAAAAGCAAATTGCAGGTAGAGATGAAATTTCTGTTTGCTTTTTGCAGATTAAACGGTTTAGGAAGGAGATTTCTATGAAAAAAAGAGTAAAAAAAGTAATTGCCAATATGGTGGCATGCAGTTTGGCATGCGGACTGTTGGCACCAGCGGAGGTAAAAGCGGAGGAGTCACTGACGGCAGAGGCAAATGCTGTACAGAGAACCGAATTTACTGGGAACGAGTGGACCGGTAAAGATGGAAATATTGATATTACAACAGTTAATACTTTGCCGGACAGTTGTAATCCAATTCCATATGCAGATCATGCAACTGCTTATTCTGGTGCAAAAGATTATAACAGGGAGGGTTCTGCATATTATCAGCTTTTAACAGGGGAAGAGGAACCCTGGGATTTGATAGTAACGGAGAATCCGGAACAGGCGGAAGAGCTTGGAGAATTTTGGCAGAGCAGTTATGAGCTAAATACGGATAATGGTTGGAAGGAAGTAGAGCTTCCTGCAAGTTGGACCAGTTATGGATTTGATTATTCTATTTATACCAATTCGAAAATGCCGTTTCAGACATCTGTATCAGTACCTGAAGCGCCAGAGGATCAGAATCCGGTGGGGCTTTACCGAAAATCGTTCGTCGTAAAGGATTCTATGCTTCAGGAGGATGGAAAGGTTTATTTGACGTTTGGCGGGGTGGAATCCGCATATTATGTTTGGCTCAATGGGCAGCAGGTAGGTTACAGTGAGGATAGCTACAGCCCACACACGTTTGATATTACGGATTTGCTCAATGATCAGGGCGAGGAAAACATACTTGCCGTAAAAGTGTACAAATTTTCAGATGCAACTTGGTTGGAGGATCAGGATATGATTTATGATGGAGGGATTTTCCGTGACGTTTACCTGACAAGTACATCGCTGGTACATGTACAAGATTATTCTGTCGAAACAGATTTATCAGATGATTACAGCAGTGCAGCATTAAAGCTCAAAGTGGCTGTGCAGAATGATGGTAATCTTGATGCAGAGAATCTGGGGCTTAAAGTAGAGTTATACGATACGGATACAGATGAGTTGTTTCAGAGTCAGAATTTTATATTGCAGGATACAATGTCTGCTGCGAATGTTGAGACAGAAATGCAGCTTGATGTGGAAAACCCTAAACTTTGGGATGCAGATCATCCAAATCTGTATACTATGATATTATCACTTTACGATACAGAAACAGGTGAGGAATATGAAAATGTGTCGCAAAATGTTGGATTTCGAGAGCTGTCTTTTACTAGTACTGAGGTAGAGGACAGGACAGATTACGTGCATATTACAACGGATTATGATACAGTAAAAATCAATGGGAAACGTTTGATTATCAAAGGAGTAAATCGGCATGATACGGATCCTGAAACGGGAAAATATGTATCACATGAGGTGTATGAGACAGATGTGAAGTTAATGAAGAAAAATAACATTAATGCGATTAGGACATCTCATTATGCAAATGATGACTATTTATATTATCTGTGTGATAAGTATGGTCTTTATCTGATGTGTGAGACAAATAATGAATCTCATGCATTGCAGAACAAGAGTGATTTATCTCTTTTGGAGAGCGCGGCGATGGATCGTCAGGTGACTTCTTATGAACGGTTTAAAAATACGACGGCAAATATTATGTGGTCAATCGGAAATGAGTCTGTGCGTGATCAGTCAGATACCAGTTTGGCAGATGCTATGTTTGCAAAAATGATCTGGTATTTTAAAGATCAGGATTCTACGCGCCCTGTTCATTTTGAGGGATATTGCTCTAATAATACGGCGACAGGCGGTGTGGATATGGTAAGCCATATGTATCCGTCATTTTCTAGTGTACAGTCGGCATCGGAATTGTCGAATCATATGCCGTATCTGATGTGTGAGTATAACCATGCGATGGGAAATGCAGTCGGAAGCATGAAAGAGTACTGGGATATTGTGCGCTCCAGTGACAATATGTTGGGCGGTTTTATCTGGGATTGGGTAGATCAGTCCAGAAAGATTGCACTGGATGGGGACTCAGACCAGTGGGATTATTATGCGACGGAAAATGCACATGCCAGTGGGTTAAATGATCTTGCTGGTTATTATCTGGGTTACGGTGGAGACTGGGGTGATACAAAAAATGATGGAAATTTCTGTCAGAATGGGCTAGTATCGGCAGATCGTGATCCGCAGCCTGAGTTAAAAGAGGTAAAATACCAGTATCAGGATTTCTGGTTTACTGCATCTGAGGAAATTATAACCAGCAATGTCATAACCATTAAAAATGAGAGCGTTTCTAAGAATTTGTCAGAGTATAATGTGGTTTGGGAGTTGAAAGAAGATGATGAGATTATTTCCAACGGCACACTAGACATTGCGCTTTCTGCAGGACAGGAGAGTGAAGTGGCAGTTCCATTTGAAATGCCCAAAACTTTGAAGGAGGGTGCAGAGTATTATCTGAATATTTCTGTGCAGACAAAGGAAGATAGCTTGTATGCAGACAAAGGAAGCGAGATTGCATGGGAGCAGTTTGAGGTATCAGCAGATGTAGAGATCGTTGAAAAAGATACAGATGGAACCGGTGTTACAGTAGAACAACAGGGGGATAATTATCTGATATCCGGTGATGATTTTTCTTTTGAGGTTAATACATCAACAGGGAGAATGCAGAATTATGTCTATCAGGGAGAAACGGTATTACTGGAAGGGCCTGTGCCGAATTTAGACAGAGCAAAACTAGATAATGATAAGTCGCTGATTTTTACGGGAATTCAGGAATTGTTTATGCCGGAGGGGGAGCCGGTGGTATCGACAGATTCTGATGGGCGACAGGTTATTTCTGTCAGTTTAAAGGCTGCATATAAAAAAGGTGATGCCTATGCAACGATGATATATACTGTACAGAAAAATGGTGCGGTCAATGTGAATGTCAATATAGACTTGACAAATGTAAATCGTAGTCAATATTTAAAACAAGGTACTGTCATTGTACTTCCTGAGGGGAGTGAAAATATTACATGGTATGGAAACGGAGATTGTGAAAGCTATAGTGACCGTAACAGTTATACAAGAGTGGGTGAGTACACTTCAACTGTCAGTGATATGTATTATCCGTTTGCAAACCCACAGGATTGCGGAAACCTTACAGGGGTGAAATGGATTAGTGTGACAAATCCTGACACGGGATACGGTGTTTTGGTTACGGGAGATCAGGAGTTAAATGCATCTGCACTTCATTTTACTGCACAGCAACTAAATGAAGCAGGACATACTTATGATCTGTTGCCGTCAGAGAAAACATATCTGAGTATTGATGCAAAAGTACGTGGCGTTGGTAACGAATCCTGTGGGCCAAGTGCATTAGAGCAGTATCTGGTTACTGATAAAACTTGTTCGTATGTGTATACAATTTTACCGGTAAGTGAACAGACGGATGCAATGGAGATATCGAAACAATACCCGAGTGTATCTGTTTCAGATGCAGAAGCAAGTACGGAGCCGACAGAAAGTGAACAGCCAATGGAGTCGCCCGGTTCAACGGAGCAGTCGGATAATACAGATTCTATTTCTGCCAGCGAGGAACCTCAGGCTACAGTACAGCCAACACAGACAGCAGACCCATCTTCTGATTCGTACACTAAAACGGAAGTTTCCAAACCGAAGAAAGTAACAGGGGTTAAGGTCAAAATAAATAGTAAAAAGAAATGGACGGTAACATGGAAAAAACAAAATAATGTAAAATATAAAATTGCATATAGTACAAAAAAATCGAAACTTAATAAGCTGAAAAATGGAAAGGCGGGGAAGGTAAATGGCGTGAAAATCGTTTCTGTGTCTGTTGCAAAGAAAACGCTGAAAAAGCTGAAGTCAGGGAAAACGTATTATATCAAAGTGTGCGCATATCGAAAGAAGAGTGGAGAGACCGTTTATGGAAATTGGTCAGCTGTTGTTAAGAAAAAGAATCGATGAATATTTTGCGTGTAATATAGTCAAACCATTTTTGCGCTTAGGCTAAGTTAAGATAATATTTATTGTGTTCAATATTCTTTTATGCTATAGTAAGAAGAAACGGCAGCGGAGGTTATCTTGTCGGAATGAAAAAGGCGAGAGAGTCGCGGAATGGAGTTGTTATGAAGTTTATTACTGATGTTCTCAAAGGAGTTATCATTGGGGTTGCCAATGCGATTCCGGGGGTGAGTGGTGGAACCATGATGGTTTCGATGGGGGTTTTTGATGACATTATTTACTGTATTACCCATTTATTTAAGCAGGTTAAACAGAGTATCATGACACTGCTTCCGTATTTTATCGGAATGGCGCTTGGAGTTGTTGGGCTTGCCTACGCTATCCAGTGGTTGTATGCAAATTACCCGTTTCAGACTAACATGCTCTTTATTGGCCTGATTTTCGGCGGGCTGCCAATGATCTGGAAGGAAGTAAAAGCGGAAAAGACAGGGGTGCCGCAGTTTATTTTGTTCCTTCTGTTTTTTGCAGCAATTATTGCAATGCAATATTTTGGAAATGATGGAACAAGCGCAGAACTGACCATTAGCTTTCTGGCGCTTTTGAAGATGTTTTTTATCGGCATTGTCGCTTCTGCAACAATGGTTATTCCGGGAGTGAGCGGCTCCATGATGCTGCAGATTCTGGGATATTATTATCCGATTATGGATGCGATTACAACTTTTGTATCAGGCGTAAAAAATGGCGACTGGGCTGCGGTGCTGCATGTCAGTGTATCGTTGGTGCCTTTTGGCATTGGCGTTGTTTTGGGCATTTTCGTGATTGCGAAAATTATCGAAATACTTTTACAGAAATGGAAAAGCCACACGTATTCAGCCATTCTCGGGTTGGTTGTTTCTTCACCAGTGGTCATTTTGATGGGTACAGCGTTTGGCAGCATCGGTCTGGTTACAATCCTTACTGGTGCAGTAACATTATTTGCCGGTGTGTTCATCGCATCCTTGTTGGGCAAATAGTTTGACAGAGGGGAATTTCTATGGAAGATGAATCAAAAAAAGAGCTGCACAAAAAAATATGTGTTAATTTACTGCTTACATTATTTGTGATTGCGTTTGTGATATTTTTGCTTCCGGGGCTGATTCGCTTTTTTATGCCAATGATCATAGCATGGATTATTGCGATGATTGCCAATCCGCTGGTGCATCTGCTGGAAACCAAAATCAGGATGCTGAGGAAACACGGCTCTGTGATTGTGATTGTAGCTGTGCTGCTGATCGTGGCGGCTGCATTGGTGCTGTTGGTTAATGGGGCAGTTCATTTGGTTCTGGCCTTTTCAAAGGATTTCCCTGCGCTGTATGATCAGGTGCTGAATAATCTGGAAACTACGCTGGAAAGCCTGCATAAGCGGTTCTATTTTATCCCGGCTGATCTGCAGGATATTATAGGAAAAAACGGAAGCAGTCTGAGCGGCATGGTGTCGTCTTTGTTTGATTCGGTAAAGGATGGCTTGCTGCAGTCTGCAGGCTCGGTTGCAAGCTCGATTATTGAGATGGTTATTTTGACAATACTGACGCTGATGCTGTCCTACTTCTTTGTCGTTAAAATGGATGCAATCAAAGAGGCAGTCCGCAGCCATACACCGCAGGGGGTCAGAGATTTTTGGAATATGGCAATGAACACCTGTATCCGTGCCATTGGCGCATATTTGAAGGCCTGTCTGATTATTGGAATTGTTGTGTTTTTGATTCTGATTGTGATTTTTGGTGCGGTCATGCATACAAATTATACTGTATTGCTTGCATTTTTAACGGCATTTATGGATTTCCTTCCATTTTTAGGAACCGGTATCATTATTGTGCCGTGGGCGGTTTACTGTGCGGTGACGGGGGAATATCTGAATGTATTGATTCTTGTCATCACGTATCTGATCTGTCTTTTGGTGCATCGTTTGATGGAGCCGAAGCTGATCAGCAACAGTGTAGAGATCAGCCCGATGGCGATTTTAATTTCCATGCTGATCGGCTACCGGCTGATCGGCATGCTTGGTTTGATTTTGGGGATTCCGGTTGCCATGGTTATTATGACTTTCTGGGAAGAGGGGGTTTTCGACTCCCAGATACGGGGGATTCGGATTTTGATAAAAGATTTAGATGAATATCGGAAGTATTAACTAAATTGAAAAGTGAATAAAAGTGGTTTTGCAGATAAAAACAGACCAGCAAGAGAGAATTCTCTGTCTGGTCTGTTTTTTTGTCGGAAAAAATAAATTTTTCGTAAAAATCATAACCAAGTGTTGTTGTTTTGCACATATGGTTTCTTCATTATGCAGATTATAAATTTTATACTATATGTTATATGAATAAACGGATGGAGGTGCATGCATGAATCTAAATGCCGGAAAGATAGGGGCTCGTATTCGCAAAGCACGGGAAGATAAAAATTGGCGTCAGGAGGATTTGGCAGAAAAAATTGGAAAGACAGCCACATATGTTGGAATGATAGAACGGGGAGAGCGCCTACCGCGGTTGGAAACATTTCTGGATATTATTATTGCATTGGAAGTGTCGGCGGATTTCATATTATGTGATGTTGTTCAGTATGGCTATAAGATTCGGTTATCCAGATACGAAGAGCAGATTGGAAATCTTATGAAGCCGGACAGGGAACGTCTCTATAATATTATTGACGCATATTTGGAGGATTGTGAATAATATCCCGCTTTAGTCCGGCGGCCGGTCAATCCCTTTTCTTTTTAAATTTGTGCAGAAGGATCTTTAGTAATGCATCGTTTTCCTCTGGTTTCATAAAACAAAAACGGACAAATTTATTGTCAAGAAACGGAAATGAGGAACAGTCACGGATCATAAAATTTTTCTGAATCGCATCCTCAAACAACTCTTTACCTGTAATGGATTTTTCTAAAATGTGCACCAGCACAAAATTCGCGTGCGGTGTGTAGTATTTCAGCCCCTGGTACTGGTCTAAAATAGAGCAGATGCGTCTGCGCTCTGTGCAGATCAGTTGCTTTGTGTCCTCGATATACTGCCTGTCCTGAAACATAATTTGCGCTGCGGCCACAGCAAGAGAATTGATGGTCCATGGATTTTTAAACCGTTCGATATCATTCCGCAGCCTGCGGCTGCTGCAGACGGCGTAGCCCAGACGAAGTCCCGGAGCGGCAAAAAATTTAGAGATACCGCGCAGAATGATGAGATTTTGGTAGTCCTGTGCCAATGGAACCGCCGTAAGCCCGGAGCAGTTTTCGGAAAATTCAATATAGGTTTCATCTACCATGACAAAAATTCCGTTTTTCTTACAGTGTTCCAGAATGTGACGCATGTCCTCCCTTGCAATCAGGGAAGAGGTCGGATTGTTTGGATTGCAGATGACAAGCAGATCAATATTCGGCGTCAGGGCAGGAAACAGAGCTTCTTCGCGAAGCAAAAAGTTTTCCGTTTCTTTTAATTCAAAATAATCAAAATGACCGCCTCCCAGAGTGATTTCATGTTCATATTCGGAATAAGTCGGCCCGATAATGAGCGCATGTTTTGGGCGCAGTATCTGCATGAGCAGAGAAATTAGTTCCGTTGCTCCATTGCCGACTAAAATGTTTTCGTAATCAGCCAGGATATATTCCCCGATTGCCTTGCGCAGGCTGGTGTATTCCCGGTCGGGATAGCTGGTTATCACATCAATCTGGCTGGGCAGCTCCTGCCTTAGCTGATAGGAAATCCCAAGGGGATTCACATTTGCGGAGAAGCTGATGATTTTTTCTTTTTTTATTCCATACTTTTTTTCGATTTTTTCCAGATCGCTTCCGTGAAAATGTTCTTTTTGTTCTGTCATATAATCCTCATTTCTGCATTGCTTTTTCTGCCCTGCTGTTTAGAAGCTGCGCGCCTGCCCTGCTTCGCGGCAAGCTGAAACTACCCTGTTTCGCAGCAAGCTGAATCAGCCTTGTTTCGCGGTAAGCCGGCCGGGTATTTGCTGTTTAACAGTATAGCACTGCGGAGACGGAAACTCAAGGATCCTGTCACTTGAAAGTTACCCTGCTTTAGTGCTATACTAACCATAACTGTATGCTTATCGGGGAAAGTGTGAAAGTCAAAGACCTTCACACTACGAGTTGGTGTCGCAGGCTCCGCCAACGTCAATCGAATTTATTCGATTTAACATTAGCAGCTTCCTGCGGGCGCGACATGAGGTTAAGTATGAGAGAAAGAATCAATCAGGCGGCAAAGGGTATATTTGAATATAGCAGGTCAAAACTGCTGGTTTCCGATCAGGAGCTTCAAATTGAAGTGAATGCGGGGGAGACGGCCGAGGGGAAGATATGCGTGACGAATGAGCTTGCACGCCCAATGCGCGGCCAGGTCAGCTCTGACAGCCATTTTTTGGAACTGCCCCAGGAATTTTTCCAGGGTGTAACGTGTGAAATCCCATATGTATTTCATGGTGAAACGTTATTGCAGGGCGGTTCAGTGAAGGGGATTATTCGCATTGTGACAGACTGCGGCACACAGATCGTTTCCTTTACGGCGGTGGCAGGCGTTCCTTTCTGTGAAATTTCTACGGGGAAAATCCGTGATTTATTTCATTTTTCAAATGTTGCGAAGGAAAATGCGGATGAAGCGGCTACGCTGTTTCGAAGCCCGCATTTTGAGGAAGTGCTTTTACAGCGCGACAATGTAAACATTGAATTGTACCGCGGATTGTCAAAAGGTGCCAGCCGGGGGATCGCTATGGAAGAATTTCTGATTGCGATTCATAAAAAAATTCCGATTCAGCTGTCTGTCAGCCAGACAAGTTTTCAATACGAGAATTGCGAGAAAAGCTTTACGGATAAATTTGTTATTACAAAAGACAACTGGGGATATGGAGAATACCATATTCAATCAGACAGTGAATTTGTCGTTCCAGAAAGAAAGATTATCTGGTCGGAGGATTTTGTCGGCAATACATATTCGCTGCCGTTTCTCGTGGACGTTGAAAAAATGCAGGCCAGCAGAAATTATGCGCGGATTACGGTTTCCTGCGTGCGTCAGACGATTGAAATTACAGTGCAGGTAAACAAAATCAGCAAGAATCATGAGGCGGTTCAGGAAGGGCTGGCCAATCAGAAAAATTTGTATCAGCTGCTGCATTTGTATCTGGAATTTTGTATGTCCCATATTGACCGGGATGCGTACCTGCATGCAATGGGTGATATTGTATACTCGATGGAAAAGACCGGAATGTCGCTTGTCACACAGCTGTTCCGAATCCATTTGGGAATTATGGAACACAGAGAGCAGACGGTCCGAAATGGGCTTGCTTTTCTGGAAACACAAGAGGAAAAACTGAAAAAAGCAGATGTGTCGCTGTACTGTGCATGTTTTTATCTGAGAGGGCTTTGGGCAGACAATGACGAAGTGGTAAATGCCTGCATCAAAGAAATTAAGGAATGTTATGAAAAGGACACTTCAAATTGGAAGCTTTTGTGGTTTTTGTTGTATCTTTCTCCGGTTTACCGGCAGTCAGACCGGAAAAAATATGAAGATATTCTGGCACAGCTTGACCGGAACTGCCACAGCCCAGTGCTGTTTCTGGAGATATGCAGTCTCCTTAACGATATGCCGGAGCTTTTAACTGAACTGACGCCGGGACTGTGCGAGGCGGTTCATTGGGGCTGCAAGCAGCAGTATATTGTAAAGGATGTGGCGCTGCGATTCTGCTATCTTGCCGGAAGGCTCAGAGAGTATTCGAAAGTAGTGAAAAGAGATATGTGCCGCTTCTATGAGCAGTTCCGGGAGGAAGAAATTCTGGCGTCAATCTGTAAGATGCTGATGAAGGGGCAGATTACAGATCAGGATGCCTTTTACTGGTATAGTCTGGGTGTGGAGCATAACCTGAAGCTGACGGATTTATATGAATATTATATGTATTCGATTGACGAGGAGCAGGAGATTAAGCTGTCAGATAATACCCTTTTGTATTTTTTGTATGATAACCATTTAACCGTTACCAAAAAAGCAATGCTGTATGCTTATGTTATCCAAAACAAACAGGTTTTGGGGGATACCTACGAATCGTACCGCCCTGTCATGGAGGAGTTTGCGCTGCGGCAGCTTGCTGCTGCACGGATCAGCAGCAATCTTGCCGTCTTATATGAAGAGTTTCTGGTGGAAGAGGCAGTGACAGCCGATGTGGCAAAACAGCTTCCCAATGTAATGTTTTGCCATGAGATTCTCTGTAAAAATCCTGAAATTGCAGGGGTATATGTCACACACAGGGAGCTGCAGGGGGAAGAGTTTGTTCCATTAAAAAAGGGCAGGGCTGTAGTAAATATTTTTACGGAAAATTATCAGATTTTTTTGGCGGATCATTTGGATAACCGGTATGTGCTTTCTATAGATTATACGGATAACAAGCTTTTAAATCTGGATCATCTGGCGGAATGCTGCCTGGAAAAAAACGGCAGTGATTACAGGCTGCTGCTCCATCTGTATGACAGGATTGAGCGGATGAACGGCAATGGGAAAAATGCGATGGATATCCGGCGCAAGGTGTTGGAAATTCCGGATTTGAGTACGTATTATTACAAAAAAAGTTTTGCATCCCTGGTTCGCTATTACTATGATAATTTTGAAGGAGAAATGCTTGACAGTACGCTCCAAAATTTAGACTGGTCTGTAATCAGCCCGTCGCAGAGGGAGGAATTTGTTGAGTATTGCTGCGTCAGAAGATTTTTTGATAAGGCGATGGAGGGCATCCGGAGGTATGGCTATGAGAAGATTGACGGAAAGCGTCTTTTAAAGATTGCATCAGATACATTTGCAAGGAGTGTGGACGAAGAGGATGCCTGGCTGGTTAAGCTGGCATGGCATATTTTTCAGTCTGGACAGTTTGATGAAAATATGATGCGTTACCTGTGTAAATATTTTTCTGGCGGCATTAATGAAATGGTGCAGCTTTGGCGCTATGCAAAAGGCTTTGAGATTGACACCGAAGATTTTGCGGAGCGGGTTCTGGGACAGATTTTATTTACCGGTGAGATGTCCCCGGACGCATACGGCATCTTTTTTGCGTATTATGAAAAAGGAAAGGATAAGCGGCTGATTCTCGGATTTATTAAATTTATTGCATATCATTGTCTGGTACATGGCTGGCTGATTCCAAATGAAATGTATAGCTGTTTTTACAGGGAGGCGCAGGTGCAGGATAATCTTTTCTGCCTGATTGCAAGCCTGAAATATCTTAGCCAGAAGAAGGAGCTGACGCCGGAGGAAATCAGATTTGCAGATTATAATATCAATAAGCTGTATGAAAAGAAAATTGTATTTCCGTTTTACCGGGATTTTTATGGCAAGTTTGCCCTGCCGATTCATATTTTAGATCAATATTATGTAGAATATACAGCGAATCCGGAGTATGAAGTGAAAATCCACTATCTGATTTCTTCCGGTTATGAAGAGGGCGAATATGTCACAGAGACGATGCGGGATATTTTTTACGGTATCCGTGTGAAAGAATTTGTGCTTTTTCAGGATGAGACGCTGCAGTATTATATTTCCGAGAGCCGTCCGGAGGGAGAAGTGATTACAAAGAGTGTGAGCGTCGGATTTGATGAAACCATGGATAATGAGCGTACCAGCAGCCGTTACCATATGTTAAATCTCATGATGATAGCGCAGGAAATGAAAGAAGAGGGGACGCTGGTGGATATGATGAAGGAATATGTGCAGCTGCAGGAAAGCGTGGACCTGCTATTTGAGAAGATTGATTGAATATTGCTGCTTGGCAGCTGTTAAGGGAGGCAGAAGACGTGGAAGAGGAAAGAAAACTTCTGGTGGGGCTTGATCTGGGTGAAGAGATTACCCAGATGAATTGTTTTGATTTTGTAACGTATGAGCCGGTTCCGGTTGGACGGATGATTCAGGGGGAACGTGTCTATGAGATTCCCACGGCGCTTGCAGTGGATCCGGCAAGGGGGGAATGGTACTGGATTGATGATGACAGGGCTGCACAAGAAGGCATGGTCTGTCTGAACCATCTTCTGAAAGACGTGCTTCAGGAAGAGATGATTGAGATTGGGAAATATTCGGTGGAGAGCTTTCAGGTTATAAAGCGCTTTCTGGTCAAAGTGCTCAGCCTTTTGACAGAATATTACCCCAATGAAATGATCCGTAAGCTGGTGATATCCGTTGCAGAGAAGGATGAAAAGCTGGTGCGGTATCTCTCACAGACTTGTCAGGAGATCGGGATTCCGCAAAACAATTTTGTGATTCAGAATCACCGGCAGAGTTATATGTATTATGCAGTGAGCCAGCCAAAAGAGCTTTGGGGGAATAATGTCGGACTGTTTGAGTGGAACGGAAAAGAGTTTTCGTATTCTCAGATTGATATCGACCGAAAGACGATTCCTTATATTGTAGGGGTATCGCAAAAAAGTCTCTCGGATGGAATTGACTGGGAGCTGTTGGAGGATTCGGGCAGCCAGCAAAAGGCTTACGCATTTGTCAATGCGGCAAATACCGTATTGCACAAGCAGCTGGTAACGACAGTCTATGTGACAGGAAAAGAGTTTGAGAAAAACTGGGCAAATGATGCGTTGAAAGAGCTTTGCGCCGGAAGAAGGGTTTTCCGGGGACAGAATCTGTTTACAAGAGGGGCATGCTATGCTGCCAGAGAGCTGTCTGGCGAGGGGAAGCTGGACCACTGTCTTTTTCTGGACGAGGATATGATTTCCAGCAATGTATCCCTGCGGGTTTATCAGGACGCACATATGCAGGATGTATTACTTGCCAAGGCAGGAAGCATGTGGAGCGAGGTAGATTGCAGCATTGATGTCATTCCAGATGAAGAAGAGGAACTGCAGTTGATTATTCAGGATGTGCTAAAGCATGAAACCAAAGCACATATGCTCTCACTCAGTGGGTTTTCCGGCAGGGGAAACAAAATGACGCGTTTTACAATACGGATTCGCTTTGCCGATAATACAACATGTATTGTTACGCTAAAGGACAATGGATTTGGGGAATTTTGCCCTTCCAGCAACCGGGTATGGGAGCGTTATATTGACATAGCATAGACGTTGGAAAATGTGTTCCGGCAGGGAGGATGACTATGGGAAAATTGATTCGATGCAGCAGCGAAATAGCAAAAGAACCGTATCTGTTTCGCCTTACTAAGACAAATGTTTACAGTATTGAAGAGGTGTGTTATTATATCCGCCACAATATTTATATGATGCAGGAGGAAGTGTTTGACAGAGAATTTGTAAACTGGCTCCGCAATGAGCTTCATATGGAGACAACGGCAGCAAAGCTGGAACGCCTGCTGAATGATCACCATAATTTGAAAGATATTGTTGTCACGATCTGCTGTAGCTGCGATTACTATGAGGAAGAAGAAATTAATGGGCTAATCCGGATTATGGATGAGACGGCAAAGCTGCCCGGATATGCAAGAAGAAAGAAAAAAGGAGATAATTACCTTCAATGCGCATCCTATGAAAAGGCGGTTGAGGAATACGAAAAGGTTTTTGAAAGTGATGAAATTCTCCAGGCGGATCCGGCGGTATATGGAGATATTTTTCATAATATGGGGGTCGCCTATACCCATATTGGAGAATATCAAAAGGCTTCCGAATTATTTTTGAAAGCATATGAAAAGAATAACAGACAGGAGTCTGTTTCCCAATGTCTGTTCGCACTGCGCCTTGGAAAGGATGTGGAGACGTTTAAGAAGCTTATCAATGAGCTGGAGATTACACAAGAGCAGCAGAGCCGTTGGGAAAAACAGTATCAGGAGGCGGTTGACAAAGCTTCGCACAGTAAAAAAGCAGTCCAGATTGATAAGCTGAAGGGGCTGCTTGAAACGGGTGCGGTAGAGGAATATTATGATAAAGTAAATCACTATATTTTTGGGTGGAAGGACGAATACCGAAGGCAGATTAGTGTGTGATAGTAAAACACCTGGAATGGAGATTAACATGGCTTTTTGGAATCGCAAAAAAAAGAAATTACAGAGAGAGCAGGATGAAGCATTGGAGCGTGAGGCAAGAGAAAAACTGGATGCGCTCCGTGAAAAAAAGAAAGAAGGCACAACAGAAAAAAAAGTACAGGCAAAGCAGCCGGCAGCAAAATCGGAGATGCAGTATAAACGTGAAAATAGAATGCCAACGCAGAAAAAAGATCAAAAGCGTTACGCTGCAGAGTGCTGCGAGGCAATTCAGGACGTTGACCGGCAGATTGCCGAGGTGCGCCGTGAATATCAGTCTGTGACGGATTATTTGATGGACATTCAGAAAATTGACCGTGTTGCCGGAGAGGAAAAAAGACATCTGCGGGATATTGCAAGGAATATTGCCCGTCTTACAAAAGAAAGAAACCAATATAAAAACAGGCATCTTTCGATCTCTGATCTGGAAATTCGCAGATTGGAGCTGTATGAGACAGATCTGGTTACAGAGATTAAAAAAATGTATGAGGCAGAGGCCTATCAGAAGGCAATAGACGGCGATATGGAAAAGCTTGAACAGGAAAAGAAAAAGCTGCGCAAGGAGAAACAGGAGATTGTTGAAAAACAAAACTCATTAAAAAGAATGGCGAAGGTGCTGATCGTGCTGATTTTTTCTTTGTTCATTCTTTTTGCTGTGGTCTACTATGCGCTGCAGACTGACATGACATATCCGTATCTTGGAACGGTACTTCTGGCGGCGGTTTCTTCGACAGCAATTTTTGTGGAGTCCAACCGTAACCGCAGGGATATGGCTCTGGCAGAGAGGAAGATGGACAAGGCGGTCAGCCTGTTGAATCGGGTTAAGATTAAATGCGTCAACAATCTAAATGTACTGGATTATAACAGACAAAAGTTTGGTGTTCAGGATGGGGCGCATTTTGAACGCCTCTGGACAGAATATTGTAAAGCGAAGGAGTATGAGAGGAAATTTCGTGAAAATACGGAACAGCTAAATGCTTACAATGAAGAGCTGCTCGGTTTCCTGAAGGAAAAAGACTTAAAGGATTGTGAAATCTGGATGGGGCAGGTGCTCGCGCTTGTGGATGACCGGGAAATGGTGGAAATCCGTCATAAGCTTAACGGACAAAGGCAGCAACTGCGGGAACAGATTGAATATAATGAAGGCGTGAAAAAAGGTATTCTTGAGGAGGTTGATACCCTGATCAAAGAAAATCCGGATAACCGGAAGGAAATTCTGGATGTTGTGGAGGCGTGGACCAAAGGCGGTCAGGAAGGCGCGGAACCGGAGGGGTGAGATCGTGTATCCAAATCCCGAACAATGGGAAGATGATTTTAAAATAAGAAAGGGGCATTGACTATGCGAAAGTAGCATAAAAACAAACAGTTTACCGCCGAACTGTATTTGACTTTGCAAATTTGCTATGAAAACATACTGTGAATAGTAACGTTAGTTATAAGTAGTTGCAAAAATTTTCGGCTGCAAAAATTTGGGAAAATACTTGACAGAATGATTTGAGCGTGGTATAGTTCTAAGTGCTGTGCAAGCAGACAAAGTAGAGCTGATCCACTCTCACCTTAGCACGGAGGCGTGACTCGGGTTTTTATCAAATGATCAAAACAGTATGATAATGCTTTTTGAAAAAACGTGGATGGCTTTTCATCTACGTTTTTTATGATATAGAAAACTTTGTTTCCTATATCATAAAAACGCTCCGCGAGGATACGCACGCGCGCGAAACGAAATATGCCGAAAAAGCGACCGCGCTTGGCGCGAGTGTTCCGCAAGCGGAACTCTTTCTTATTTATGGAATTTCGGAGGATTTCATCACTATCAAAATTTGGAGGTGCACTACCATTAGCGATTTAATGATTAATGAGAGAATTAGAGACAGGGAAGTCCGTTTGATCGGTCAGGACGGAGAGCAGTTAGGTATTATGTCATCCAGAGAGGCAATGAAGCTGGCAAGGGAGGCAGAGCTGGATCTGGTCAAAATTGCGCCGACCGCCAAACCGCCGGTTTGCAAAATAATTGATTATGGAAAATATCGTTATGAGCTTACCCGTAAGGAAAAAGAGGCAAAGAAAAAACAGAGGACGATGGAAGTAAAGGAGGTACGCCTTTCTCCAAATATTGATAAAAATGATTTGAACACAAAAGCAAATCAGGCAAGAAAGTTTATCTCAAAGGGCGACAAGGTAAAGGTGACGCTGCGTTTCCGCGGCCGTGAGATGGCACACGTTAATTATAGTAAGCAGATATTGGACAGCTTTTATGAAAAGCTTGAGGATATTGCGGTTGTCGATAAGCAGCCGAAGATGGAAGGCCGCAGTATGGTGATGTTCCTGTCAGAAAAACGCCAGTAAAGTTTTGTCTGTATACAGGCAAGTCTTTCAAAGGAAGACAGAGATAACAACTGTTTTCTCAATAGAAAAACGAAATAGTTAAGGAGGATTTTTTTATGCCAAAAATGAAAACAAGAAGAGCAGCTGCAAAGCGCTTTAAAACAACAGGAACTGGTAAACTGATGAAGATGAACGCAAATACAAGCCACATCTTAAACAAGAAAACAGCTAAGAGGAAGAGACATCTGAGAAAAGCTGTTGAGGTTGATGCATCAAATGTAAAGATGATGAAGAGATGTTTACCATATGTTAAATAAGAGTTGAGGAGGAAAGAGAAATGGCACGTATTAAAGGCGGTTTAAATGCAAAGAAGAAACACAATAGAACATTAAAGCTTGCAAAGGGTTACAGGGGTGCAAGGTCAAAGCAGTACAGAGTTGCAAAGCAGTCTGTTATGAGAGCGCTCACCTCTTCTTTCTCAGGAAGAAAAGAGAGAAAGAGACAGTTCAGAAGATTATGGATTGCACGTATCAACGCAGCAGCACGCCTGAATGGACTTTCTTACAGCAGATTTATGTATGGATTAAAGCTGGCAGAAATTGATATTAACAGAAAGATGCTTTCTGAAATGGCGATCAGTGATCCGGAAGGATTTGCTTCTCTGGTAGAAACTGCGAAGTCTAAGCTTGCTTAAGCTTTACGCTGAAAATATAGAAAATAAAAAAGGGCTGCCGCCTCACGGTTCTCATCGTGAATGCGGAAGCCTTTTTTCTATGGAAAATATAGTATGGAAAATTATAGTAAAATGGAAAATTATAGTAAATTAATTTTTTGTTTTTATGCTCTTGGCTTTTGATTTATTTCCATATATTTGCCGGATGAGGTTGTGGTGTAGGCCTGTATTTTATAGTAATATCGTTTGTTCTTCTTTAGGGATGTGTTTTTAAAACGGTTTTTTTGAAGAACGGCTACTTTAGAGTCTCTTTTTGTCTATTGCTATAATATCAGTTGCAGCTATCTCTAGTGCATCTGCCAGGGCAAATAGAATTACTACAGAAAATCCCTTTCTTCCTGTCTTAATTTCGTATAAAAATGTTTTTGAAATTCCCGCTAATCCTGAAAGTACTTTTCTAGAGTAAACTTTTGAATAGCGATATTGCATTTTGCAAAGCCAAGGGGCACCCAGACCCGTCAACAGTTCATTATAAAAATCTCTGATTTTTGTCTTGACAAGTGAGCTGCCATATTAGATTATTAAAAAGTGGAGAATTAAACCACAAGAAAGTAATAAAACAATTTTTATCATATGATCATGCGAGGGATGCAAATGGAGAGAAAATAGAAAATAAAGGGCTATGGAGAAGCCATCTTAATGAAGGTCTATTGTTTACAACAGGGGAATACAAATATTATTCTGAGAAACAATTAGCACAAAAGGGTTGGAAATTTAAAGGGAAATAACAGCTAAATTGAGAATGAAAAAATTCTTTGGAATAAGAATGTTTTCTGCTTTGGTCAGGGGGAATATATAGGTGAAAAAAGTTATTATCGCAGTTATTATTATACTTTTATTGATGATTTGTGTCATACATAAACTGGATGATAATCAGGCAGAACAAAAGGAATCTGGGCACAAACAGGGGACAAGCATTGAAACGCCACTACCGGAAGCAACGGCATGTCCTGTGGCATCAACGGAAATAACAGTGAGTTCTACTGCATCACCGACACAATCTGGTTGTTGCAGCAGTATCTTTTCAAGGGCTTTTGGTAAATGGGTAGTCACTTCTGTTACTGGGTATGGCTATATTTTTAGTGACTTAGAACCAGAGACAGATTATATTGGTGGTACAATAGAAGTTTGCGATAATTTTATTATGTGCGATTTGCCAAATGATGAATATGACTATGTTATTAAAAATCCTAAATTTGTAATGCAATGGCAAAGCGCAAATGATTTTTTTATGGAACGCTATGCGCCATATAAAGGCTTTCAGTTTGAAGATGACGAGAAAGTGCCTCTAGTGGAGATTAAAAGCAAGGAAGGTGGTTTTGGCACAAGATTTTGGATTAAAGATAAAAATCATATTGTAATTGACGGACCTCAGTATTTTTTGGCAAAGAGAGCAGATGAGGACTGAGCTATTGAGGTAGGAGGAAATATGGATGAACAAGGTTATTATTATATTTTTATTGATTTGTGCCATAAATGTATTGGATGATAATCAGGCAGAAGAAAAGAAATCCGAGTACGAACAGGAGACAACCATTGAGACGCCATTACCGGAGGTGACGGCATGTCCTATAGCATCACCGACACAATCTGATTGTTGCAGCAGTATCTTTTCAATGGCTTTTGGTAAATGGGTAGTTACTGCTGTTACAGGATATGCCTACATTTATAGTGACTTAGGACCGGAGACGGATTATATTGGCGGTACAATAGAAATTTGCGATGATTCTATTATGTGCGATCTGCCAAATGATGAATATGATTATGTTATTAAAAATCCTAAATTTGTAATGCAATGGCAAAGCGCAAATGATTTTTTTATGGAACGTTATGCGTTATATAAAGGCTTTCAGTTTGAAGATGACAAGACAGTGCCAATAGTAGAGATTAAAAGTAAAAAAGCGGGTTTTGGCACAAGATTTTGGATTAAAGATAAAAATCATATTGTAATTTCTGGACCTCGGTATTTTTTAGCGAAGAGAGCAGATGAGGACTGAGCCATTGAGTTGAGCGTCTTGCAATGGTTAACCGTTATGAGACGCCAGACGATAAGGGAAAATGCCAAAATTAAAGAAGAGGGATATGTTGGTATTGAGATTATGTGTGGTCTCGGAAAGTCAGCAGGAGATAATAAAAAAATATGACATATAAACATAATTTGTGTAGCGGGAGAAAGGGCAGCGTAGTATATTAAATATGATGAAGAGAAAATTTTACTGAGGATAAGTAACGAAACGGATGGAGGATATAGAAATGCTTTGTATGGTAATTGCAATGGCAGATTCACCGGAAGAAAAACGTAAAATTGAAAAATTATATGAAAAATATAACAGATTTATGTATATGGTTGCGTTTAACGTATTAAAACATAGTGAAGATGCAGAGGATGCGTTGATGGAAGCGTGGGAAAAGATTATTGTTCATTTAGATAAAATTAATGAAATAGATTGTCAGGAAACGAAGAGTTTCCTCGTTATTATAACTGAAAGGACAGCAATCGATTTGTATCGAAAAAAAAGTAGAAGAGGAAAGATAATGGCAGCATTAACGGAGTGTGAGGACTCTCCTTTTTTTGCTACACGGGAAAAAGAATTTGAAAATATTGAGTTATATCACGTGATGAGAAATATTCCAAAGAAATATGCTGAAGTTTTGATATTACATTATATCCACGGATTGACTGGTAGGGAGATTGCGAAGTTATTCGATATAAAAGAGGATGCGGTTATAAAACGACTGTCCAGAGGGCGGAAAATGCTTGGAGAGGAGATGGGAAAATGACAGAGCAACAAATAGTAGAGTATTTACATGGATATATTACGGCTGAAATGAATTTGCTTGAGGAAAGCGAAATGCCAGATTATGAACATAAGTTTTCGAAGAAATTTCGCAAGAAGATAAGACGTATGTTTTGGAGTGAAAAATATTTTGGTAATAAAATTCATTTAGGATATGTAGTACGAAAGATTGCAATTATAGTGCTTATTGTTACAAGCCTTTTTACCGCCAATCAGGTAAGTGCAAAAGTGTTTGACTTTGATATATGGAAGTATGTGGTATCATTTTTGGCTGAAAATAGAATGGATGAAAAAACATACACGGAAAAGACAACTTCAAAACAGGAAGAATGCCTAAAAGCGAAGAAGAATGTACCGGAAACAATTCCGAAGAATTTCAAGGAAAATGTTCGTTTGGAAGATACAAATGATTTATATGTGGAATGGAAGTATGGTGAAGAGTATTTACAGTATGATCGTGTTAAGCTGTCAGAAGGGCTGTCTATAGCTACGGATGCAGAATATGATTACAAGGAGAAAATCACTGTCTCTGGTTATTCGTGTGAATATTGTGTCAAAGGACAGGAGGCTTGGATGATATGGGATGACTTAGAGTATGGTTATCAGATTATTGCTACCAATATAACAGAGGCCAAGGAAGTATTAACAAAAATGATGGAGGATATTTATTTGAAGTAGAAAAAAATAAAAATAATTGTCAGGAAATCCTTTTTTGATTCGTTATAATAGTTAGAACGAATTCAAAGGAGGATTTTTTTATGTTCAAAAAAACAAGAAAACAAATGATGGGATTTATGTTGGGAACAGCATTGTTGATGTCAGAAGCTACAGTTATGGCAGCAGAAGATGTAAAACCAATCCTTTCAAGTGGAGAACCAGTTTTAGCAGTTACTATGATGAATGATACATTCTCTGTAAATGACATCCAAAAGGAGAGGTCTTCAGAGGAAATGGAAGAATTGAATGATTTGCAAAAAGAAATGGATGATTTGTGCGAAAAAGAAAATTTTGATGAAAATGAGTACAAAGATTTGAATGAAGAAATTATTAATCAAGAATTAGAATGTGAGGTATACAATTTTCAAGAAGAGGTAGAATTACGGATTGCTACGGTAAAGACTGCAATAGAAGATATGAAACGAGATAAAGAGAGGGGGGGTTCCTGATGAAGTGGTGACAGATATTAATAATAGAATAGATAAACTATCCCCAATTGTAGAAAAGTACGAAAAAATAATTAAAAATGAAGAGATTGAAAGTGCAGAGTATGAAAGTATTTCTGCTCAGTTGGAAAAAGATTTATCAGAAGTTTATGAAGAAATAAACTAATGTTAGTATAGTTATGTCGCTTGGATATATTAGGATAGGAGAATTGTTCTTTATCTTCGGAAAAAGTTCAAAATACCTTTGCTTGTTGCATGCGCTTAGACAGATTCATCTTTGGATAAATTGGTGTAATGTCCATTTCGCGCATATATCTTACGGCTTTGCGGCGTCCAACCTGCATGGTCAACTATCCAACTTTCTTGGCGTATTCTGTTTTTTCTTTGCGCTCTGCAGCAAGCTTTTCTTTGAGGTTATCCTCCCGCTTGTTGTCGAAAGCAAGAGAAGCATTCGCAAGAAACTCACGCTTCCAGTTACGGAGCGGGTTTGGTTGGATGTTATTTTCAACAGCAAGGGAATTGAGATCTTTCTCTCCCTCAAGCAACTCGATAACCAACTTGGACTTGAATTTATTTTCATACTATGCTACACTAAACGCAAAGAAAGACATCTGCCGATAACAGATGCCTTTCATACGGAAAGTATCCTACTCCAAAAGTGGATGCTCCCAAGCGTAGGTTTCAATGTCCTAACGGACACCGCCTAGCCTGTTTGCAGACAGGCTAGGCAATTTTTATTTTCGCTTGTGTTTTCTATCTATGTAGGCAAGCAACGCTATCAGCAGAGTTCCGAAAGAAATTAGCAATGCCAATATCCCCAGAAAAATCATCATGATTTCATAATCCGTCATCAGCGCCCCTCCCATCTGGTGTAAGACCGGTGAACCAATGGCCACCGGCTGAATTTACAGTGACAGCTTGGGAGGCTACCACCCTGTCATAGGGCTTTTCCGTATACAAATATTATTATAGCTATGCAAGAAGTTCAATCAAAATATTGCAAAAATTAGTGAAATAATATTTTTCAAAAAAACAGTTCCGATTACCCCGCTCAAAATCTCCTATTAATGAAGAACAAGAAATATCTTTTATGCAGTGTCGCACGCTTTGTCTTTTTTCTCAAAAAATCAAAACAGCGTATCGTAATCGGAATATCTGTGGTAAAATATAACTATATAGATGTGCCGATTGCAAGCACCGGACAGGTGCGGCAAGGAGACTTTTTATGACAAAGCAATCGGAACAGATGAAGTGCTAATCATACTGGTGAGCTTGAAACGGTATCTTACCAGAACTCTTAATTCGCGGATGTCGGCAGATGGGATAAAGGAAGAAAAGCGGGATTGCTTATACTCCGTACGTTTGTTGGAATCCGTAATACCAATGCAGGCATAGATCCAAGTTTTGTGGACACCAAGATCACAGCAGTTGTTTTTGAAAATTTTAAACGACAATAACATAACCTCCTGATATTTTATAGTTATGAAACTGGCAGTGACTGGTCATCCGGCAAAATTGAGCTGACTTTGGAAGAGATAAATTTATGGGCTGCTGTTATGCGCCAATCATTGATGCCTTAACGGATGACCGACAACATATAAGAATACGAGGTTGCCGCTATTACAGCTCCGCCACTCACTTCCGCGTGTTCTGTAGTGTGTCAGTCTTATAGAAGAATTGTATCAGAAGGGAAACAGAATTAAAAGCGAAGGGCAGCCAATTTGTTTCATGACCCATTGGTGCCTTTCGCAGAAAGGCGGATTATAAAAATGGGAGTAATTAAAATTGCTATATGTGATGATGAAATGATTTTTGCAGAAAAGTTAAAGGCAATAATAGAATTTTATTGCAATGAAAATCAAATTCCCTGTGTGGTGGATATCTATTGTTCCGGAAAGAAATTTCTTGCAGATAATGCTAAAATGATGAAATACCGGATTTTATTTTTGGATATCAATTCTGTATGGTTATGTGGAGGAACGCTAGGAATATGTTGACGCGCTTGAACTCCAGGAATACAAGATATTTGAGACGATGAGTCCTGATACGGTAAGGAAGGTGTTGTAATATGGAAAAAAAGCGGATGTTATGTTGGCTGATGAAATAGCTATAGAAAATTTAATAGCAAATTCAGAGGAGCTGATTGATTATGCACAAGGCTTGGCAAATAAGCAAATT
This sequence comes from Clostridiaceae bacterium, assembly GCA_021200535.1. Lineage (GTDB taxonomy): Bacteria > Bacillota > Clostridia > Lachnospirales > Lachnospiraceae > Butyribacter. The sequence goes on along the minus strand of JAJQGL010000074.1, from coordinate 7,362 downwards.
AATATTATACAGATTATGACATATTTTTCGCTAGGTAAGTGGATCGTTGATGTTCAGCAAGGTGGCAAAAAACGTGCAAAATATGGTGCGCATGTAATTTCAAAATTGTCGGAACGATTACAAAAGAAGTATGAAAAAGGATTTTCAATAGATACTCTAAAAAATTGCAGAAGATTTTATTTGACATATCAAGATAGAATTAGTGAAACAGTGTTTAGCCTTTTCGCAATTGAAAAAAGTGAAACAGTGTTTAGCTTTTTTGAAAGGGAAAAGCCATTTAAGGTGTCTTGGTCCCATTATTTGCAATTAATGCGAATTAAGAACGAAGACGAGCGCAGCATTTATGAGACAGAAGCTGCCAATTTACACTGATTAGTATGCTATCTTAAAACAAGAAGGTTTTTATAACTCCTCCTCCCGTGCTTTGTAGTATAGCTTCTTGAGTCTATTATTGCACAGAGTAGAGGTTTTGAAAATCTTTCATTACTATTTGTGCCGCCAACTGGAAGGCAGTGGAATGGAGATTAGTATGAAACAAATATTAAAATATTTCATGTTTTTTGTTATAATAAATGTTCTAAGTGGCTGTTCGGTTATAGGTTTAAGTGAAATGATGTTAGATGAGGAAAATCAGGATTTACCTTCTTCCATTGGGACAATCTCATCAGATTTTTCATTTGCTGCATTAGGAACGGGGGAGATTGCTTTTCTCACTATAGATCCAAAAGAGGTTGCGTTTTTAGATGAAAAACAGAAAAACAGATGTTCTGCTGAATTATCTGAGGATCGTCAAGCTTTAGAGATTACTGCAGGAAATGATTACTTTTATGTGTATTGTTCCAACGAAGATGAAACAGCCGGGTTTTTAAATGTTTTTGATAATAAAGGGGAGTTAATAAAAGAAGTATCATTACCGTTCAAAAGAGTTAGTGTCAGCAATGAAATCGTGTATGGATATTACGATGAAAGTGAAAGGACAGATTTTTTTAAATGGGGTTCCAATATCTCGAACAGTCATATTGAAGCAACCCATTATATTAGTGAGAGAAAATTTTTGGAAAAATTTCCTGACAGTATGGAAGATTGGAACAAAATAAGCAAAGGAAAAACAGTAAGTATTGGTGAACGACAATTGTATCACTGTTCATCGGATTGTTATCATGGAACAGACTATTATAGTGATCAAAACCCCTTATCTGTTTTTGCACAAATAGATTATGTAAAATATTGTGAAGGGGAATTAGTATCCGAGGAGTATGATACAGATATACGTTCTCGTTTGAATCAAATATATAGTATGATGAAAACAGAGGAAGAGAATTTTCTGATCTATAGTTTTCAAACCAATGACAAAATATACGGCATTTGTAATGTATATAGTCAATGTGGAGATCTATTAACTCTTTGTACGGATGATTTTGATTATAGTTTTTCTTTTTCTTATGATGAAAAAGAAGATAAATTATATAAGGCAAATGAGTATACTAACATTGAACTTATATATGAAGATGAATATAATTGTCTGTATCATAAATTAGATGGTGTTTATTATACAAAATTAGGATCAGATAAAGAAGAAAAAATATATGATTACAATGGGGAAATTGGAATTACAATCTTAGAAGGATATGTAAAATTTCAGGAAAGAGAAATACATTACGATGATGATATTATAGATAAGCAGGAAATAATAAAAGTATGGTAATAAAAATAATTATATTGAAAAATGTACGCTTATTCGATTTGTATTGTGGCAGTAATCATTGCAATATAGGGTTGCTGTTCAGACAACAATCAAGCTTATGCGATGGTTATAAAGGTAAACTTGCAATTCAGATAAAATGATAAAGGACTCTCCTTTGCTTGTCAAAGGGGGAAAGCGTATGTTATACTGTATTTTGATGCAGTACGTAACAAATATACACCGGATATACGGGTATGTCTGGAAAGCAGTATATTGCTAAATTAGCACAGGAGGATAAAACATGATATGTCCAAAATGTAAAAACACCATTGAAGACGATAGCAGGATATGCAGATTTTGTGGTTTTCAATTTATGGCGCCGCAGGGAGGTCAGCAGCCGGGGATGCAGCAGGCGCCGCAGGGAGGCCAGCAGCAGAGAGGTCAGCAGGCACCGCAGGGAGGTCAGCAGCCGGGGATGCAGCAGGCACCACAGCGAGGTCAGATGCCGGGAGCATTGCAAAAAATTCTTACATCGTTTAAGGTGTTTTTTGAGAAACTAATAGCAGATAAGAAGAAGCTTGCTGCTGTAATCGGCGGCATTGCTGCAATTTTTATATTGCTGATTGTTATTATTGTTTTGGTGGTAACGCACAAGACAAAGATTGATCTGCAGGATTATACAGAGGTTGAGTTTTCCGGATATGACGGATATGGCACTGCTTCTGTAAATCTGGATTATGATAAACTGATGGAAGATTTTGCGGATGAGGCAGATATTAAGGAAAGTAATCTGAATGAGCAGCTTTCTGATCTCTCCAGCTTATCTGATCTGGCGGGTCTCATACAGGGCAGCAGCAACAGTGATTATACAAAGATGCTGCAGGTATTTTCTGAAATGAGCTGTGAGCTGGACAGCAGCAGTGAATTAAAAAATGGAGATACAGTAACGGTTAGTTATACTTTTGACAACGAACTGGCAAATGAGCTGGGCATTGAACTGATTGGCGACGAATTGGAACAAGAGGTTTCCGGATTGGACGCAATTAAAGAAATCAACCCATTTGATGATGTAACGCTAAGCTTTTCAGGGACATCTCCGCAGGCAACAGCCAGTTTGACATATTCTTCTTCAGATGATATGTTGTCTGAATATGATTTCGAGGTGGAGCCTTCCAGCGATCTGGCGATTGGGGATACCGTAAAGGTTACTGTTTCCTATGATGAGGAAGCGTTGCTTCAGGAATACGGCTGTAAGCTGACAGAGACAGAAAAAGAGTATACCTGTGAAGATGTAGATGCCTATATTTCCAGTGGAAACGATATCGATGATGATGTTCTGAGCAGTATGAAAAAGCAGACAGAAGATGTTGTGGAGGCATACTTTGCAGATAAGGACAACATAACACAGAGCGGATTAAAATATGTTGGATATTATTTCCTGAGTAAAAAGAATGCAGATAACTGGGGTGATTCAAACCAGATTTATATTGTGTATTCTGCAAAGGTAAAGAGTACAGACAAATCCTTTAAAAGCGCGACTGTTTATTTTCCGGTAAAGTATGTCAATGCGATTCAGTATGCAGACGGAACCCAGTATGTTGAGCTGAACAGCACCAGCATAGAGGGAGAGACGGGCTTAGAGTATTCCTTCTGGAATCAGGTGCCGGGATATATAGATCAGGGAATCATGAAGAATGAATTGCTGACAGCGCAAAAGGGAAGCTATGAAGGGGATGCTTTCGGAGACTTGAAATAGCCTCTTGACAGCGTGAGACTTCTCATGTAAACTAAGGAACTGTTAAAGAATTATCCTGCGTCACATGCAAAGATAATTCTTAACAGTTTCTAAGCAAAGTTATGATTCTATGACGAAGAGGAGTACGGAACAGTTCCTAAAAGAGAGAGCGGCGCATCGGCTGAAAGGCTGCTTTAGTGCATCTGTTTCGGAAGGTAGCTTCTGAGAACCTGCTCTGAACAGAGATTATTAGGAGTTGGCGGTTCGCCTCGTTATCGGCGGGAAAGTTGATAGTATTCTATCAAAATCAAAGGTGGTACCGCGTATTTTCGCCCTTTGCCGGATGGCAGAGGGCGTTTTGCATAATTAGAAAACATTTATGTGATTAGCAGAAATGAAACTAACGATGGAAAAGGAATTGGAAAAAAATTACAACCCTGCCGACATTGAAAAAAGAACATATGACAGATGGCAGGAAAAGAAATACTTTCATGCGGAAGTCAATCGGGAAAAGAAACCATTTACGATTGTCATGCCGCCGCCTAATATTACCGGGCAGCTTCATATGGGACATGCGCTTGACAATACGCTGCAGGACATTTTAATCCGTTTTAAGCGGATGCAGGGGTATGAGGCGCTCTGGGTGCCGGGAACGGACCATGCGTCGATTGCCACAGAAGCAAAGGTAGTAGAAAAGCTTAAAGAAGAGGGGATTTCGAAGGAGGAGATCGGACGCGAGAAATTCCTGGAGCATGTCTGGGACTGGAAGAAGCAGTATGGCGGAAGAATCGTAGAGCAGCTTAAAAAGATTGGTTCGTCCTGCGATTGGGACAGAGAACGTTTTACAATGGATGAAGGCTGCAGTAAGGCGGTTCGTGAAGTTTTTGTAAAGCTGTACAACAAGGGATTGATTTATCGCGGAGAGCGCATTATTAACTGGTGCCCGAAGTGCCTGACTTCTATTTCGGATGCAGAGGTAGAGTATGAGGACCAGGCAGGACATTTTTGGCATTTGCGTTATAAAACAACGGATGGGACAAGTTATATTGACCTGGCGACAACCCGTCCGGAGACATTGCTCGGAGATACCGCAGTGGCAGTGCATCCGGATGATGACAGATATAAGGACATGATTGGCAAAATGCTGGATCTGCCTTTGGTACACCGCGAGATTCCGATTATAGCAGATGAATATGTCGATATGGAATTTGGTACAGGCGTCGTTAAGATTACGCCGGCACATGACCCGAATGACTTTGAAGTAGGTTTACGCCATAACTTAGAGGTTATCAATGTCCTGACAGAGGACGCAAGGATTGTGGAGGATTATCCGAAATATGCCGGCATGGACCGTTATGAGGCACGAAAGGCGATTGTGGCAGATCTGGAGGCCGAGGGCGCACTGTTAAAAACAGAGGATCATGCTCACAATGTAGGAACCTGCTACCGCTGCGGTACGACGGTAGAGCCGAGGGTGTCCAAGCAGTGGTTTGTCGCGATGGAAAAACTGGCGAAGCCTGCGATTGATGCAGTGAAAAATGGAGATACAAAGTTTGTTCCGCCTCATTTTGACAAGACATATTATCACTGGCTGGAGGGGATACGTGACTGGTGTATTTCCCGTCAGCTCTGGTGGGGGCATCAGATTCCGGCGTTTTACTGTGATGACTGCGGGGAGATGACCGTTACAAAACAGCAGAATCCGGTTTGCCCAAAGTGCGGAAAACCAATGAGGCAGGATCCGGATACGCTGGATACCTGGTTTTCTTCTGCGCTGTGGCCGTTTTCTACGCTGGGATGGCCTGACCAGACAGAAGAATTTGATTATTTTTATCCGACAAGCACACTGGTAACAGGCTATGATATTATATTTTTCTGGGTAATCCGCATGATGTTTTCCGGGTTAGAGCACACTGGGAAGGTTCCGTTTGACACGGTTCTGATTCATGGGCTGGTGCGTGATTCCCAGGGAAGAAAGATGAGCAAGTCGCTTGGAAATGGTATTGATCCGTTAGAAGTTATTGATAAATATGGCGCAGATGCATTGCGCTTTACGCTGGTTACCGGAAATGCGCCGGGAAATGATATGCGTTTTTATTGGGAGCGCGTTGAGGCAAGCCGGAATTTTGCTAATAAAGTCTGGAATGCTTCCCGCTTTATTATGATGCATCTGGGTGATGAAGAGGTTACGGAGCCATCTGCAGGGGAATTAGAGGTGATTGATCAGTGGATTCTTTCTGCTGTCAACACATTATCAAAAGAAGTAACGGAAAATATGGAAAAGTATGAGCTGGGTATTGCTGTTCAGAAAATCTATGATTTTGTGTGGACAGAGTTTTGTGACTGGTATATTGAGCTGGTAAAGCCGAGGCTTTTTTCGAAAGAGGATAATCCGAAATCTGCCAATGCGGCATTTTGGACGCTGAAAAAGGTGCTGATTACTTCTTTGAAGCTGCTGCATCCGTACATGCCGTTTATCACGGAAGAAATTTTCTGCACATTGCAGTCAGAAGAGGAATCCATTATGATTTCGCAGTGGCCGCTTTTTGATGCTGCATGGGAAAATCCGGAAGCGGAACAGAAAGCGGAGCTAATGAAAAATCTGATCCGTGCTGTCAGAAATGTCCGGACAGAGATGAATGTAGCGCCGTCCAGAAAAGCACAGGTATATATTGTGGCAGATGATGCCGGTGTCTGCACGGTATTGCAGGACCTGACAGGAGTGTACCGGCATATGCTTTCTGCATCTGAGGTGTTTGTACAGACAGATAAGAGCGGAATTGCAGAAAATGCAGTATCTGCTGTGCTTGATAGAGCGACGGTTTATATGCCTCTTGCCGATCTGGTAGATTTCGAAAAAGAAAAGGAACGTCTGACAAAAGAAAAGAAACGGCTTGAAGGAGAGCTAAAGCGTGCGAATGGTATGCTGAACAATGAGAAATTTATGAGCAAAGCGCCGAAGGAAAAAGTTGAGGAAGAGAGGGCGAAGCTTGAAAAATACACTGCCATGATGGCGAAAGTAGAAGAAGAGTTAAGCGCGCTCGGCTGATTGCGGACAAATGATAAAAATACCGGTACAGCGGATTAGGTTAAAAACTTAACTTTCGCTGTACCGGTATTTATTAGATAGGAAACCTTGTTCTCTATAAAATTAAATACGCTCCGAGGGGATGCGCACGCGTGCGGAACGAAATATGCCGCAAAAGCGACCGCACCTGGCGCGAGAGTTCTGCTTGCGGAACTCTTTCTGGTTTAGATCAGACCTTCTAAAAGCGCTTCATTGGATAAGAGATAAATTTCCGGTATTTTGTGGTTTTCATCTCCGAAATTATGCTTTGCGTATGTACTGCAGACAAAATCATAGGTCTCCTGCGTGTATTTCAGAGAAAGCGCGCAGGCGATATAATTGAAGAAGGCAGGAGGCATGGATAATCCCCAGTCTTTTCCGTCCTCTTCGCTGATCATGTCCGGCGTTATGGTTATCGTCTTGTCGGTTGCCTGATTGTATGCGGTCAAAATCAGCTGCTTCGTGTCAGAATCAATACTGCATCGAAGCTCGCAGACATCTGTACTGCTTGTTCTGAAATCAAGTTTTTTCAGAAGAGAAGAATCCAGATCGTTAAATGCCATTGCATAATTCAGTGCCAGACGCTGTTTGTCCGTCTGAATTAACATAATCAATTTATCAATACTGGTCTGGCTTAGGATATCGCTGTCAACGGTATTCTTTTTCGCAGTCAGAAAACTAATCAGGGTATCGATTTCTTCCTGGTTTAACAGGGAAAAGCTTGGGTTATTCTTTGTCTGGTTCATATTTATACCTCCGTCTTATCTTTATTTTAAAAAGAAAATACCTTAATTAATTGTAAACGAATCATGATTACCATTAGTATAGTCCCTTTTTTGATTTTTTTCAAGCATCCTGACAATTTCCATGGAAAGA
>JAJQGL010000057.1 GCA_021200535.1 Clostridiaceae bacterium | reverse complement strand
CTTTTACTTATATTTGATTCATTTATTCATGAAAAATCAATTAATGAGAGTGAATATTTGTCTATTGAAACAACAACTAGCCTAAGAGGCATATTTGCTCTGGTTATTGTGTTACATCATATGTCGGAAATTACCCAGGGGGGGCGACTTTTTTGTTTATTGGTTCATGCAGGTTATTTAGTCGTTAGTGTTTTTTTCTTCTTTAGTGGTTATGGTCTTATGACTGGGTTGCTAAAAAAAGGGAATGAGTATCTATCAGTTTTTTGGATAAAACGGATATTATATATTTTTACTATTTATTTTATTATTACAATTATGTATGTTGCTGAATACTCACTTTTGGGCAAATCTTATTCACCCCTTCAAATATTTATGTCATTTTTTAATGGCGCACCGATTGCAGCCAACTCGTGGTACATGATTATCCAAATACTTTATTATATTTTTTTCTGGATTTCTTTTAAATGCTGCAATCATAGATATTGGCTAGGAATATTAATTTTATTGATACTTCAATTTATTCAGACATTAATACTTATACTATTACAATACCCTGCTATCTGGTATATGTCAGGCTTTGCTTTTTCCGTTGGCGTTTTCTGGGCGTTTAAAAAAGATGAAATTGATCAGCTACTTACATTACATTTTTTCAAAATCATGTTGATTGTTATTTCTCTTTTCTTGATATTCACAGGGTTGCCATTAATACTAGAATATATTTATGAGGAACAAGGTTTTGCTCGCATTTGCTGTAGAATACTTTCAACGTCATTATTTTCAATTTTAGTAGCCATAACAGGCAGAAAGATTCGATTTAAATTTAAAATCTGGATGTTTCTGGGTAAAATTTCTCTGGAAATATATTTGATTCATGGTGGAGTATATCAGATTCTAAGGAGCGAATACTGTTGGATTGAAAATGAGGCGTTATGGACTATCATGACCATTATAATTTCAATTGTTCTATCCATGATATTTAATATATTTTTTAAATGGATTAAAAAGTATTTTGATGATTTGGCTTTAGCGTGTAGAAAATGCTAGGATATAAAATTTTCTAAAGATAATATATAAAATAGACATATAACATTTTGAAGACAGAAGTAGTTTGAACAGTGCTATACATGAATAATAAATGATAAAGGAGTACCAACCATGAAAATAGCAGTAGCAGGAACAGGCTATGTCGGCTTATCCTTAGCCGTCCTCTTAGCCCAGCACAACGAAGTCAAAGCTGTGGACATCGTAGAGTCAAAAGTGGAGAAAATCAACAGGAGAGAGAGCCCGATACAGGATGAATACATAGAGAAGTATTTAGCTGAGAAGGAACTGAATCTGGTCGCAACTCTTGATGCGGAGTCTGCTTATAAGGACGCTGATTTTGTTATCATCGCAGCGCCGACTAACTATGACAGCAAGAAGAACTTCTTTGATACTTCTGCGGTGGAGTCTGTGATTAGGCTAGTGATTCAGTACAATCCGGATGCTGTGATGGTTATCAAGAGTACAATTCCAGTCGGATACACTGTGAGTATCCGAGAGAAATTCCATTGTGATAATATCATTTTCAGCCCAGAATTTTTAAGGGAGAGCAAAGCACTTTATGATAATCTGTACCCTTCGCGCATTATTGTTGGAACCGATGTGGAGAATGCCAGACTTGTGAAAGCGGCGAACACATTTGCAGGGTTATTGCTGGAAGGTGCAATCAAAGAGAATATAGACACACTCATCATGGGAGCCACAGAAACAGAGGCTGTTAAGCTCTTCGCCAACACCTATTTAGCCCTTCGCGTCAGCTACTTCAATGAACTGGATACATATGCTGAGATGAAGGGACTGAACACGCAGCAGATCATAAACGGTGTGTGCCTTGATCCGAGAATTGGAAACCACTACAATAATCCGAGCTTTGGGTACGGAGGCTATTGCCTTCCTAAAGACAGTAAGCAACTATTGGCCAATTATGCCGATGTCCCGGAGAATTTAATCCAGGCTGTTGTGGAGAGCAACAGGACAAGAAAAGACTTTATAGCGGATAAGGTTCTTGAGATCGCCGGTGCTTATGAGGCGAATGAGGAGTGGAGTGAATCCAAGGAGAAAGAAGTCGTAGTCGGTGTTTACCGCCTGACCATGAAGTCTAATTCCGATAATTTCCGCCAATCCTCCATCCAAGGTGTTATGAAGCGGATCAAGGCGAAAGGCGCCACTGTGATTATCTATGAGCCGACGCTTGAGGATGGCAGCACTTTCTTTGGCAGTCGTGTGGTTAATGATCTTGCAGCATTTAAAGAACAGTCACAGTCCATCATCGCTAATAGGTATGATTCTTGCCTGGACGATGTGAAGGAAAAGGTGTACACACGCGATTTGTACGGGCGCGATTGATGAGGTGCAAGAAGTGTTAGAGAAGAATGTAGAAATCAAAAATAAAACCATCCTCATCACCGGTGCCGCCGGATTTATCGGTGCAAACCTTGTTCTGGAGCTGCTGAAGAGTTCTTCCCCTGTGAACATCATCGGCATCGACAATCTGAATGATTATTATGATGTGAGTATCAAGAATTACCGGCTGGACGAGATACAGAAGACAGCGGAGCAGCATCCGGAATCTATATGGAGCTTCGTGAAGGGGAGCATAGCGGATAAAGAGTGTGTGGATAGCATATTCCGGGACTATAAACCTTCGATTGTGGTCAACCTGGCGGCGCAGGCAGGAGTGAGGTACAGCATCACGAATCCTGATGTGTATATTGAAAGCAATCTGATTGGGTTCTATAATATATTGGAAGCGTGTCGACATTCCTATGACGACGGGAACAGAGGTGTGGAGCATCTTGTTTATGCATCGAGTTCTTCTGTGTATGGAAGTAACAAAAAGGTGCCGTACAGTGTAGAGGATAAGGTAGACAACCCAGTTAGCCTCTATGCGGCCACGAAAAAGAGCAATGAACTGCTTGCCCATGCATACAGCAAGCTGTATAACATGCCATCCACAGGCTTGCGGTTTTTCACAGTCTACGGACCGGCAGGCAGACCGGATATGGCGTACTTCGGGTTCACAGACAAACTCCGTGCTGGGAAAACTATCCAGATATTCAACTACGGAAACTGCAAGCGGGATTTCACCTATGTGGATGACATTGTGGAAGGTGTAAAGCGTGTGATGCAGTGTGCGCCGGAGAAGGCGAATGGAGAGGACGGGCTTCCTGTTCCGCCGTATCGGATTTACAATATTGGAAACAACCGGCCGGAGAATCTACTGGATTTTGTTGATATCCTGCAACAGGAATTGGTAAGAGCCGGGGTTCTAGAGGCAGATTATGATTTTGAGGCACACAAAGAACTGGTTCCTATGCAACCGGGGGATGTGCCTGTGACCTATGCAGATATCAATAGTTTAGAGAGGGATTTTGGTTTTAAACCGAGTACGGATTTGAGAACTGGGTTAGGAAAATTTGCAAAATGGTATAAGACGTTTTATAATATTTGATTGGGAATAGAAACCAGCAATTTTAGCCGAGAAGCTGATATTTTGGAACATGGAAAATAAGAAATTTGACGAACAACAATTGAATAATCGCTTGACATCTTATCCGACTATAAGTTCAGAACTTGAAGAACAGTTAAAACATCGGGCCGGAAAATGCGATGATGCTCAGAGTGATATGTGTAATGAGGCAGAGAGTACAACGGCTAATGGTACGGAAAGCTTCATTGATTTTATGATTACGAAATTCACTCATGAAGATAACAAGGCTATTAAGAATCGTAATTTATATTTTCACTCCGAGCTTGCTGTCCTGGTACTCACCGCATCTGCCACGGTTTTTAATTTGATTTGTGCTTATACTAAAAATAGTATAGCCGGAGATTGGTTTAGTGTTCTTGCAACAGTAGCGACGGCATCTGTGACGGTTATCCTAGGTTATCGAAGTATAAAGGGATATATGGAAGCGTGGCTGAGTCACCGAAATTATGTCCAGCAGTTTCAGGAAGTCTGCTACAGTTATGCGTATGGCTGCAGAGAATATGGGTATTACGAAGGCGCGCCTGTTTTGAAACGTGATAGTCAGGAAGCGATAGATTACGAGACGGCCATGTACAATAAATTTAAAGACGCTGTGACCGTTCTCATAGAGGACAGGCATATTGAATTTAAGGAGAATATGAGCCGACGTAGTTCGTGAGAATGAGCAATTTGTGAAATGACATTTCATAAAAGAATACATACACCCAAGAAGGAGGAAACCTCGCTTTGCTATATGTTATGCGTTGTCATGATACGCTAGGTTCTGTTACGGCTTCCAAATCTTATGTGCCTCGTGTAGAAGACGAGGGATGTGAAATCTTTCGTCTTACTGCGAATCGGGTACGGCGTTTTCACGGTGAAGAACATATTGAGACTGTGATTCTTTATCCGGGGTACATATTTCTGGAGTGTGATGAACAGCACATTGGTAAAGAGTTGGCCACACTTCATCAAATCAGAACCCGTTTCATTACATACAGTTTATCGGATGAAGCTACCCATTTCCTATTGACTATCAGTGGGGATAGGCATCACATCTATATGTCCAGAGGGATAGTTAGGAATGGAAGAGCTCATGTCACAGAAGGACCGCTGGTCGGCTACGATGACCGGATTGTAAAGATAGACCGGCATAAAAGACTCGCCTGGGTGAAGATTGTGGATAAGGAGAAAGTGGATACAGGAAGGATGAGCACGGACGTTGTGGTCGCTGGGTTGGAGTTGTATGAGAAGGTGTGATGAGGTGTCAATCCGCTGAAACAGTGTCCGAATATTATGTTGGAAGTGGCAAAGTATGTATTAAAAAGCCACTTTGCAATGGCGTAGAGCCATAATTCGCCCTTGCTTTGGACGATTATTTCTGTTATTATAATTCCAATTTTGACGAGGTGTGAACATGGCGCACGACATCATAAAATAGGTTTAAAAAAATATTTGTAACTGGAGGAAGAAAGCTTATGGAAAACAATGTGAGTGAAAGCCATTATCAAAGGAGGCTTCTTTTTCTGTACCCAGATCTGGATGACTATCCGAATGGCGAGGAAAGAGACAAAATATTTCGGCTTGTCAACTATTTGAACCACATCTGTGAGGAAGCCAACTCGTTTATGTCGAAGTTATTCGGATCGCAGATTTTTGTCAAATCTGAATGTGTGCCCACGGTTGTAATGAAATCTATAAGCAAGAATCCAGAGAATTTTGAAAACCCGGATTTTAAGGGTGTCAGAGTCTGTATTACGGAATATGACGGGATTAAGTTCGACGAATATTATAAAAAATATGCGACTATGGAAGCGCGTATGGAACAGGATATCAGCCACTTGATTGCCATAAATCTCTTTACAGAAGCGTATATAAAAACGAAAAAGAAAAAACCTGTGAAAGCTGCCTGGAAAAAGAGCAGAATAGAAGGCTATGATGCGGAGATTACACTTGCAGTGGATGAACTTGAGCATGTTTTGAGTAGTATTATGCTTGATATTGCTCTTTACCATTATTTCGAACTTCCAAGAGAGTTTGAGAGCAGATATGGGTTTGGAACAATTAAAAAAGAATATCTGGAAAAAGAATTCTCACCGAAAGAGATGGAAGGCATATACGGTTCTAAAGCCAAGAGCAGAGAGGAAATCCTGTATTTGCCGTTTGCTCAGAGCTATATTCAAAAGCTGTATGAATCTGTTTCCTGCACAGGTGAATTAATATCATCTTTTAAAGATATGATATATAAGTATGTTGCTGATTGGGTGGTTATTAATAGTGAACAGAAAACAGTCAGTTTGAGACTCCGAAACAGACTGTATCCGGATGAACATAATAGGCTGGCAAAGGAATTATTTGACGCATTAGAGCCGAAAGAAAAAAGAGATATAGCCGATTATTATCTACAGCTCCGCAAAGTAAACACAGACGCACCTATTATTCTCCTCCTGTGCCGCAACAATGTGATTGCTGACGGACAGCGTAAACAAAAGTTTCTCATAGAGACGAATATGGAGCCGGACAGGTACATAAATTTAGAGGATGATTATGTTCTGTTTGATATCATTGAAGAGAATTTAGACGAGGAGTTGTGATATGGGCTATATAGCTTTTTTGGATCTGCTGGGTACAAAGGATTTTAGCGGCAACCCGGCAGTTTATACGGAGAAAATTTCCTGCTTTTACGAAGCGGCAAAGGAATGCTCATACCATTTGAACGGAGTGGGCAATGTCGGTATTTTTAGTGACTGCCTGTATGCGGAATCTAAGGAATTGCTTAATCTTGTCCGTTTTCTGACATCCTTGAGAGACAGACTTTGCTCACAAAGAATATTTTTTGCGGCCGCGTTGATGAAAGGTACAATTGGAGTTGTAAAACAGGCAAAGGCGAAGCAGGATAATTTTTTTGGCGTTGCTTTTGAAAACAGCATGATAGCTGATGTATATATTAAGCAGACACAGTTCAAGGGGATTGGCATATTCGTTGACAAGCCAATCAAGGCAGAGGTTGAGAACCTGCCGGGGGTTAAAGTTGTCAAATCAGCGTTCATGAAAGACATAGAGAGCGGAGAGATTATTATCTACTACGATATAGCCTACAATCTCAAAAACGATGAGTACGCAGGATATGAACAGTCTATGCTGAAGGTTATTGTCAACCAGTGCCTTTTGGCATATACCCAGTCTGACAGGTTTGGAAGATATTACTTGTCTATCCTTGCAACCATTTTGAACAGTTGCGCGGATGAGGACATCAGATGGGATGGAAGTAAAAATGATTTTTCAAAATGCCCACTGATTTTTTCGATTATAATGAAGATGGCAGAAAACCCGGGAGAAGTATATTCCCAGATAAAAGGCTTGGATCTGCTCTGCCTGGTGATTTTAAATGCGGTATTCAATCATGAAGATATTGGCGATATAGACAGGAAAATGATTGTCAAGAAAATCATGGCGTATGAGTGTCTGGAGGAGAAGTATTCACATTCCATCAACAAGCTGCCTCAGAAGATATTTGACAACAGCAACCGGGAACGTATCATAGAAATATATCAGAGCGATGTGGTTAGCCATCAGGTGGATGAACTGTTCAGAGTAAAAAGCAATCTCGAGAACTAAGTATGATGAATGAAAGAAGTAAAACAATGGCAAAGAATATTTTATTAGGAAACAGTGTAAATGTTCAGTTCAGTGGGACTGATGAATATAAAAACTGGGCGATATTAGAGCGCTTGAAGAAAAAGTGGATGCCGGAAAGATGAGTGCAGATGTAGCGATTGCTGGGCTGGAACCTTATGAGAAGGTGTGATGAGGCGATGATCCGCTGAAATAATTACGTTTTGATAATTGCCTGTGCTGTTTGAGGAAAAGACTATGAGAGAAATTATAATCGAGAATGTTAAGGGCATAAAAAAATTAGAATTTACATTGCCTGAATCAGATGGCGTGTATCTTCTGGTTGGTGCAAATGGAATGGGGAAGACAACTCTCTTAACATGCATAGATCGTATAGCCAATCCTAATGCATTTGCAATTGGGCTTAAATCTGCTAATGCTGATACTGGAATTGATCAGTATAGAGAAGCTAAGATTATATACAAAGTTGATACAACAGCCATTCAGTTTAGAAAAAGAAGCAAACGATGGGTCTCAACTCCAAAAACAAAAAGTTCCGAACTGCTTATGAGGCAATTCGGATTTGAACACTCAGTTTTTATTCGTGCAGATGCAAAAAGACTGGATGTTACTCAGGAGGAGATTAGATCTGGCAGAATCGAGCGTGCTTCTGAAGAACTAATAACGGCTTTAAATCGTATCTTTGAGACTGCGAGGTTCTCAAATCTGAAACGACTGAAAAATGTAAGGGGGAGAGGACGACAATCAACGTATTTTTATATCTTGCAGGATGGAGCTGTAAGGTATTCTGAAAAAAGATTCAGTACCGGGGAAATGGCAATCATTCATTTGGTGGAGAAGCTGAATAGTACGGAAGATGAAACGTTGTTCTTGCTTGACGAAGCAGAACTCGCTCTGCATCCACGTATTCAGAAAAATCTGCTGGATTATATTAAAGAAAAAACAGAAGAAAAAAGATTAACAGTTTTTATTGCTACACATTCAGTAACTATGATAAAAGCTTGCACTCCACAGAATATCATTTTGTTGAGCAATGAAAGAGATGTTATCAAAGTTATAACGCCATGCTATCCAGCACAGGCGATTGGAAGTGTTGACTTTGAAGTAAACACAGGCTATGATACGGTTATATTTGTTGAAGACGAAATGGCCAGATTGTTACTAACGGCGATGGTTAATCAATACATGATGGTTAAGCCAGAAAAAATCAGCAATACCTATGCTATTGTGCCGGTTGGAGGTTATGAACAGACAGCATTTTTAGCAAAAAATGTTAAAGACCGCATATTAAGGCAGTCAAAGGTAGTTGCTCTTTTAGATGAAGATGCTAAAACGGAAGGATTAGCAGAACCAGGTGGGAATGCAAACTTCAAAGAGCTTTATGAAACACAGAGAAGGGGATCACGGTATTTGTTCTTTTTGCCCTGCACTCCAGAAGTTTGGTTTATTACCTGTTTTGAAAATGCATCAGATGATTTGAAAGATATTATCAGGAGTACGTATCATTGTGAAGTCGCAACAATCTTACAAAGCAATACATATTTAACCTGTGCATCGTCAAAGCCTCGAAAATTAGCTAAGGCTAAATTTGACGCGGTCATAGAGATGCTTACTGCAAGTTCAGGTGAAAACGAAAATGTTGTAACGAAAGACATCATAAATATTTTGGTTGAAAAGTGCATGTCCAGAGGTGAAGTTATGTCAACAGTAGCATACATATTTGGATGACTTTGGCATCAGTTAAAGTAGTGGTATTTTTAAATTATCTGGGGGAGTACATATGAAGAAAAAACCGCAAAACTTTAGTAATCTTCTCCCGTCCGAGCGACCGGCCATCGGAGAAACGGTAAAAATCATGTCTGGTCCTTGGAAAGGCTATGAAGGTTATGTGACCAGTACGAAGCCAAAGACCAAGGACATGAAAGAACGACAAATTATTGTTGCTATTGAGCAGGATTTGCGCTACGGTGCGGGCAGCCGCCGCATTTCTGCTCCGGTTTCCCGTGACGATATAGTAGATGTGAATGGCGACCCTATGCCCAAATACTCTACACAACGCGAACTGGAAATGATGGAATGTAGAAAAGAACAGTATGGAAGACTAAAAGCAGTCATGGAAGAACACGGCTGCGATCCGTATGATTACTTTCATCAGACACTCAAGATGAGCCATCAGGATGTTCGCAAACTTGAAAGCGGCGAAAAATCTCTGGATTTCTACCTGGACGATGACGACTGTGAAGAACTTGGTGTTGGCAAGGAATGGCTTATGTATGGCGATGAGCATAGCAAGGAGTATCCATGCGGGCGGCACATGAAAGCATATTTGAACGAGCATCCGGAGAGGCGGGAAATCGTGTGGAAGTGGATGCAGGAAGATGGGTATCCTTTGTTCGACTGGTACGTGGATGGTTTCAGAATGGAGTATGAAGAAATCGAAGAGGATGAGGATGATTGATAGCGTCGAGTCGGAGAGGTAGATGGCATTTTCTTCTGGTGCATCGGAAATATGGAAAAATCAGCAAATCCTGAAAAATGCCCCTGCAGCAGCTTCCCGAGATGTGTCCGGAGGCGTTGGCACAGGGGCTGATTTTTAATCAAGAGTTAGTTAAAACTAACTATCGGAATATTCTGCAAATTTCCAATCCTCACCGCATTCCAGATTTTGCATACAGTTGCTTTTGGCTTGGGCTGGCGACTCCATGGATGATACGCTGCGTCCGCCATACTCCCGACCGATCAGATTATAATACCGGAGCATCCGGAACTTAAAATCCATAATCGTCGGCGGCACCCTCATGATGCTTGCTGCTTCGAAAAATGAGTCAGTGCTGTACAGCGCCTTCAGCGTATCCTCTGTATCCATCAGGTATTCTGCGACAAACTCATTTGCTTCTATCTCCATCACAGCGCTTTGTCTGGAGGAGAATAAATCCCGGCAGGTACACGGCGCAATGGCGGCGTGGCCGAGACGGACGTGTCCAATTTCGTGGAAGAGGACGAAATACTGCTGGCCTGTGGTTAAGTCCGAGTTCAGCACAATCGAGTAACAGCGTGAGCTTTTCACAACGAGCGCCTGAATGCTTCTCGGTTCCGTTCCCATCGCCATATCCGCGATGCCGATACCGAGCAGTTTACATAGGCGGCGCGGATCTCGTTCATCGTACTTTGCACGCAGGTCATGCGCGGCTTTTGTTATCAGTTCTTTTTTCATTTCAACATCTCACAATCCCATTATTGGCAGAGCATTTGGCTCTATGGATATATGTAAACCGGTTATCATTAGCCGAGATACATAAGCTGCTGTGAATTACAGCGGCATCATTCTGAATCACTTCTATTAACTTTCTTCCGGCCGAATTTCTCCCGTGCGGCCTGCTTGTTCATGAAATACGCTTTAGAAATCGCTTCATAAAACATATCTTTCTGTTCTTCTGACAAAGTTCCTCCGGCGAAAAGAGCCTGATTTTTCTGCAATAATTCCGCAATCTGTTCTGCGCCTTTTTTTCCGAAAGCATCCCTGGCTTCCTGGATAAACGGCTCCTGTTCGATTCCGGCATCCGGGTCTTCACAGTCATCATGTATGAGATAATATTGTGTCACGCCGAGGGCCTGAGCAATCTTCCGCATGGTGTGCTCCCGCGGGGTGGCGGCTCCTGTCTCATAAGCGATAACGCTGCGCCTGGATACGCCCACGAGCTCAGCAAGCTGCTCCTGTTTCAATTCAAGCTTTTCCCGGTTGTCTCTTATTTTTTCTGCAAGTCGCGTCATTGTCATGATCTCTCTTTCTGAATTCTGCAATCGTGTTTAACAGTGCCAATAGTTACATGTCATAAATCGCTGTAAAAGATTTTTAAAACTTCACTTGACAAAGTGAAGAATATACACTACAATACGAACATCAGTTCTGTGAAGTATGTGAAGATTATAGAATAAAAACTTCGTTGTGTCAAGGAGGAATTGAGGAAAATCAGCTAAAGTGTATATTATAGGAATAACAGAGTTCAATTCTATAAAAGAGAATTTGAACAGATACAAAGAAATTCAAAAACGAGAAAAATATTTGAATAAATGTAAAAATAAGATTGACGGATTAGAAAGACTGTGATAAAATGCAAACAATCTTGAATAGGAGGTAAAATGCAATTATGGAATTTAACAGGGCAAAATTGATGGAGAACATAATGTCCCTGATTCAGCAAAAAGGGCTTAAAATTGGAGATGTGGAAGCAGAAGCGGGGGTATCCACAGGATACCTGTCAAGGTTGAGCAAGAAGGAAACAGATTCTGCTCCTTCAGCAGATATTGTGTGGAAGCTCGCAAAGGCATTGGGGGTTAGCACAGATATGTTAATAGAAGGCGATTTTTCTCATGCTACGGATAATTTGCTGTATATGCGTAACTTTATCAGTAGACTGAAATATATGACTGATGTGAACGAGATGGATTGGAAGACCATTACGATGGCGGATGTCGAGGATGCATTAAAGAGCGGAAAAGACAGCTTGTTTTTTGTGAAAGAGCGGCAGGATGGTCAGGACATAGGGAAGACTGAAAGACCGCGTTCAGATTTTTATAATGCTTCTCTCGCAGAATATGGAACCCGCAGAATTCATTCAATGGCGGCCCCGAATTCAATTATCTGGGTTACTGGCAGTAGTTATTTCTGTTGGATTGATGACAAAACAAAGTTCTACATGATTCCTATGGGTGGAGACTTTGCTACGGAAGATGATCAGCCGCCTGAAACGATAGAATTTTATGATCTATATCTTGAACGCTGGACAGTGAATCCCGATTTACCAGAGGGTTCGACAGTTAGCGGAAAGGATTATAATTGGTATGCGCTTCCCCTGTGCAACACTTTGAATAATGCGCAGGAGCTTGCGGGCGATATTCATGCTTTGTACAATGCGATTGCGAGGAGAGAGTATGACTTAAAGATTACAGGCGAAGTTCGTGCTGTGATTGATAATTTTATGTTGGGCAGTAATGAATTGCCTTTTAATGAACCAGTATAAATCCCCCAGCAGAGCTGGGGAGACTAGCAGATGCCGGAGGCGATAAACGGAGTAACAAAATGTCCGCCCCCGTTGTATAATGAGTGCAGGTCTGGCAAACCGCACAAAACACAACGGAGGTAAAAATATGGACAATCAAAGTTTATCACATAGTAGGTATAATTGCACGTATCATATCGTATTTATTCCGAAATATCGGAGACAGGTAATGTTTGGAGCATTAAGAAAAGAGGTTGGCGAAGCTATTGGTAAAGTATGCAAAATGGAAGGCGTAACAATTATAAAAGCAGCAACACGTCCGGATCATGTGCATATGTATGTATCTATTCCACCAAAAGAAAGTGTAGCGAAGGTTGTGGGGCGGATAAAGGGAAAAAGTGCTCTAATGCTTTTCGATAGGCATCCAGAGTATAGAGATCGGTTCAACCGCCATTTCTGGGCGAGAGGGTATTATTGTGAGACAATCGGTAATGTCAATGAAGAAACAATAAAAAGGTATATTGCAGAACAGTATGAAAGGGATCGACTGGAAGGAGAGCCAGCGAAGTAGAAAAAAGAGCCGCTTTTAAGCGGCTACCAGTAACAATGTGAACGTGGTTTACCAGACCGCCTTTAGGCGGAATCACCATATGCCCTGGAAGGGCTTTCGCAGACCACCAGCAGAGCTGGTGGTTGAGCCCTCGGGCCGTGATTTGATGGGGAGGAAGGATAGATGAAAAGAAAACGCACAGGATTTGGCGTGGAAAATGATGTGGAGCTAAGATCACCAAGAGAGAATATCCATTATGCTGATAAGCGGATGTTGGGGAAAAAGCCACTGATATGGTTGAGGCAGGGAAAAAAAGAGGACTTTATGACACCTGAAGAGTTTGTGGGGAATCTCTATGGCAGGGAAGTGGCAAAGTTAAATATAATTTTTAAGGACGAGGTTGTCAGTTAAGGACAATTGAGATTTTATAGATATCTGTGAGGCTAGGATGTCACCATAAGTTGTGTAGGTATCCAGTCACAGAATCTACAATAGAATATCTGCATCTGAGCGTAGCCGGATTCAATGTATACGAGCACAGCCGGAGCAGAAAGAATCATTTTCATGATATAGGAATCCAGAAAAGTAGCAATGTTTATGGACGCTATATCCGAATTTGAAATGATTCTTCTGCTCCGGCTTTTGCCTTATTATCCATAATTGATATTTTATAACTTCTTGGTATGGCAGACAATATTTTATTATAAGATTAGGATCGGATTATGAGTATGTGAGTATCATGATAATTAGGCCTAATTTTATAACAAAGCACAGAAAGGAGACTTTGTCAATAGGTAAGAACGCACAAAAAAGTATGGGGAATTTCATCTAATCTGACGAAAATGTCGGAATGAATAAAATAAAACTTGCAACAGAATTGGCATTGTGATATATGTGTTTGATAAGTTTTTTGCCGAATTGAACACAGAACGAATATAAATAACAGCCGATATTGAATTGCTTTTTATAGATTCATACGTCAGGTTAGAGAACGAACATAAATATTCCTTGAATGGAATGTGAAATGTTCTTTTCTAATCTGACTTTTTTATTAGGGAAAAAATATTGAATTTATAAGTTGTGAATAAAGATATTTTTTCAATCGAGATTAAGATTGAATTGTGTATCGGAAAGGAAAGAAAAATATATGGGATCGGATCTATGCATGAAAAAACATATGCATATATTTGTCGGAATATGCATAAGAGAAAATGTAGAAAAATAATAGAACGGTAAAAAGCATTAGGGAATTTGTAAAAAACTGGTTGCAAAAAGCATCGAACGATGCTAGAGTATGTATGAACGCAATTTCCACATATTTGAAATTCCATATTCTGGAAGTGTTTGTGGGAATCATCGAAAAATTAAATAGATTTACATGCGAACAGCGCAAGACAAAGAAATCTGCAATTTATTTTAGAAGAGATGCTGTCGAAAGACAGTTGCGGGATTACATAGTATTTTTAGAAAAAAGGCTGACTAATGGCCATCAAAACTGCGAATGCACCAAGGGTGCATTGGACGGTTTCTATGTAATCCATCTTCTGATTTATTACAGGAGTAAGTTGTCGGGATGATAGAAATCGTAAAGATGGATATCATCCCGATTTTTTATTTCGGGAAAAAGAGAAACTGTGTGAAATACAATGGCAGATAAATGCTGATTTGCATGGAAGTTTGCATAAGGGAGGAGGTGAAGAGTCTTGGCGAGAAAGAGGGAACCGATTAGTGATGACATGGAAGAACTTGGGGCAAACATAAAAAGATACAGAAAAGAAAATCACTTTACACTGCAGGAGCTTGCCGATACGCTGGGAGGAACCTTTTCCACCAAGATTCTTAGCGAATATGAGCATGGGTACATAAATATCGGGTCGGAAGCAGTGATAGCGATTGCGAATGCTTTGGGGACAACCCCAAATGAATTGTATCCCGCATGGATTGTAGAGACACATACGGATGAGGCAGTTACAGGCTTTATGCGTCTGAATGAGGGCAACAAAGAAGCTGTCAGAGTCTTGATTCAAACGCTGTTAAAAAACCAGGCACCAATAGCACAAGGAGTACATACCGCTTAATCAGAATTTCGAATCAGAGGAATTTTGGTTAAGCGGTTTTTTGCGTTTTAAGAAATTACATTTCAGAAAATCTTCTGTGTCTTTTCAGATACAAATTCTCATCGCAATCAGATATTCCGTATTTTTACAAATATGTAAAAAAGCTGGGTTTCTTCTTTACATATGTGGAAATGCAATTTCTGGTGGTTCTGATATGATATTAGCATCAACGGGGACAACCTTAGAGTCAGGAATCTGAAGGAAAATTTCCCGGCACATGAAAAAATATAATATCGAGCCTGAGTTGCAATAGGGCAGGATATTCTCACATTGGTTTCCTTATGTTTTTCGGAAAAATCCGAAACGCATATGGGAACCGGTATGAAATACCCCTTGACTTATTGCGCTCAGTTTGCAGGCTCCGGAGGTGTTTCATAAGAAGACGCTTCCGGAGCATTTTTGTTCCGTGAATGATTCTGCAGAAAGAGGATTCCTGCCCTTGCCGCCGCTCAGGCGGAAAGGAAGGAACCATGAGAACTTACAGGATTCACGGAACGGAACATGAGGTGAATGAGGAGAAATTTTACTACAACAGCAGAGCGGAACTGAATCAGGAGGCGACACTGCGGGAGGTAAAGCAGAGAGTCAGCAGCACTCGGGCGTTTAAGAGAGCGCCGGGTACGGTGTATCTGCGCTCCTGTGGAAACCTTGTGGCAGCCTTGACCACGGCCAGGTGCAGACTGGAACTTTACGATCTGGGCTTTGCAATCTATCAGACGGAAGATACGGCGGCGGTGCTCCGGATGGAGTATGTGGGAAAATGCTGGTATGATGGCGATCCGGAACTGGAACGCGGCAGCCAGAGCATTGACCTGTTGGACGAGCCGTGGGCGGTTGCTGTAATGATGAAAGGCGAAGACCGGCTGGAGAAATGGCGCGGTGAACGCGATGCGGACAGGCTGGTATCGCTGTGCGAAGTCGGTGGAGTGGATGAGAAGACCGGCGAAGAGATGGAACTGGAGATTGATTCGGGTGCGGATGTGGAACGGGAGGCGCTTGGTCTGGATGATGAGAGTGAGCTTCTGGAACTGTTATCCATGCGTCAGAAGGAGTGTGCACAGATGTACTATGGGCTGGGTATGACGCTGCAGGAGATTGCGGCGGTGCTTGGCACCAGCTTTCAGAACGTGGATCAGACACTGAGCCGTGCAAGGAGAACAGTGAAAAAATATTTTGAAAAAGTTGAGGCGGCAGGTTGAAAAACCACCTCTGAAATGACCTATTAAGTAGAGGCGGGAAAGAGCGGACAGGCCACATGCTTATCCGTCGCAGACAGATAAGCCGCACGGCTTCCGCTCTTTTGCCTACTATATCAGAAAGGAACTCGAAACATGGATAGTTTATCAAAGGGAAAGCCGCAGAAGACGCGAGGGGTGCAGCAGACACAGATTCCGCAGATGAAAATCTATGTCTGCTCGCCATGGCGTTTAAACTCTCTGACACCGGATGACCTGGAACGGGAACGCAGGGAAAATGAGGAGCGCGTCCGGCTGGCATGTCGGCTGATTGTGAAGCTGGGCTATATGCCGCTTTGCCCGCACAATTATTTTACCCGTTTTCTGGATGATACAGATCCCGGAGAGCGGTCTCAGGGCATGGCTTTCGGCATGGAATGGCTGAAAGAGTCAGATGAGCTGTGGGTGTTTGGTGAGCAGGTCAGTGACGGGATGGCGGCGGAGATTTCCCTCGCCAGAGACCTGGGCATCCCGGTGCGCTGTATGCCGGAGCCGCTTCCGGGATGGGAGAAGCACAAAGATTTCTTTTCCGCATACAGGGACAGCTTCCTGCTCGACATGGACAAGCTGGCTGGAAAGATTCACGAAGACACCGGGCTGCCGCTGAATGCGGTTAAGGCGGTTCTTTACGCAGAGAGCAGAATCCTGGACGAACTTGGGGTTATGAAGATGGCCGACTGCGGAAACAGGTGTGAGGGCGAAGGAGGATACAGATGGAAAGAAAAAATGATGCGGCGGTAGAAACTGGCGTAAATGTGGTTCCCTGCGGCATGGTTTTTGCCGGGGACGCGACAAAGATTGTGCGGGGGTTGACCACGGTATTTGACGGCCTCCATATGATGTTCGAGGGTATCGCCGATCAGGTGGAACTGGCGGTGGATGATGTGAAATCCAAAACTGCAGCTGTGGATAGAACCACAGAGGATGCGGTGACAGAGGAGCCTTCGTTAGTGAAGGAATCTACAGAAAAGCAGAGGGTCACGAAAACGAGAAAAGTTTCTGCTTCAAAGAAAAAAGATGCAGAAGAAGCGGTGAAGCCGGAGATATCGGAACAGCTGACCACGGAAGAGAGCGTAGCAAATAGGGCGGTATCAGAGAAGCCGGAATCGGAGGAAATGACGATGGACAGGCAGACACCGCAGGAAAACGGATCGGAGGAGAGTGCTTCGGGTGAGAGCAAAACGGAAGCTGTGGACAAGCGGACGGCTTCTTCCGCGAAGGCATCCACTCCTGCTTCGGCATCTGAAGTTCCAGCTATCACAAAGGAACTGATTACGAAAACGGTTGTTGCAAAGATTAAGAAGAAGCGCAGCAACTCTGAAGCTATCGGCAAGCTGGTCAAAACCTATGGCGTAGCGCAGCTCTCTGACCTGCCGGAAGAGAAGTACGAGGCGTTCCTGAACGACCTTTCACAGTTGTGATTGCAGTCTGTATACAAGGGATCATGGCTGAGAGAGGAAGAGGGAAAGAATGGGAGCACACGCATTATTAGGGCCATCGAAGGCAAAACAGTGGCTGCTCTGCACACCATCCGTCCGGCTGGAGGAGCAGGTCGCGAAGAAAGAAGAGTCCAGCGTTTACGCGCAGGAGGGAACCGCCGCCCATGCTCTGTGTGAGTATAAGCTTAAGAAATTTTTGCACGAGCAGGTGGGCAGGCGGCCGGTTTCGGAGTTCGATTCAGAAGAGATGGAGAACTGTTCGGACATCTACGCGGAATTTATTACTGAAATCATCGAGAAGATTCGGGAGACCTGCCCGAACCCACTGGTGCTGGTGGAGGAAAAACTGGATTTCAGCCACATTGTTCCGGGTGGATTCGGCACGGGGGATTGCGTAATTATAGCAGATAAGAAACTATACGTCGTGGACTATAAGCATGGGCAGGGTGTTTTCGTCCATTGCGAAGGCAATCCGCAGATGCGGCTGTACGCGCTCGGAGCCTACCATATGTTCCAGTACCTGTATCCGATTGAGACGGTGTCCATGACGATTGTCCAGCCGCGGTTGGACAATATTTCGACGGATGAATGCACTATCGGAGAACTGCTGGACTGGGGTGAGAACTATGTCCGCCCGAGGGCGCAACTTGCCTATAAGGGCGAGGGTGATTTTGTCCCAGGCGAGGAGCAGTGCCGGTTCTGCAAGGCAAAGCACGTCTGCCGTGCCTGCGCCGAAGATGCTTTGGCGTTAGCAAGGGAGGAGTTTCTGGACCTGGATGCGGATGTGGTGCCGCTTACGGAAGAAGCTGATACCTGCGTCGTGGAAGAGACGGATGCCACAGCACCATATAACCGGGATGATAGTGCGCCGACGTTCAAACAGCCGGCGTTTTTATCGAAAGGAGAGCTGGAAGAAATCCTTCCGACACTTAACCGCATTTCTTCCTGGATCGATGCCGTGTTCGCCTTTGTATCATCGGAGGCCATCAATCACGGTGTCCGGTGGAAGGGATGGAAAGTGGTTGAAGGGCGTTCTGTCCGCCGGTTTACGGATACGAAAGCCGTGGAGGATGCGGCGGCCATGGAGGGCTATACGCAGCTGTACAGGCAGCAGATGCTTTCCCTGACAGAAATTGAAAAACTCATGGGAAAGAAAAGATTCCGGGAAATCCTCGGAAAATTTGTTGAGAAGCCGCCGGGCAAATTGGCGCTCGTGCGGGAAACTGACCCGAGGCCGGAGGTGGACTTAACCACGGCAGAAGATGAATTTGCAGCCCTCGATTAAGGGCTGCTTTCATAAAACAAACCAATCAAAAATCATATCATGGAGGAAAAGAAATTATGGCTACTACGAAAAAGAAGACACTTGCACCTACGAAGGTGGTTGTACCCTGCAGACTCAGCTTTGCGAATATCTGGTCGCCCAAAGCAACGTTGAGCGGGGATGAGAAGTACTCCGTCTCCTGCATCATCCCGAAGTCGGATAAGAAAACGCTGATGGCACTTCATAAGGCGATTGAGGCTGCGAAGGAGGATGGCAGGACGAAGAAGTGGGGAGGCAAGATTCCGCCGAACCTGAAGCTCCCGCTGCGCGATGGTGATATCGACCGTCCGGATGATGAATGCTATGCGGACGCCATGTTCTTTAACGCTTCGAGCAAGGATGCGCCGCAGATTGTAGACCGTCGTGTCCAGCCGATTACGGATCAGATGGCGGTATATTCCGGATGTTACTGCAACGTGTCGGTCAATGCGTATGCGTTTTCGGTATCAGGAAATCGCGGCGTGGCGATGGGGCTTGGAAACATCCAGTTTCTTGCGGACGGGGAGCGCCTGTCGGGAAAATCCTCTGCGGAGTCCGATTTCGAGGAGGTCGCGGACGAAGAGGAAGATATCCTTGGCGGTATGGATGGAGAGGACATTCCAGATTACCTGAAATAATCCGGAAGCAGAGACCGCTTTATCGAATAAGGAAAAGCATAACCGGGACCGGGAGGGGAAACTCTCCCGGCTCTTTAAAAGGAGGACGTTCTCATGGACGAATTGAAAGACAGAAGGATCTGTTCTCTGGATTTGGAAACATACAGTCCCGTCGACCTAAACAAATGCGGCCTGTACAAATACTGCGAGTCGCCGGATTTTGAAATCCTGCTGTGTGCGTATGCCTTTGATGACGAGGTTTTCATAATCGATCTTGCGTGTGGGGAAAAACTGCCGCCAGACTTGGCGGAAGCCATTGAGTCCGATGAAGTCATCAAGGCTGCCTGGAACGCGAACTTTGAACGGACATGTCTGAGTAAATATCTGGGACATCAGCTTTCACCGGATTCCTGGCGCTGCTCCATGGTACACGCAGCATCCCTGTCCCTTCCGCTGAAGCTGAAGGACGCGGCTTTGGCATTAAAGACCGGGGAACAGAAAGACCGCTCCGGGGAGGCGCTGATACGGAAATTTTCTGTTCCCAAGGTCGACAGCAAGACCGGTGAGGTCAGCCGCGCATATCCGCAGGACGACCCGGCGGGATGGCAGCAGTTTAAGGATTATTGCATGCAGGACGTGAGGACAGAACGGGATATCCGTAAGAAGCTGGAGCGTTTTCCGATGCCGGAGGCAGAGTGGGACTACTACCATATGGATCAGCGGGTGAATGACCGGGGAGTGCTGATTGACACAAAGCTTGTGGAACAGGCAATCATCTGCGACTTGGCGCTGTCTGATGAGATGACAAGGCGGGCATATGAACTGACGGGATTGGAAAATCCGAATTCTGTCACACAGCTTAAGGGCTGGCTTGAAGAGCGTGGGATTGAAGTGAAGACGCTCGGAAAGAAGGATGTTGCCGCAATGATAAAAGATCTCGACAAAAACAGCACGGATCAGGAGGCACTGGACATGCTGAAGCTGCGGCTGCAGATGGCGAAGTCCTCTGTGAAGAAATATCAGGCGGCAGAGAGGGCAGTCTGTGCGGATGGCAGGGTGCGCGGTCTTTTTCAGTTCAACGGAGCGAACCGTACCGGTCGGTGGGCAGGAAGACTGCTTCAGCTGCAGAACTTACCTCAAAACCACATCGACACGCTGGAAGAAGCGAGGGAGTTGGTCAAGATGGGCTGCTTTGAACTGGTGGAGATGTTCTATGGGAACACGCCGGATGTCCTTTCCCAGCTGATCCGGACGATGCTCATCCCGAAAGAGGGTTGCATCTTCATCGTTGCAGATTTTTCAGCGATTGAGGCGAGGGTGCTTGCCTGGGAAGCCGGGGAGCAGTGGAGGCTGGACACATTCAAGGACGGCGGCGACATCTACTGCGCTTCGGCATCGCAGATGTTCGGTGTGCCTGTGGTCAAGCACGGTGTGAACGGCGAGTTGCGACAGAAAGGGAAGGTCGCGGAGCTGGCTTGTGGTTATGGCGGCTCATCGGGTGCTTTGATATCGATGGGCGCACTTGACATGGGACTGAAAGAGTCGGAGCTTCCGGGGCTGATTGATGACTGGCGCAGCGCCAATCCGAAGATTGTGCAGTACTGGTGGGACGTGGAGAGAGCGGCGGTGACGACCGTAAAGACACACGAGACTACAGAAGTGGGGAAGATTCGATTCTCATTCTCGGCCAATACCCTCTGGATGCATCTGCCGTCTGGCAGGAAGCTGGCGTATATGGCTCCGAAGATGCAGCCCAACCGCTTTGGCCGGATGGCGATTACATTTCTCGGAGTCGGCGCGAACAACAAGTGGAGCCGTCAGGAAACTTATTCTGGGAAGCTGGTAGAAAATGCGACCCAGGCCATTGCACGGGATATCCTTGCGGAAGCCATGTGGCGTATGGAGCGGGCCGGGATTGAGATTGTCGGGAGTGTTCATGATGAGGTAATTCTTGAGGCGCCGACAGGCAAGTATACGGTAGAAGAAATCTGCAGCCTGATGGCGCAGAATCCGGATTGGTGCGCGGACCTGCCGCTCTCTGCGGCGGGGTATGAAGCGCCTCATTTTTATTTCAAGGATTAAACGGAATGGTGGAACAGAAGTTTTGATTTTCAAACGGGAGGTAGCTATGGCGCACGTGATAGAAATGCCGGGCGGGGAATATATCACCCCGTTCTGTTTTCAGGATGCCCTCGATGCTGTGGAAGAATATGCGGGTGTGGGGCTTCGGGAATTTATTGAAGAATATATGCAGGACAACGTGGACGAAGCAGGAGAGGCAAGACTGGAAGCGGAGGAAACCAGAAAAGATATGGAAATGGACGCAGACCATTTTCGGGAAGTTTTATGCGCGGTGGAGGAAGGAATTGAGCTGCTGAACGGGAAGCTGAATGAGAAACGGCTGGACCGGGCAGGAATCCGAAAACTGGTGGCTTCCATCAGCAGGACAGTGGATGCGGAACTGTGAGAAAGGAGCGCGTATGAAAAGCAGGGGAGTGAGCAGGCAGAGGGCGGAGACGCTTGTGTCCCTGGTCTCTGTGGAGACTGAACAGGGTGTGGATGTTCTTCCATACTGCCCGGAGAACCGTGGATGCTGTGCAGGCTGCCACGGTTATCGTGAGGGCAGGTGCGCAGTGCTGGAAGATGTAAGTTTTGAGGACAACATCTGTCCGTTCTATAAAGGCCTGGAACATGCGAGAAAGGAGAGGATCGCGGCAATGGAGAAACTGGAAGATTCTGGCCGCATCGACCTGATTAACAGGTACTATCGCAACCGCACGAGGTTCGAGAAGATTCTGGCGGATGAGATGATTGGCATCAGTTATGCGTTTGACGATGATATGTATGGGGGCAGGAACAGGAGAAATGTGTGAGGAGCAAGGGGCAGTCCCGACACAGAACGGAGGTAACGGCATGAAGACAGGGAAAACGATACAGGAGTTTATGAAAGAACTTGACCGGCAGAACAGGGAAAAGCGCGATTTTATTGCGCCTGCGGCAGGAATGCGGCTCTGGGATGACGGGAACACGTTTGAAATCAATCACCCGGACACAGGGGAGAAAGAAGTGTTCGGCACGACGGAGCATTTCCGCAGGCAGACGAGCGCGGCGTTAAAAATCCCATACACCTATTTTGATATGGCGTACAGATTGAAGCCGGATTTGCTCGCAACGAATGTGAACGCGTGGCTTGCCGACAAGGACACCAGCCATATGGTACGCACGATGGATTACGGTGGGGAGCGCAAGGCGAGGGCGCTTTTGTCCCCGCGTTACTGGCGCAAGGATAATCTGGAAGTTGCGCTGGCAACATTTGCAGATTTTGCCGGGAGCGATGATTATGAGATTTGCTCCTCGGAAATCACGGAGTCCAAAATGTATATCAAAATCCTTGTGACGAAAATGCTGGCGGAGGTCGTTCCGGGGGACGTTGTGCAGGCGGGGCTGATGGTATCTAATTCGGAAGTGGGGCTTGGCGCGGTCTCTGTCCAGCCGTTTGTGAACCGTCTGGTCTGCAGCAATGGCATGGTATGTTCGGAATTCAGTGAGCGCCGTCATCATGTCGGTCGGCAGGTCCGGGCAGTGGAGGACAGCTTTGAGGTCTATTCGGATGAAACAATGGAAGCGGAAGACCGGGCTTTCATGCTGCGGCTCCGTGACGCGACCAAGGCGGCGGTGGAAGAATCACGTTTTCAGATGGTGGTCGACAAGCTCCGCGAGAGTACGGGAGCGAGAATCACAGGCAAGGTGCAGAAAGTGGTCGAGCTGACCAGTAAGACTTATGGAATGAATGACACAGAGCAGGAGGGAATCCTCAAGTATCTGATTGAGGGCGGCGACCTTTCCCTTTACGGATTGTCGAATGCGGTTACGAGGACGAGCCAGGACGTGGAAAGCTATGACCGCGCAACTGCCTTAGAGGGCATCGGCTGGCAGGTGGCTACCATGAACCCGGCACAGTGGAAGGAGATAAATGCGTAATGGCAGATAAGAGCAGTGCTCTGCAGAAAACAAAGCGTATTCCAATCGAGTCGAAGATTGAGAGCGCTTTCTGCAAGGCAGTAACGGAGGCCGGTGGCATGGCGCTGAAGTTCACATCACAGACCATGAATGGGATACCGGACCGGCTCGTCCTGTTCCGCATTGGGAAATGTGCTTTTGTGGAATTGAAAGCGCCGGGAAAGCAGATGCGGCCGCTTCAGCGGAAGCGCAGGCATCAGCTGGAGGCACTTGGATTCCCGGTGTTCTGTGTAGACAGTTTTGACCAGATTCAGCCGGTGATTGAGGCATTACGGAACTGGAAGACGGGGCAGCCGTTTCCGAAAGGCGTAGGGGCAGTCATCCCGGAGATTGAAGAGATGGAACTTCCGGGAGAAAGCGAACCCAGAACGGAGGAGATGGGACTTCCAGGGGAGGTCGAGTCCAGAAAGGAGGAGGTGATGCCCTTATGATGTTCAGACCACACGATTATCAGGCATTCTGTATTGATTATATCAAACAGCATGCTATATCAGCGTTGTTCCTGGACATGGGTTAGGTTTGGGAAAGACGGTCATTACGCTTACGGCGCTGAAAGACCTGCTGTTGGAGACATTTGAGATATCGAAGGTGTTGGTCATTGCACCTCTCAGGGTAGCGCGGGACACCTGGCCAGCGGAGACAGAAAAGTGGGATCATCTGCGGGAACTGGAGATTTCCGTGGTGGTCGGCACACAGAAGGAGCGGGTTGCGGCATTGAACCATCCCGCTCTTATTTATGTTATCAACAGGGAAAATATCAAATTCCTTGTAGACTACTACGAGAAGAATGGAATACGCTGGGATTTTGATGCTGTGGTGATCGATGAGCTATCCTCATTCAAGAACCACCAAAGCCAGCGTTTTAAGTATCTTCGCAAGGTGCGTCCGTTCGTGAAGCGGTGGATTGGCCTGACCGGCACACCGGCTTCCAACGGACTTATGGATCTCTGGGCAGAAATCGGAATTCTTGATGGCGGGGAGCGGCTTGGGCGGTTCATCGGCAGATATCGGGAAGCGTATTTTAAACCCGGCAGCATGAACCCGCAGACCGGCGTCGTATTCCAGTATGTTCCGAGGCCGGGGGCAGAGGAGCAGATTTATCAGAAAATTTCTGACATTACGGTTTCGATGAAAGCGTTGGATTACCTCGATATGCCGGAGTGCATCTGTACAAGGCATGAGGTGGAAATGGAGAAGCCGGAACGTGAGCTGTACGATACGCTGCGGAGAGACCTTCTGATTCCACTAAAGGATGGTGACATTGATGCCGCCAATGCAGCTGCGCTCACAGGCAAGCTTCTGCAGATGGCAAACGGGGCTGTGTACGATGAGAATGGGAAGGCACGGCGCATCCATGACAGGAAGCTCGAACAGCTGGAAGATCTGATCGAAGCAGCCAACGGGCAGCCGGTTCTTGTAGCGTACTGGTTCAAGCATGATAAAGCGCGGATTTTAGAGCATCTCGCAAAGCTGAAGATTCCAGTCCGCGACATCAAATCCTCCAAGGATATCCGTGATTGGAATGCCGGGGAGATACCGGTGGCGCTCATACACAGCGCATCCGCCGGTCATGGTCTGAACCTTCAGAGCGGTGGACACATCCTTATCTGGTTTGGGCTTACCTGGTCACTGGAGCTTTACCAGCAGACGAACGCGAGGCTCTGGCGTCAAGGGCAGAAAGAGGTTGTCACGATTCACCACATCATAACAAAGGGGACGGTGGACGAGGATGTGCTGGCGGCGCTGGAACAGAAAGACATCACGCAGGAGAGATTGATTGGTGCCGTGAAAGCGCGGCTGTACGGGTGAAGGAGGCGCAAAGTGTATACAGAATATGAGCCGTATGAGGAACTTGCCAATGCCATTGTGCGTCAGGCAGTCGATGATTATAAAAAGGCGCTCCATAAACTGAGGAAGAATCCGAGAAACAAGAGTGCCCTGATGGAGATCTCCAGACTTGAACGTTTTTTCCATTCCGGGTGGTACAGCGAACTGACGCGCCTGGATGCGGATCAGCTGCTTGCCGGTGTCCGTATCCTTGTTAAGAAAGAGTCTGTTGTGGAAGGCGGACAGGAAACGAAACGCCGGGTGAAAAAATGCATGAAGGAGATTGGAGAAATCCTTTCCGAGGCGAACATGCTTGTTGGCCTTAAGCCGGAAGATTCTTACCGACTTAAGGCACTAAGCCTTGAGGCTTTAAACCGTACCTGCGCACTCACAGGCATACAGGAAGAAGCGGATGCGATTGCAGCGGAGGCAATTCGGAAAGTCGGATTCCAGGTGGGAGAGTGACGGCATGGGAGAAGACAGGTTAAAATTAGAACCGGGGATGATATCGGAGGAAGCTTATGAAGCTGCGAAGGAGCTGGCGGAGTCATACAGTTTCCTTTTAAAGGACAGGGATTATTATAAGGGAAAGCTGAAAACATACCCGCATTACACGCTGGATGATGTTTATTATCTTATGTCGCAGGGAACGCATGAGCAGACGGAGCGTGTGCAGACAGGTAGCACATCCGATCCGGTTTCCAAGGCAGTGCTCAATGCTGAGAAAATGTTGCACCACCTAAATGCGGAAATGGATGCAGAATTCCAGAAGGAGGTGCTGGAACCCTACCGGAAAATCTGTGGGCGAATTGAAATGTTTGAGCTTTGCCTGCGCTCTTTGAGCCGGGAGCTTTACCATATCGCAGTGCAGCTGTATGTGGAGAATATCCCCAAATGTAAAGTAAAAGGGCTGGATGGCTGTGAACTTTCACGCAGGAGATGTGACCGAGCGGAGAAACAGATTCTGACCAGAATCGCGGATATATTGGAGCGCAATCAGGCGTTTCGTGAAAAGGAAGAATGAGGAGGATGTTATGATTTCGATTCCCAAAATGATGCTTACAAAAGAGAGCCGGATTCTTGTAAATGAGAACCGGGTGCGTTCGAGACAGGTAGAGGAGACCATCGCTCTTTGTGAAAACCACAGGGAAGCTTCCCACAGGCTGGCTGAAAACGCTAGGGAACTGAATCGCCTGAACCGTAGAATCAGCAGGGCGGAATCCCGTTTCGAGGTTAGTCTGTACCAGCCGGATGCTACCCGGCTTCAGGCAGAAGTCGATGAGGATGATAAGAAAGTGGGGCTGTTCCATTGGACTTTGTACCAGCTACCGGATCAGTACGGCGTAGTGATGGAGCAGCTTTATGAGGAGAACCTTTCTTGGCGGAACATCTGTGACTTAGAGGGCGAGCCGATGCCGCTGTCTGCGGTAAAACGGGCCAGAGACAACGCATTGATTCTCATGACAGTAGCTATCCAGAGGGCAAAGGAAGGTGTTCAGGAGAGTGAAAGCAATCTGTGCTAAAAAGAAAATGAAAACGGCATTTTGAAAGCAAATCGGTGCTTTACGAAAGCACAGGGGGCTTACATGACAGACCCCTTTGTGCTATGCTTAGAATCGCCAGAGATGGGAAGAACCCTTTCACATTTCATGGCAAATTATCGCCATATGTTTCTCTTATATTGCCAGGTGCGTGAAGCCGGAGCAGGAATTCTGTCCGGCTTTTTTCGCGCCTGTTTTTCGTGGAGTCAGGCACTGGCGATGTGGATGAGTGAGACATAAAAAACATATTTCCCGGTCAACGGAGGTGGAAACGATGGGGAGAAGAAATAAGAGAAAGAACCCGAAAATTCGTGAAATCCGAAAAGATAAATACACGGGGAAACACGGTGAATATAGGAACCGAGGCCATTTAAAAGATGATCTTCAAAACCTGGATTCAGATCCGATACTTA
The DNA here is from genome assembly GCA_021200535.1 of Clostridiaceae bacterium. Classification (GTDB taxonomy): domain Bacteria; phylum Bacillota; class Clostridia; order Lachnospirales; family Lachnospiraceae; genus Butyribacter. Next base: position 7,086 of record JAJQGL010000057.1, on the reverse strand, counting down.
GTGGTGTGGACACAGTATCCGGTTATCCAGATACAACATCCGGCTGCCTGGACACAGCTACAAGCGGCGTAGCTCTGCAGTCGGTTCATTACCGGAAGTCCTACACCCCGCGTCCCCACAGGGGAGATATTTGGTTTGCGAATCTGGGAGACCACTATGATACCTGTATCCAGTCCGGCACAAGGCCGGTTTTTATTATCAGTAATGACACAGGAAACCGGTTTTCAAAGACCTGCACCGTGCTGCCAATGACATCAAAAATGAAAAAGATGGAACTTCCTACGCACGTGCGGCTGTCAGCACTTTCCTGCTTTGACACAGAGGCGTTGTCAGAATCCATGCTTCTGGCAGAGCAGATTATTACGATTGACAAGTCGGCTCTTGTGGAGAAGGTGGCGTTTGTCAATGACGAGGGAAAGCTTGCGGAAATCGACAAGGCCGTGCGGATTCATCTTGGGATTGCGGCGGGATGGGAGCAGCCCCATTAGCCACGAACGGAAAGGAGGAGAATCAGATGGTAAATTTTACGAACATTCCGGCAGACTTAAAGCAGTCCTGCCGGTTTTGTGTCTGGAAGAGGGAAGAGAAGGACGGACGGATGACGAAGATTCCATACAACCCCGTGACGGGTTACCGGGCGCAGTCGAACAATCCGGATTCCTTTTCTGAATTTCCACAGGCTGCCGCCACCTATGCGATTGGTGGATATGATGGCATCGGCATCCGAGTATCAGACGGGATTGGTGCCTTTGACATCGACCATTGCATCGGAGCAGACGGCAGTTTAAATGAAGTCGCGGCCGGTGTTCTGGACGCATTTCAGAACTGCTACGTGGAGAAGTCCCCGTCTGGCACAGGGCTTCGCGGATTTTTCCGTGTCCCTGCAGATTATGTTTTTAACCGGCAGCGGTATTACATCAACCGGCAGCAGCGCGGGCTTGAGATTTACGTTCCCGGCGCGACACACCGTTTTGTGACCGTGACCGGGGATGTTTACCGCAGGGGAACGGTCTGTGATGAGGGTGAAGCTTTGCAAGATGTTCTTGATACATGGATGAAGCGGGATGCGCCTGTGAAAGCGGTAGCTATCGAACCGCATTCGTATCTTACGGATGAGGAAGTCATTCATCGGATTACCAACTCTGCGCAGGCGGAGAAATTCACGAAGCTCTATGAGGGAGACTGGCAGGGACGCTACGGCTCACAGTCGGATGCGGACATGGCGCTGCTTTCCATCTTGTCGTTCTGGTGCGGATGTGATGCTGAGCAGATGGACCGCATCTACAGGTCTTCCGCATTGATACGGAAAAAGTGGGACCGCAAACAATCTGGTTCTACGTATGGAGCTTTGACGATACAGAAGGTTATCGACCACTGTACCGCTATTTATGACCCAGTGAGCCATCTGGTTCCGGCAGAAGATGAGTTTGATATCCTCTGGGAAGATGGGGATGTCCCATTGACCGAAGAGGCAAAGCGCGACCTGGCCACAGCGATCAGTCTGGTAAACCGGAAGCTGAAGGATATGCAGCCGCACACAAATCCGCTGTACTCGTGGAGTGAGATGGGGCTTGGGCGGCTGTTTGCAGATTATTATGAGCGGATTGCAAGGTACGTCCCAGACCGGAAGTCCTGGTATGTCTACAACGGAAAGGTCTGGAAACACGATGTCGGCGGGATGCTTGTGATGCAGCTTGCGAAGCATCTGGTGAATGAGCTGATCCGTTACGCTGCTACCATTGAGGGAGACGAAGCAAGGACAGAGTATCTGGAGTTTATCACGAAGACCCAGACCAGACGGAAGCGGCAGATTATGGTGGATGACGCGCAGGACGAGTACTTTCTGACGATGGCATCGTTTGACCAGAATCCGTTACTGTTTAACTGCATGAATGGGACGCTGAATTTAAAGACGATGGAATTTTACGACCACAGTCCGGAAGATTTTTTGACCATGCTTTCCGGCGTCACCTATGATCCAGAGGCATCTTGCCCGCGCTGGGAGTCGTTTGTCAGCGAAGTCATGTGCGGCGATGCTGCGCTTGCCGACTTTTTCCAGAGGACACTCGGCTATTCGCTTACGGGCGACGTTTCCTATGAGTGCATGTTCATCCTTTACGGGGCTACGTCCCGGAATGGAAAAGGAACGGCAATGGAGTCGTTCTTAAAAGTGATGGGCGATTACGGGAAGACAGCCAACCCGGAAACGCTGGCGGCGAAGTTCGGCCTGTCAGCAAATGGCGGCGGTCCGTCCGAGGACATTGCACGTCTTGCCGGGGCAAGGTTTGTCAATATCTCTGAGCCAGAGAAGCGGATCACGTTCAATGCGGCGCTTGTCAAGAGGCTCACGGGCAACGGCACGTTAAGCGCCAGATATCTGCATGAGAACAGCTTCGAATTCCGGCCTGCCTTTAAGATTTTTGTGGACACAAATTATCTGCCGAATGTCTCGGACATGACCCTGTTTGAATCAGGGCGGCTTAAGATTATCCCATTCAACCGGCATTTCTCAGAGGCGGAGCAGGATAAGACTTTGAAGCACCTGTTCGCGCAGCCGAAAAATGTATCGGCGATTTTCAACTGGTGCCTGGAAGGCTACCGCAGGTTTGAGAAAGACCATCTGGAACTGCCACAGGCCGTAAAGGATGCCACATCGGAGTATCGGAAAGAATCAGACCGTATCGGACAGTTCATCGCGGCGTGGCTGGAAGAAGGCGAAGCGTATGAAGTGCGCACGGCGGCTGTCTACAACATGTATAAGAACTGGTGCGTGGATAACGGCTACCGGTCGGAGAACGTGAAAAACTTTAACAAGGCGCTCGGTCTAAAGTTTGAGCTTGTGAAGCGCAGACCCAGAGACGGCGGGGAGAAGACTGCGCTTGTCCTTGGGTGCAGGCTGCGGCCAGATGAGGACGCTATTGTGGAGATAGAGTGATGTGGTTGAGGTCTGAGTTTGACGCATGGCGTTTGAAAACGTGGCCAGGGATCGTTTCAGATGTTCACAGCGGAGGGATTTTTGGGCACTGGTGCGCCCTGAGATGGGGTTTTATGGCCTTAAAATGAGCTATTTCCGCAACGTGGGGATGGATGGGGAGGGTTCAAACCTTATTTCTATATATGTATATATTTTAAATTTTTTTAAGTTTAATAGTAGAATTATCCCCAACCATCCCCAGAAAGAGAAAAAAGCTATTTTCGGGGTGCTTTCGAGTGGATTCGTATCATGGCGCTGGCAGCCTTGCGTAAGATTGGGGGTGTGTTTGTCGCTGCACAGGTCTGGGAGTGTAATGCCATTGCACCTGGTCAGATTGTGACTGCCTCGAAGTCAGGAAGTGACAAGGAAACCTGCTGCAATGGCAGTTTTTTGAAATCTATTTTGATGGGACAGGTTTTGATAGGAGGATGGGATGAAAAGAAGTGAGGTTTTGAATGCGGCTTTGAAATGTGTCTGTGAAGACCGCGACAAACAGTACGGCAGTCCGAGCGAAAATTTTGCAAGGATCGCCGCTTTATGGAGCGATTACCGAGACGAAGCGTTCACACCAAAGGATGTCGCGATAATGATGGTGCTTGTGAAAGTATCGAGGTCGGCTGCCAGAGATTCCATTGACAATTTTGTTGACATTGCGGGATATGCTGCCTGTGGCGGAGAAGTTCTGGAAAAGAAAGATGTGAAGCAGCGGCATGAGACGGGTAAAACATGTGAGCACGGTAAGCAGGGTAAGTTCCAGGTAGATAAAGCTTCTGCGATTTACAAAGTTCCATGTATGCACGGGAAACACATCATCTGGAATGGGAAAGAACATGCGCCGCGCGAAAAGTTCTATTTCTGCAACGGCGATATGTGGATTGGCGTAGACAACAGCACCGGTGAGCTTTGGGTGGAGGACTTCATTACAGAAAAAGGCTGCATCGCCTGGCTGGAAGGTGATTTTGCCGCAGGGGATTATGAGGAGGAGATGGCAGAATGAAACGAGTGATTATGTTCGGCGGCAGAGACCACCGTCCGGCGAGAGATTTAAATGTGTGGCTGGCAGCCCATCCGAGTTTTGAACTGCTGGATGTGTCCGCTGTGGGGGATGATATTCGTAATATCCTGCTGTATTGCACGGTGGAAGTTCCAGCAGATGCGAGCGGTTTGGAAGCAAGATATTCCGAGTATTTTGGATTGCAGGAGGAGACCGAATGAAGATTTACACATGTGAGCAGGTGTCCAATGGACACAGTGATAAGATCTGCGATCAGATTGCGGACGCGATTGTGACGGATTGTCTGCAGCATGACAAGGAGAGTCGTGTGGCGATAGAAGTGCTTATCAAGGACAACCACATCATCATTGCAGGTGAGCTGACTTCGAAGCGCCAACCGGATTATCGCAAGCTGGTGGACGATGTGTTTGATCGCATCGGCAGGGATAAGACAGGATTTATTTATGACCCGATTTTTGCCACACCTTATGATATCGGTATTCTGGTAAAAGAGCAGTCTTCCGATATAGCACTTGGTGTGGACAGGGGCGGAGCCGGTGACCAGGGCATCATGTACGGATATTCAACGGATGAGACTCCGGAGCTTCTCCCGATTCCCTACATTGTGGCGACCAAGTTCCTGAAGCTTTTAAAACAGCATCCGAGCCGGATGTTCCGTGCGGATGCGAAGGCACAGGTCAGCTTCGACTACGACAGCGGAAGGATCACGACTTTCCTTTGCTCCGTGCAGCACTCTGAGGATGTGGAACCGAGTGACTTCCGCACCATTGTGGAGACGCTCATGATTATGGCAGCTTCCGACTATGGGTTAAATTCAGATTTTGAGAAGCTCATCAATCCAACCGGGCGGTTTGTGAAAGGCGGCTCTTTTGCGGACTGTGGTGTGACCGGCAGGAAGCTGGCGTGTGATACCTACGGCGGCATCGGAAGAATCGGAGGCGGCGCAATGTCGGGGAAGGACCCGAGCAAGGTCGACCGCTCCGCAGCCTACATGGCTCGGAAGATTGCGAGGGATATCGTGCTGGCCGGATGGGCGAATAAGTGTGAGATTCAGCTTGCGTATGCCATCGGGGTTGAAAAGCCGGTCAGTATCGCGATTGACTGTTACGGAACAGAAAGCCAGAGTATGGAATTCCTTTATGCTTACGTGCGTGAGAATTACGACCTGACACCGCGAGGCATCATTAAGACACTGGGACTTCTGGATGTGGATTACAACCAGGTTTCCGCTTACGGGCATTTCACGAATCCAGAGATGCCGTGGGAGAAATAAAAGGTTCATTTGGGAGAGAAATGCTTTCGTCCACCTTGCTATCTTTTCGTCCAAAATCGGGTATGGATTGGACGAAAAGCAGATGGAGTGGACGAAAAAGCTGCAGAGCACAAATAAATTGAAGTTGCTTGTTGAAGAGTTAGCTAGTTTATGATAGCCTACAATTAGCCAGGAGGCAATCATCATGATAAGTACTACAGTAACAGCAACGGAAATGCAGAATAATTTTGGTAAGTATCTGGATCTTGTAATTGAAGGGCAGGAAGTTATCGTTACAAAAAACGGACGCGAAGTCGGACGGCTCATTCCAAAATCAGCGGCTGTTTCCTATTTAACCGATTCATTGCCTGAAATCTCAAAGGGGGATTACGACCTGGATGAGGTAAAGTCGGAAAGGCTCAGGGAAAAGTATGAAGCTGCTGATTGATGCGAATGTTCTGTTGGATGTCCTTCAAAATCGGGAAATGAATGTGAAAGATTTTGTGAAGAGTAAAGTCCTGGCTTTCACGCCAACGGAACTGATCGCGAGAATTTAGGAAAACCGAATAAAATGAAAAAGAAAGCCGAGGTGATGATTCATCCCGGTTTTTCTTAGTTTATTTCTATAAAAAAGCCTCCGGCTGTGAGACCGGAGACTTATTGGACAATGTTTCTCTGCCGCACATTGTGAAGCGTTTTTGAATAAACAGCGTTTAATGGGTACGCAGTAGAACCTCTGGCTGTGGGACGGATGTTTTATCCAACCTCGCCGGATTGTCCTTCGCTCGGTCAATTTTTATTTTACCGATGTGTCAGAACCGTCACACATCATCTTCACTCGGTCAGTTTTTATTTTATCGACGAGTCAGAACCGTCACTCGTCATCGTTTAGCGAAGTCAAGAAGGAAGTTCTTCTTGTGACTATACTATATGCGAAACAACGTAGATTTGCAAGTCATTTTGCGCCGAAATAAAAGGAAATTTTTGGCAAAAATTATCTATGCCTTTGATGAAAGGAGTAGCTATGCCATATAAACCAAAGGTTCCCTGCAAGCATCCCGGCTGTCCGGAATTGGTGGATGTCGGAAAAGGTTATTGTGAAAAACACAAGCCGCTGCACCCGGAATACACCAGATCCGCCGCGAAGCGGGGATATAACAGCAAATGGCAGAGGGTGCGGAAGCGGTATCTCGAAGCACATCCACTTTGCGTGATGTGCATGGCGGAGAATCCGCCGAGGTACGAAAAAGCAACTGTGGTCGACCACAAGATTCCGCATCGCGGAAACCAGAAGCTGTTCTGGGACGAAAGCAACTGGCAGCCGCTCTGTAAGCGGCACCACGATTTAAAAACCGGCAATGAGGACTCGAACCCGGAATACAGGTATTGAACCGGCATTCGTGCAGGATGCACAATTTCACGCGCACGTGATTGTGTACTCTGCTGTCCCAGGGGGCGGGTTCGAATCTCTGTTCGGCACCTGCCGAAGACCGGCGCCCCCTCTTCTGTTAATTTCCGCGAATTTCATAGGGTGGGGGTCTGGCAGAGTTTCGGCGCAATATGAAAATGTAAAAATCAGGGCGGCCGGGTGTGAAAATCCGGCCGAAAAACCATCCAGGGTGTACAAAAGCACATGATTTTCTTTGAAAATGTTAGATTCTCATGTGCTTTGGCATGTTCTGGATGAGCGGAGCATGGATGAAAAAATCTTGTAAAAATCGAATTGTTTTTCGGGTGTTTTTTGAACTTTTTCAGAGGTTGAACTATAGTTTCGGCGCAATATGAATTTTTCTGCGCGGAAAGACAATCGCAAAATGCCTGCCGGAGAGACGAAAAAGAAGCCAG
>JAJQGL010000028.1 GCA_021200535.1 Clostridiaceae bacterium | reverse complement strand
TCGGACAGCTCTTCCAAAGTCTCTGCAGAAAACGTAAGCACGTTATCCGACATTCCATTCTTTAAATCCAAAAGGAACGTATCCCCGTCAGAAGAAGCCGTATACCAATTTTCCGGCACACCCACCGAAGTAAATTCACTGGCCGCCACATCTGCACTGGTAATTTCTTTTTTTCCATAAACACGGATATTCTCTCCCCAGTAATCCCCCATACAGGCGTAATCCTCTCCAAGGGAAAGCAGGTAAAACGCTTCCCCATTTCCGGACACAGTATTAATTAACTCTTTCTGTTTCGACTGGTAAAAATAGCTCTGTCCATCTTCCAATGTTACTGCCAGGTAATTTCCGGATGCGGCAATCGAAATAACATTCGTTGAAAATGTATTCTCCCATCTGACCTTCCCTGTTTTTCGACTGATTTCATAGACTGTCTCACCGCTGTAAAAGAAACAGCTTCCATAGCCGGAAACCGCAACATTATCAATGCTCTTATCTGTATCTGCCAGATAATCATCTGTATTTTCATTCAAATCATAAACAACGATATGGTTCCGTCCCATCTGGGTGTCCTGACGCACAAAGCAGAGGCTGTGATCGTCAATAAAAGAAATCTTGCTGCAGCTCTCGGATTTATCTACAAACAAAGCTCCTCCGGAATGGGTGTCTGTCAAAAGGATACCCGTTTCGTCCTTTGCATCCTGGGAAAGCACTGCAATCGAGCTGTCCGGACTAATACAGTAAAGGTTATATTGTTTGTCAGTTCCAACCTCTGTATCTGCTAATTTCTGTCCATCTGCATTGTAGTAATAAATCATTCCCTCTTCACTGTTATATACCGCAATGATATCCTCCTTTTCGCTCAAAACCATTTGAAACCCGCCGGCTCCGGTAAAAATCTCTTTCCCGGTAAAAATATTAACCGCACGCACGCCATCTGCCGCCAGATAGACCAGTGTCTCGCTATCCTGCATCAGGCGCGCACATCGTGACATCGAGTGGATGCCTGTTTTCGGAATATCAGCAAGCGCATACTCTGCAAGCAGCTCCTTGCTTTCCATCGAATAAAGATACACGCTTCCCTTTAACATATTTCCCGCAGCCGACTGCAGTTTCTCTACAAGGAGCACCTCTTCATTCCGGCTAATCTCCGCCTTTGTGTCGTAAGCTTCCTCCTCAAATTCAAAAACCTTATCTGCCTGGTATCCATTGCTGTAATCATAAATACCAAGCGCCGAGGTCAGCGCATTCATCGCGCTGGGCACATAAGGGCGGTCCGGTGCAGACAAATCTGACGGCAGTGCCTCCAGTGCCAAAAGTGCCGCAGTTGTCCTGTCACCATTTTCATACGCCTCAACCGCATATTCAGAAAGATAGTAGGACTGCCCCTTCAAGACTTGCTGCATCGTTTTGTCCAGTTGGAAATTTTTATACAAAATTGTCCCGATAAAAATGCCAAGCCCTGTCAGACCAGTCAGTGATGCTGCAACAATCTGTTTTTTCAGACGCTCCTTCTGCCTCTGCCTCAGATCATCATAATCCATATTCAGCATCTGCGAAATAAAACGCAGCTTTTCTTTGCGAACCTGTTTTAAAATATCTCTTTCGGATGCTGCCCGGACATCTACTGCAAGTGGTTCAATATGTACCGTCTCCCCATCCCGTTCAACCTCCGTCAACAGCTTTGGAAAGCTTTCCTCCGGCTCGCCTTCCACCAAAACGACAATAATATTTTCTCTGCCCCGTGTCTGTTGGAAGTATTCGATTTCCTCCATGCACCACGCTGACTCCTGATACCGTTTTGTACAGACAGCAATCAGATATTCCGACTCGTCAAGGCCATCCTGTATCATTTCAGAAAGATTACTTGCAGCGCGCAGATCATCTGCATCCCGGAACACCTTGCCAAGCTTTTTTTTCCCTGTCCTTCTGGCGATCTTTACCGGAATCCGGTACCGCTCAATTTCTCTCTGAATCTGTGTGCCTACTGCCTCATCAATTCCACCGTGACGGTAACTGATAAATGCTGCATATTTCATCTGTAACCTCCATAATCCTTATCACATGCCTGCAACCACCGCAAAGTGTATGCCGAACTCTCTGCCATAAAAAGTGTTCGGCATTTAGCCTTCACATTCTTCGTAAGTCTGAAAGAAAATATCCCTCTGGACAATATAGATGTCATGAATATCATCATCGCGCATAACAAGAAAATCGCCGGTTCGCCCACGGTAATATTTCTGTTCATCCCAAACGGTAAAAATTTTCACGTTCCCCTCCAGTTCCCTGGCATAAATTTTTGTCGTTCCCCTCGCCACGCAGGTCCGCATCCGCTCAATCAGCTGATATACCTCACCGTCTATATTATTCCGCACCGTTGGGGCATACTCCATATTGATCCTGGCATCCTCGTCAACAAAGCGATAGGTTTTTTCAAATTTTTCCCGCCGGATTGGATAAACCTCTCCCTCAACACCAATCATAAAATATAAATCATCTTCCACGACAAGATTAACATCCCCCTCCAAAGTACGGATCAGTACCGGTGTCCCCTTATGTAAAAAATCAGTTGCCAACGTTACCCCGACCGGAATTTTCTTTTTCAGGTATGGTTTTAAGCTGCTGCGGTCAAGCTCATAGTCCTTTGCATAAATAATGGTATATGATTCAAAATATTCTTTCAGCTTCTGATAAATAAATTCATCGACCGGCATATCCGGGTAAACCTCGTGGTACGTCTTTTCCGCGATGAAACCGCCTGCCTTTGTCAGATGGCCGCCGCCATTGCCAATGCCATGGCAGATAAACTCAGCAAGTTCATCCGCCTGCACCTCTTTAATACAGCTTCGCACCGAAATCTTATATCCTCCCGTATTGTAATTAAACGCAACGCAGACATCAATCTCCTCCACCTGAATCACAAAGTCGCTGATTATTCCTAAGATATTCGGATCACACGGTTCCGAGGGAATCACCGAAAAATGATGCTCCCCATTATAGATTCGTTTGGTCAGCGCGGTACTGGCAATCGTTAATTCCGCAAGAGAAAGATTGGTATTCATCAGGCGGAATAAAAGCTGGTCATCCTTTTTCAGGTAATCCCTCATATCCTTGTCAAGCGGATGATAAATTTCTTCAAACTGGCTCGTGTCCATATACAGTCCGTAATACAGCGCCGTAGAGAGGCGAATGTCATTGCTGATATCAAAATCTATCGCCTGGAGCAGGCTCCATACCACGGTAGCACAGCTTCCCAGATTAGATTGAATACAGCTGTCTTCATTTTGCATCAGGCCGCATTGATGGTGATCGATCATTGCAATCCTTTTCGCTTCAAATTTTGTCACGTTACCAGAACCATACTGACAGTCTGTTGTCATTAACAGATCACAATCCGGCAGTTCCGTTACATATTCAACCGGAATTTCGAGTTCTTTGATCATCAGCAGCAAATTCGGCTTGGTAATCTGGTTTTGCCCGGCATAGATAAAACGGACAGAAACGCCCTTGCTCTGATAATAGCGGTACAGCGCAAATCCGGATGCCAGTGCATCCGCATCCGGATTGTCATGACATTGAATACATATTTTTTTGCAGTCCAAATAGCGGAGCAGAAAACGATTTGTATTTGCCTGCGTATTTTTCTCTGTGCCCATTTCTTTTCTCATACCCTCCATCACTTCCATCACAACACGCATCTCCTCTTTCATGTTTTCCTCCTATCCTATTCTTACAGTTCCTCCTGCCTCTACGCTGCGAAATCATCTGATGATTCTAAAGTGCAGCATTTCGCTTCTGAAAAAAATTCTACTACATTTCTCCCCGACGCACAAGCAATCCATGCTATTTTAGCGAATAAAAACAAGGACTCTCGCCTCATAGCCGAGCTGAAACAACCGCTTTTGTTCCCTCTGCGCATCCTGCAGATTCTGAAACACTCCATGACAGACATGATACAGTCCATCCACGATATTAGTAAAGCTGTCAAATCCATCTTCCTGCATATTTGCAGCAAGCCGCTTTGCATTTTCAGGGTGCATAAACGCCCCGACTTCCACAGTATATTCATCCGCATTGCTCGCTTCAATATTTGCGCCCTGTATTGTGTCTAAAATACCATCTGCAATCGCTGCTGCAATCTCTGGAAACTTCAGGTCAAAAAGCCGGTTATCCTGTTCTGTGTTGATAAACCCAACCTCCAAAAGCGCCGCAGGCATTTTTGTTCCCCTAAGCACCGCAAGATTTGGACGCACAGAAATTCCCAGGTCGGCAAAGCCAACACGCTCAAGCTCACGGTTAATGTTCTGTGCAAACAGCTCCGGGATTCCTTCCTCTGCATAGACAAGCGTCTGCACACCGGAATACGTATTCGGCACCTCACTCGAATTGCGGTGTATGGAAATAAAATAAGAGGCGTCACTCTGATTGGCGATATTTGCCTTTTCATTCGGCGTCTGATATACATCTGTTGTGCGGGTATACAAAACATCAATCCCTCTGTTTTCCAAAATATTTCCGACTGCCAGAGTCAGGTTCAGTGTATCATCCTTTTCCAGTCTGCCATTAAAAGCAGCTCCGCCATCCCTTCCTCCGTGACCGGCATCCAGCATAATTGTTGCCATAAATCTTCTCCTGTCCGCGCTGCACAGAACCTGGCAGCGCAAATCTCCTTTCCCAGCATTATATGCAAAAAGCCGGAAACGGTGTGCCTCATTATTGTTTGCACAAGGGCTGAGTTATTCAGAAAGCGGCCTGCCAGCACAGCAAAAAGTAAGTAATCGGCAGTTTAACGCAGAAAAACAAACAGGAGGATGATCTGTAAATGACCATCCTCCTGTTTATTTGTTGCAACCCGTCCGGCAGGATACCAGACCAGACATTACTGCACGATTTCTTTTACCTTCGCAGCCTTACCTACTCTATCACGAAGATAGAACAGTCTCGCACGTCTCGCCTTACCTCTGCGCACGACCTCGATCTTATCAATGATCGGGGAATGTATCGGCCAGGTTTTTTCTACGCCAACACCATTTGAATTTTTTCTTACGGTAAAGGTTTCTCTTACCCCGCCATTCTGTCTTTTAAGAACCGTACCCTCATATACCTGAATACGTTCTCTCGTTCCCTCGATAACTTTCGCATATACTTTTACAGTATCTCCCACGCGAAAATCTGCAATCTCCTGCTTCAGCTGTGCATCTTCAATCGCCTTGATTATTTCGTTCATTTTCATGAACCTCCTTCCTGATTTTGACATTCTTAATACTTATGTGCTTTTGCAACCGTAACAGAGGAATATCTCTACTCGCAACTTAAGTATAGTATCATATCTTTTTTTTGATTGCAAGCATTTTCCACAAAAACCTTTGCAAAAACCTTGCCCAGAAACACGGAAAAAACCTTGTACTGGCATAAAACGCTGATTTGTGTTAGAGTATAGAAAAATAAGTACATGGAATAGTACGCTGGAAGGAGGAATGAACATGCCTGGAGCAGGTGGACCCGGCGGCGGTCCTGGTGGCAGAGGCGGATTTGGCGGTCCCGGCGGCGGCCCTGGCGGAAGAGGCGGATTTGGCGGTCCCGGCGGCGGCCCTGGCGGAAGA
>JAJQGL010000080.1 GCA_021200535.1 Clostridiaceae bacterium | reverse complement strand
CATATATATAATCTGTAATCTTAAATGCGATGATCTGCGCCGTAATCGTCGTTCCAATGTTTGCTCCGAATATAATAGAAATTGCCTGTGGGAGCGTCATAAGTCCCGCACTGACAAAACCGATCGCCATGACCGTAGTCGCACTGCTGCTCTGAAGCACTGCTGTTACCAGCGCACCCGCAAGTACACCCATCAGCCTGTTTTTCGTAAGCAGCTCCAAAATCCGTTTCATTTTCTCTCCTGCTGCTTTCTGGAGACATTCGCTCATCAGGTTCATTCCGTATATAAATACAGCCAGCCCTCCCAGCAGCCCAAATATAATCTGTAATGTATCATTCATGCGATCCATCATCTCCTTCCTTCGTTTATGTCTGCCCAGTCTGCATACTCTCCCGTAAACAGACTTTTCAGTTCATCGGTTGTAATCTCCTCTAAAGGATTCTGATTATTTACAATTACGGCAATGCCGTCACGGGCAATCACCTTATAATTGAGAAGCTCTTTTTCATAATCCTTCAGTTCCCGGGACGCCACACCAAAATCACACAGCCCCTGCATGGCATCATTTAAACCGGCAGTAGAATCCGACGCTTCCACTTCCACCACAGCATGCGTGTTGATCTCCATATATTCTTCTGCAAGCGCCTCCATTAACGGAGCTGCGGAAGTAGAACCATGTATGGTAATCGTACCTTCCAGCTTTCCGGACAAAAATGTCGTGCTGTCCTTCACAGCAACATAAGACTCACTGACAATCTCCTGCCCTTTTCCACGTACATAAGTGAGAAAATCCTGCTCCAGCTCACTCAATTCACCTGACCACGCAAGACAAAACGGTCTGCTGAGCGGATATCCGCCTTCTTTCACATTTGCAAGCGCTGCCTTTTCTTCATCTACAGCAAGCACCTTTTCCTCATCCGCGGCATCAAGTGAGCCCATAGAAATATAGCCTATCGCGGCCTCGTTCTTCCTGACTGCGGCAATGACTGCATCCGCATCAGATACAATCTGCGCATCATCCGTCGTATCATCGGATTTCCCTTCCACGCTGCTTCCGTCAAAACCGACCAGTTCAGCAAACACACTCCTTGTACCGGAGCCTTCCTCCCTAGACACTACCTGTACGGCTCCAAGCGCATCGAGTCCTTCAACCTGTGCTGCAGTCTGTCCGCCTGTGCTGCAGCCGCCCAGTGCCAATACCGCCGCCAGCAGGGAAAATGCCGCCCAGCATCTTTTCTTCATCACGTTATCCACCTTCTTCTTGTATAAAATTGACATAGCAGCAGCTATGCTGTGACTATGCCATGCACGTACAACTGTAATTTAATCATATTTCATGTAAAATGCGACACCGTTTTAAAGTAAAGCCTATGTAAAATTTATTAGAAATCAGAAAAGGAAAAAATGCAGGAAAATATGGCAGTATCTTCTGAAAAACCGGCGGAAGCAGGAGAGAATGAAAGTGAAAAGACCGATAACCTAAACAATGATACTGCCTGCGAAGAAGTTTATTCCGATACGTTAAAAGCCGGAGGAGAAAATAGATTGTTTAAAAGATTGCTGGAGAGATTTGTCAGAAACTATCCTATTCTTCCGAAAAATCAGCTTTTTTGTTAGAAGATGTTTCCATCGTAAGATGACATTATCGCTTTCCGGCCTTCCATGTTCCGCTAACATAAAAAACAAATCCAATAAACATGGGTGTAAAGCCTGCTAACGCATCCCCAAGCCAGAATCCCAGGTAATTCATCCGGAAACCGAGCCCAAATAATACAGATAGACCAATCCGAAGTATAATCCCATCCAGAATCGCTGTCGCAAAGTTGACTTTGTAATTACCGCTTCCATTAATAACCGCGTTAGCAGGTGCTCGGCACGCGCTTCCAAAAAAGATCGTCACAGCGATCGGAAGATATTCTTCCGCAATGATCAGCGTACCGGCTTCTTTTGTAAAAATTCCAAATATCTGCTCTGGAAAGCTGCATACCAGTACTGACATAATCGCTGCTATGGTAAGCGTCACGCCTGCTATCGTTAAAGCAATTTTTGGCACTCTCTTATATGTCCTAGCGCCAATGTTCTGTCCCACCATGGAAGAACCTGCTGTATTTAATGAATTTGACATCAAATTACTAATGCTGTTGACCTTATTGGCAATGCCTGCAAATGCAGAAACTGCGACACCATAAGAATTTATCCATGAATTGACAAACAGTTTTGAGAACTGAATGGATGCACTCTTAATTGCCATCGGGATGCCCAGCTTTGTTAAATCACTTAACATTTTCCTGTCAATGTGCATAAAATCTCTTCTATGTATCTCAAAACCTAATTTTCCCCGGCTGCGGTACAAAAACACCACGCTAAGGGCAAAACTAAAGCACTGGCTGATAACTGTTGCTAACGCAGCTCCTCCCGCGCCTACAGACAAACCCGCAACAAAAACAATATCCAGTATAATATTCATTACTGCGGCAAAGCTTACAAACAGGAATGGATGTTTGGCATCTCCAAGGCCCCGCAGGATTGCACTCATAATATTGTATCCGTAAATAAAAACCATGCCCACAATGCATATATTGGAGTATGCCAGCGCCTCATGAAATGATTCATCCGGAGCATTCATCCAATTCAGAAGCTCCTTGCAAAATACAATTCCCATTACAGAAAGAACCAGTGCCGCAATGGTCAGCACAGTAGTCATCGTGCCAATAAACCGACCAATCTGCTCCTTTTTGCCTGCACCCAGATATTGCGCAATAATCACCTGACCTGCATTTGCAAATCCCATTCCCAAAAATAAAAGAATATTTGAAATGTCTCCACCGACTGCAACCGCAGACAAACCGACATCTCCCATAATATTGCCGACAACAATCATATCCACCATATTATAGATAACCTGTAATAAGCTGGACAAAAACAATGGTGCAGCAAACAAAAAGAGCTGTCTGGGAATATTCCCCTTTGTAAAATCTGTTGTTATCGTACTCGTTTTTTATCATCCTCCCGCAATATTCCATATTCCGTGCTTTTTTTCTGAACCTTTAAATACAGCCTCTTCGATGCGATTACCATAAAAAGAAACGCCATGATCTCTGCCGGTAAAAATGCATACCAGACATATTGAATCCCCATAACAGCTGCCAAAAGATAAGCAATCGGAAGAAGCACTGCGAACTGGCGAATTAACGTTCCAATCATCAATATCATGCTGTTGCCAAGCCCTGATGCGGCGTAACCAAGAATGACCGTTACCGAAGCAAATGCAAATGTAACCGAGATAATCCGCAAACCCGGAATACCAATAGAAAGCATTTCTTCGCCGGCCGAAAAAAGTCCCAATAATGCCTGCGGCACAGCAAGAAACAGGATTGTTGCAATCAGCGAAATGATAACTGCGGCAGGAATACTGTACCGAAAAACCTTTTTGATTCTGTCAAAATTTCTTGTTCCGTAATTATACGAAATAATCGGTAAGCACGCCTGTCCCATACCATTAATCGGCATCAGCAGAAAATTCTGCAGCTTGTAATATACGCCAAAAAACGCAACCGCCGATGGCGAAAATGGCATTAAAATAACATTCATAACCGCAACCATAACAGATGGCATGCCATTTGTTATCATAGTCGGAGCGCCGATCAGGTATATCTTTGCCACCGCTGATTTCGTCATCCTGTAATCCCGAAATACTATTTTCACTTCTCGATTTAAAAATGTATTGAGCAGACATGCGACGATTGAACCAATCCATTGCCCAATAACGGTTGCCGCTGCAGCCCCCTGAATGCCCAGCGCAGGAAAACCAAAATATCCAAATATCAAAATAGGGTCAAGCACAATATTGGTTACTGCCCCGACAACCAAAGATACCATACTTAAGAATGTCTTGCCGGTAGCCTGTAAAAACCGTTGAAACATCATTTCAATAAAAATCCCGGAACCAAATACCATGCAAATGCGAAGATACTGGCTGCAAAGCTGACGAATCTCTGCATCCTTCGACAGCGCCGAAGCAATTTGGTCTGCAAATAATGCACCGGCCAAAACAAACACAAGAGAGCTTGCTGCAGTCAAAATCAATCCCGTCACAGCAACCTTTGTAACGTCTTGAATTTTTTTCTCTCCCAGCAATCTCGAAAGCTCTGCATTTACACCAATAGCCGTTCCAACAGATACCGTAATCATAACTACCTGCAATGGATACACCAATGAAGTTGCCGTCAAAGCATTTTCACTTAATTTTGCAACAAATATTCCATCCACAATATTATATAAACTCTGAATCAACAGGAAAAACATCAGTGGTATGGACATATTAAACAATAGCTTTGGTACCGGCATCACCGCCATTTTATTTTCCGTTTTCATATTTAACCTCATGCTGCGCCCTCTTTCTTCCTCCTGCTGCGCCTCTTTCTTTTGTTTATTTCTTTTGTTTATTGCTTTCATCACGCTTTCTCCAACATCATACCTAACTGATAATATACCTCTTCAAATACTCTTATAAATGTTTCCTTATCTTCTAAGGATATATCAGAAAATAATTTTGTATTAATCTCTTCAAAAGCGGCATTGATGATCTGGCACATTTCTTTGCCCTTTTCTGTCAGAAAAATATAGTATGTCCTCTTATTTCCGTTCATGCGTCTACGCTCTATCAATCCATTTTCTTCCATCCCATTTAACAGGGATGTCATAGACGCTGTTTCAATAAAACACCCGGAAGCAATTTCTGTCTGGTTAGAACCATCCTTTTTATCCAAATAACGTAATACCTTTGGCTGTCCTCTTGTCAGACCGGTTCCCTCGATCATTTTCATAGCATATTTACGATGCATCGCATGTGTTGTTATAAGTAAATTCTGAAATTCCATACTATTCCCCTTTCATACGATCACCCAATTATTAGTTTTCTAATAATTATAATTCTAACATTTTATCAGGTCAAGTATTATATAAAGTTTGATTCACACCAACCTTGTGGAAGCTCATCATGTGACAGGAACTCATCTTCGAAGATTGCTTGCGCCTGCTGCTCTAAATTCTTGTTTACAATTCATTTCCCAAAAATGAAAAAAATGATTTTTGGGAAATGAATATGGTGTAATGAGTTTGGAGGTTGATGCCATGAGACTGATAGAAAGAAAAGACTATATTGATAAATTGATAAGCTTGAAAAACACACCGGATATAAAGGTTATTACTGGGTCGAATGCTTTTTTGTTAAGCAGTGATCTTGCAACACTTTTTACCGGTCGAGTTCATGAAATTGAAATTCTTCCCTTTTCGTTTAAAGAGTATCTTTTGTATTTTCCTCAGGACAATTATGAGGAAGCTTTTGACAATTATCTTCTTTGCGGCGGAATGTCAGGTGGATACCTTTATCCCACCGTGGAAGAAACGTACAAATATATTGCGGATGTTTTTGATACGGTCATTTTAAGAGATATTCGTCAGAAATATAAGATAAAGAATGTCGTGCTTATGGATCGTATTGCAGATTTTCTGATGGATAATATATCAAATCTGTCTTCTGCGAGAAGAATCGCCGAGACATTAAACAGCAATGAGGATAAAATCAACCATAAAACAGTTCATTTGTACATGGATTATTTATGTAAATCATTTGTTTTCCATAAGGTACGGCGATATGATATAATGAGCGTCAGCGAGCGGGAGCAGGCGGAGCCTATTCATCGCGAGCGGCGAATGGCGATCATGAAC
>JAJQGL010000061.1 GCA_021200535.1 Clostridiaceae bacterium | reverse complement strand
ATTCGCATTTGTCTCGTGGGCTCGGAGTTGTGTATAAGTGCACGTATTAAATACGAATAAACTTTTTTCACAAGCAAAAACTCATAATTTTCATTCTCAATATACCAATATCTATCATTCTCTGACAACTTGTAGAAAACAACTATCATCTCATTCATAAATGTATTAGTAAATGCTGATTGCTTTCGCATTGTTGGATTTTTTTTCTCAACACTAACTTGATACGCATATTCAAATCCATTCTTTCGTGCCAAATTCACAATCTCAATATATGTTTTAAAATATTTTGCTTTTCCAAGTTTCATAGTAAAGAAAACAAGCCCATCATCATTTAAAACTTTAAAAAAATGTGCAAACATATTATCTATATCTTTATAATAATTCTCTATATCTCTTTTTGAATTTCTATTTTCCGCGTTTGTTTGAACAATTTCTTGCTCTAACATTTCCTCTGTCAAAGCATATTTAGAATCATAAAACTTTTCTAACCATACACGATATAGTTGATTTCTTTCCAAATATGGAACTTGATCCGTATATGGAAAATCTGTATAAATAACATCTACCTTCAACCCTGAATTTTCATCTATATAGGACGCATAATCTTTATTTATAATTGTTACGTCTGAATCCGTCGTCCCAATTTGTTTTGTACTATATGTTGTCTTAAACTTGCAAAAACTTTTGAACTTATCTTCAAAAAGCAACCAAACATTCATATCTTGTGCACCATGCCCTATCACATGATACAAAATATCTGTGCTCGAACCATACATTGCAATTCTTGCGAGAGAAATAGACGCAACTAAAACTTGCTCTAACACATCTCTTTCTTCCGATGCTTCAAGCCTATTTATCGCATCCTGCAACATCAATAATGCTATTTTATTTCTTTGTGTAAATATTCTGTCATATTTATCTGCCCCCGTTGATGAAGTAATATTAATTCTACTATTTACAATGTATTGATTTCTCGGAAATCTATCTACATTTTGTTTATCCAATCTAATTAATTTTCTATAATCCTCTTCATCAAATTTTTTGGCTTTCCCACCACAAATCGGACATTTTTCTACAAGCTTTACATTTTTCCCATCTACAATTTCTCTATTTCCAGACGGATTAAAATACCCTTCCCTGCCCTCCTCTGGATCAAATAAAGTTTTATATATATAATTCTTGCAGCCACAACAAGATGTTTCATACAATGCCATTATATCTTCATATATGTCATTTTTTACAATTGCAAAAAGTTCTTGCAGTTTTAATATGTCCACTTTATTCATCAACACTGCAGCTGCATTAAAAGTGTAATTATCCAACTCTGTTGCATAAATCTTCTTTACTTTTCCCATTGCCGCATATACAAACGAGCCTGATCCCATAAAAGGATCGTATAAAATATCGTTCTTATCACACACAACTTCTATAACTTTTTCAGCTATTTCTGGTGATTTGCGACCTTTAAAATTAAATGTTGTGCGCATTTCATTTGGAACAGTATTAGGAACACGTTCTATTGACATCTTAATTTTATTTAATTTATTTTTTACACTTTCAGGTATTTGCTTTCTCATCAGACTCAGCCTCCTTAATTAGCTCATATGCAGGTTTTCCTAACGCCTCAGCCATTTCATCCAATTTACTTAATGGTGGGGTTCTATAGTTTTCTGCCCTAAAATACGATTTCAAAACATCTTCACTGACAAAGCCATAAAACAAGGCGGCCTTTTCACTCCACGAAAACCTACCATACTGAATAAAGTATTCTCTTAGATTTGAAATCAAAACATCTCTAGATTTATTTTTTATATATTCAATTTCAGCAAATATATCTCCGTCTTTTTGTAATAAAGAATACGTATAACATTTTATCCTATCACCAATTTCATCAATTTTTTTTAATGAAGGAGATCTGGTCTTGTTTTGCCAATGTTTCAAGGCATCTTCTGTAACATTTAAATAATCTGCAATTTCTCTATATGTTTTAAATTCATAATGCTTTGCAATTCTATTTAAATTATCAACAAATATATCTATCGAAGACACGATACATTACCTCCATCAATCATATTTCGCACATCACCAGTAGTATGTCACTTAACTATTTTACTTTTTATTTATTGCCGAAAATCCATAAAAATCATCTCATATTATGTATACAGTATCCAGATTAATTTGCAATGACTATTTGTCACTTTTTCAAATGCGTTTCGTGACTTACAGGCATATTTAAAAGCGAGGAAATGCCTTTCCCCAGTCAAAAATCCGATGGCGTATTGCACGAAGTAAAACTATTTTATACCGTATTGCCCGCTTAACCGGCGAATCTCCTGTTCAAGCTTTTCCACCACACTTTGAGGCGATGTAATTTTCACGCCGTCTCCGAGTGCCATAACCCAATGCAGAAACTGCATACTGACAGCCACTTTAAGCACTACCACGGCGCACCAGCCCTTTCCAGAGAGGACAATGAGACACTCATCTGCCCTGACTGCGGAACGCGGGAAGCGATGGAAAGCATCGGTGTTGACAGCGCCGAGCAGGAGCAGATGGACAGATTTTAACGAAAAAGAGCAGTTTGGGCTGCTCTCTTCGTTAGTCTGTTTCGGAATTGATGATACTTTCAACATCTCTGCCGCCGTAGAAAATACGGACAATGGTGACAGTCATTGCGCCCGCATCCGTTAGATAATAAACAACATAGTTATCAACGGGTACGCAATGCATCCCGACTGAAGCCCATGGTTCCCAGTCGACTTTTGCGTACCTCTCAGGAAAGGTATCCAATGAACGGATTTCTTTTCGAATGCGGTTTATCTGGTTCAAAGCGGACTGCGGGACTTGGAGGTCAAAGGCGATATAGCTGTAAATAGCGCCAAGGTCATCTAATGCCGCTGGGGAATAAACGACCTTGTACTATTCGCTCATATGCTATAGCTCTTGTGAAGCTCCGCGTCTACTTCATCGGCGGTGTAGGTTTTGCCAGACTTAAGGGATTCCATCCCTTTCGCAAGCTCAGCATCCAGTTCTTCCTTTGTAAGTGCCCCGGCAGCGACAGGCTTTTTGGGCGGTAGCCGCAAATCAAACGGCATTCCGCCTCTGAGTACGATTTGGCTGTAGAGCATCTGTATTGCGCCAGACGGTGAAATGCCAAGTTGGGAGAGGATGCTTTCTGCATTCTCTTTCAGGTTGGTATCAATCCTTGCATAAACGGCTGTTGTGTTTGCCATGTGGATCACTCCTTACTTTGTTTTTCTTTATTATATCCGATTCCAAAGTCAAATGCAAGCGTTTGCAAGCGATTTTACAATTTGTGCACATAAAAAATCAAACCTCGGAACAATCCGGGGCATTCTTAGATAATTCTTTCAATGCTAATGTCACAAAATAATCTTTTTCAATGATCGGTGCAGGAATTTTCAACTCATTTGCTGCTCCGGCTACCAATTCCTCAAAGGCCTCTCTGTCATGATGCAAAATCATAAATCATCCCCCATTCAATCAGCTTCTTTGCTGTATTTCCAGTCAAAACTGTTACTACATCTGCAAGCTGCTCTTTTGTAAAGCAGCACTTCTTCATATACGCTTTCATTCTAGTAATGATTTCCTGCTCATCCAACTCACTATATTTTTCTGCCTGCGAAACTGTATCAAGAAATTGCAACACAGATGCATTCTTCTCCGTGATAGGAATTAAAGATCGCTTCACACGCACATTCTGACCTCCTATGGTAAGTGTGCGCCCTTTGGTTGATTCCTTATTCGTTACAATTTCTATAACTGCTGGCATCTGAGAGGTAAGTCCAAGCTGATTTGCAAAACTTACTCCTGTCAAATATCCATAGGTTTCAGTATCATCTTTTACGTACTTGCGCAAAATAACGGTATATGGATCTAAGTAGCTTGTTCCAAGTAACTTAGATTGCTTCGGTATATAATAAATTCCAGTGTCATATCTTTTTAAAAATCCACTATCAGCTAACCGTTTGATAGCCTGACGCATTGTATTAGTTGACATCTCTGGAACGGAAAGCTCATTAATAAATATTGGCTCGTTGTATCCATATTTTTCCATTAAATATTTTTCCAACATGGCATCTTCCTCCTTCAATGGCATTGTACCATTATTATACCCATCCAGTCAATATTTATTACATTTTATATATGCCAGCTCCCTAATGTTCATAATCATACGGACTGCGATATCCTCTTGAACTTTGAACTGTCTTTTTTATTCCTATGCTTTCCTCGGCAGCTTCCCTTGTCTCAAATAATCTATAAAAGTCGTACTTTCCATGTCCACTATATTGACTTAGGACCAAATAATATAACTAATTATAATATCATAGCTTTCTTGAGTACATTTTAAGTGTATCAAGAAGGCTGATATTATAATTAGTTAATTATGTTTGTAAAGAGCGGATGCTTAGATGTTAAATGGTAAGATTTTTATGTTTAGTATTGTGGAAATTATTCTTGTTATTCGTAACCGCTTAATAAGGTTGATTTTAATGATGAGAAAACGGATATAAATTTACTAGTTGAAAAAATACAATCTTACATAAGGGTAAAAGGGCATTACAGATAGGACCATTGATTCAGAGCACAAAAACATTTATTAATGAGACAGAAGAATTAGATGTGGAAGTATAAGTCACAGGTCGCGAGGTGCCTGCTGGCAACAGACACCTCCACGGAGCCCCACTCCAAAGGTGGAGCGACCCGAGAAGGCAAAATGTCCTTACGGACACCGCCTACTCTGATGCGAACAGGGTAGGCATTTTTTAATTCCAAATGTTATATACATAATAATCCTTTATCCAACTTTTTTGCAAGAAAATTGCAAGAAGATGAATTATAAAAAGTTTTAATTTTACATTAGTTCCTTTTTATCATCTAATCACAAATATGTAAATACCGGAAATAATTCCACCCAGAATCATTGATAATAAAATATTCTATAATTACAAATCGATCCTGACCAGATTCTCTTCATTGGTAAGTTTTTCATAGGATATTTGTATACCGGCATTTTGAAGTGCCTGATAATACTCCCCTGTAATATTAATTTCAGAACCTCCTGCAGCAGCCGTCTCATTTTTATCATCCAGTAAAAAGCTGTCCTCTCCGTTATTTATAAAGATAAATTCCTGCTCAGGGTTTTCCGTCAGGGCTTTCTTCACAGAATCATCCATGTCCCGAACAGAACTGACAGAATACGCAGCAGATTCTTTGTATAATTCACATATACCTGTTTTCTGGAGATCTTCTGAAAAAATTACAATCTTCGGACTCTGAACCACAATTTCATTCTCAATACAATCCCATGCAAAAACAGGCACAATAGATGCATACAGACTAGCCTCACCATATAACTCAAATTCCTCGCCGTCACATAATTCGTTTACCTGCTGAATAAATTCGTTATGCTGTTTAGCATAATCATCCGAACCTTTTAGAATTTTTTCAATTTGGCTGGAATAAGACGAATCCATTGTAACAGCTGTTACTTCATCTGCATTTAATTCTGTTGCAGCATGCAGGCTGCCCCCGATTGTTTCATTCAAATCGTCCGTCTCTTCTGCCTCCCCTGTAACAGATGATGCTGTGTCTGTCTGCCCGGCACCGCATGCGGTTCCCGTCAGAAAAATCAGAAGCAGTACGCCTAATCCAATCAATTTTTCCTTCAAAACAAAATAACTATGAAATCTCTCCCTCATTATACTCTCCATTCTGGAACGTTTTACGCGGCGGGGGGTGACATCAAAGCTATTTGTGACGCTCCTGCACAAATAACCTTCTCCCTGATAAGACTGCTATCCAAAAGCCAACTTTCGCTGTACCAGCTTTAAGACATATACTCATAATAATACTTAATT
>JAJQGL010000014.1 GCA_021200535.1 Clostridiaceae bacterium | reverse complement strand
ATGAAACCACCATCTAATTATTTGCACACGTTATTTAAGTACGATGTACTAGGTTTTGTCCGCTTTACAGCTTTGAAAAATCAGCATGTCC
Organism: Clostridiaceae bacterium; assembly: GCA_021200535.1. Classification (GTDB taxonomy): domain Bacteria; phylum Bacillota; class Clostridia; order Lachnospirales; family Lachnospiraceae; genus Butyribacter. The sequence goes on along the minus strand of JAJQGL010000014.1, from coordinate 35,508 downwards.
CTGCATCCAGATCACGCCCTTGAAGCGTCTGCCGATCATCGGCTCGCCAAAGAGATCTCCACGGTTGATGCAGACAGTAATTAACACATCATTGCAATTTATTAACAGCTGACAGACGGTTTCCCCGGTTAACCGGTTTTTGTTATCTGACCAGTTGATAATCGTTCCCAGGATCGAATAGTGGTCTGATTCAGAGCCATATGGAATGAAGCTGGTTTCTACAATCGAATACAGATCTTCGTTTTGAATGCGGCTTTGAATTTTGGAGGAGGTGTCGATATCCTCAATGGTAAGGTCGTTAATTGCATTCTGATCTCCGTTTTTAGCTCTGGCAATCAGTCCGCTGCGGCGGTGGATTCGCCTTTGGTGAAGTTCGTCCGCCATTGTGTCATGGTAGACGCCGAGCAGAATTCTGCCCTGCAGGGATAAACCGGACAGGGTCAGGCGCGCTTTGTGCGGTGTATTATCGGCACAGCGCAGCGCCAGATAATCCACTGCATTCTGGAGATAAAAAATCAGGGAGATTCCCATGCGCAGATCATCACACATACCGGTAAAGGCATTGGTATCCACTCTTTTATTTACGCTGATATCTTCACAGGAAGTGATGAGACGGCTCTCACAGTATGGAAAATAATGTTCCATATAAAAGAAGCCTCTTTTATCATACTCGCCGCGCAGGGTGATTCCCATCTGATTGCAAAATTCCATTGAAAATTCTGTATATTGGCACTCTGGCGTCAGCCTGATTTTATGTTTTTTGTCTGGATCCTGCATGATTTTTCCAAGAACAGGTTCCAGTTCACGACGGCTTTGAATATGGCTAAAGCCGATAGCCCTTAAAAAACGATGCATATAAATAACCCTTTCCAAAATCCCGGATGTTTGAAAATATCATACTACGCAGCAGGAAAGCGTGCAAGGAGAAAATAAGAAAAAGTGTAAAATTTTGGGCGGCTGCACTGCGGTTGTATTTCCGTGCAGATTCGTTTATAATAAATGACAAATTAAAAAATGATGAGGTGTTTATGAGTAAAATTGCAATTATGACTGACAGCAACAGCGGCATTACCCAGAGCGAAGCAAAGCAGCTTGGAATCCGGGTGATACCGATGCCGTTTTTAATTGATGGAGAACTTTATTATGAAGATATCAGCCTGACTCAGGAAGAATTTTACGAGCGGCTGAAGCAGGATGTGGATATTTCGACGTCACAGCCGTCTCCGGAGACACTGACGAAAGGCTGGGATGAACTTTTACAGGAATATGACAATATTGTTTATATCCCGATGTCAAGCGGTCTGTCAAGCTCCTGTGAGACAGCTGCACTGCTTGCGCGTGACTATCACGGCGCAGTCTGCGTGGTGGATAATCAACGGATTTCAGTTACGCAGCGGCAGTCCGTTTTGGATGCAATGGAGTTAGCAGGGCGGGGCATGACGGCTGATGAGATTAAAAAATACCTGGAACGCGTCAAGATGGATTCCAGCATTTATATTATGCTTGACACATTAAAATACTTAAAAAAGGGCGGCAGGGTGACAGCCGCTGCCGCTGCGCTTGGCTCGGCACTGCGGCTAAAGCCTGTGCTGCAGATTCAGGGAGAGAAGCTGGATGCATATTCGATTGCGCGGACCAAAAAACAGGGTATTGAAAAAATGTTAGACGCTATGGAGAGCGACGTGGTGAATCGTTTTGGCGGGATGGAACAGAAGGAACAGATTCATTTTGCGGTGGCCCACAGCCACAACGAGGATGCGGCAAATGAATTTGCTTCCATGATACGGGAGCGTTTTGCGGCAGATGATGTCGTGGTGCAGCCGCTGTCCCTTAGTGTTGGATGCCATATTGGAGCCGGATCGCTTGCGATTGCATGCAGCAAAGCGATTGCATGCAGCAAAGCGACTTCATGAAACCGGTTTCATGAAACAAACCGGTTTCATGCAATAAGTTGATTGCATACGGCAAAGCGATTGTTATGTCTGTGCGCTGTGGACATGATATCAAAAAATGAACAGCGCAGAAAAGAGGAAGCATATGAGTTATATTGATGAGCTGGGACAAAAGGCGGTTGCGGCAAAAAGGAAAATAGCGGCTGCGTCTACATCGAAAAAAAACATGGTTTTGCAGAGAATAGCTGACAGGTTAAGGGCAAATGTTCCCCAGATTCTTGCGGAAAACGAAAAGGATATTGCCAGTGCGCGGGACAACGGAATCACGGAAGTCATGGTTGACCGCCTGCGCCTGTCGGAAGAGCGGATTGACGGTATCGCTGACGCTTGCCTGCAGCTGGTGGGGCTTGAGGATCCGGTGGGGGAAATCCTTCAGGGATCTGTCCGGCCAAACGGCATGCAGATTACAAAGGTCAGGGTGCCAATGGGCGTTATCGGGATTATCTATGAATCCAGGCCGAATGTTACAGTGGATGCGGCGGCGCTTTGTATTAAGAGCGGGAATGCTGCCATTCTGCGGGGCGGCAAGGAGGCGATTCATTCGAATAAGATTTTGATGCAGCTGATGCAGCAGGCAGTGGAGGAATGTGGTTTTGCGAAAGAAACGGTGCAGCTTGTGGAGGACACATCAAGAGAGGTTTCAACAGAAATGATGCGTGCCAATGATTATATTGACGTACTGATTCCAAGGGGCGGAGCCGGATTGATACAGGCCATTGTCAAAAATGCTACTGTGCCGGTGATTGAAACTGGCACCGGAAACTGCCATATTTATGTGGACAGCCCTGCCGACCTGGAAATGGCAGTTGCGATCACGGACAATGGAAAAACGCAGCGCCCAAGTGTCTGCAATGCCCTGGAGAGCTGTCTGGTACATAAAGATGTAGCTGCCAGCTTTCTGCCAATGCTGAAAGAGAAGCTGGACCAGCATCAGGTGGAAATCCGCGGCTGCGAACGCACAGCTCAAATTTTGGGGGACAGTGTTATTCCGGCAACGGAGGATGATTATGCGACAGAATTTTTAGACTATATTATTTCGATTAAGGTTGTTGATTCTGTAGAGGAAGCGATTGAGCATATCCGGAAATATACGACAGGGCATTCGGAATGTATTGTGACAGAGGATTATAGCCATGCCAGAAAATTCCAAAAAGAAGTGGACTCTGCGTGCGTTTATGTAAATTGTTCTACCAGATTTACGGATGGCGGCGAATTTGGGCTGGGCGCAGAGATTGGAATTTCAACGCAGAAGCTGCATGTCAGGGGACCGATGGGATTAAAGGAACTGACAACGATGAAATATCTGATCAATGGAGACGGACAGATTCGTTAAACAAACACAAATTAACAGAGTGTAATCAAAAGGAATGCGCAGACGGGCAGCGCAGGAAAGAAGGGCAATATGAGCTTACATCAGACACCGGGGGGAGACCGCATACAGATTGCATTGTTTGGAAAGAGAAATGCCGGAAAATCGAGCGTGATTAATGGAATCACGGGGCAGCCGGTAGCGATTGTTTCCGATACGAAAGGGACGACAACCGATCCGGTTTCCAAAGCAATGGAGATTTTGCCGCTGGGGCCTTGTATGCTGATTGACACGCCGGGGCTTGATGATGAGGGAGAGCTTGGACAAAAAAGGGTTCAAAGAGCAATCTCTGTTTTAAATAAAACGGATATTGCATTGATTGTTGTTGATATTACAGAGGTTTCAGACAGCGATTTGGAGACAGAAAGAGGATTGCCGCAGGAGGCATTAGACATTATTAGGCTGGTGGAAGAAAAGAACATTCCGTATAGCATTGTTCTGAATCAGGCGGACCGCATGGAAATAGAAAAAGCGCAGGAACTCCGCAGAAAACTGGAGGGAAAAAATCCGTCGGTTCCGGTGAATCTTGTCAGCTGTAAACAGAAAACAGGCTTTGAAGAGCTGAAGGACACTTTGGTTTGCCAGATGCCCGAGCAGGATGAACGGCTGCACATTATAGGCGATTTTATCCGGCAGGGTGATGTGATTGTTCTGGTCGTTCCGGTAGATTCAGCGGCGCCAAAGGGCAGGCTGATCATGCCGCAGCAACAGGTGATCAGGGATATTCTGGACAGCCGGGCAGTTGCAGTGGTTACACAGGTGCCGGAGCTGGCGGCAGCCCTGGAGCGTCTGGCGGGCACTGTGAAAATGGTTGTGACGGATTCGCAGGCATTTAAAGAGGTTTCTGCGATTGTGCCGGAGAATATTTTGCTGACTTCTTTTTCTATTTTGTTTGCAAGGCATAAGGGCAATCTGCAGAAGCTGGTTGAAGGGGTGACTGCAGTGGAAAGTCTGCAGGACGGGGACCGGGTCCTGATTGCAGAAGGCTGTACGCACCGCAGGCAGTGTGATGATATCGGTACCGTGAAGATTCCCGGATGGCTGCGGAAATATACGGGAAAGGAACTGCTCATTGAAACCTGCAGCGGAATTCATTTCCCAGCGGATTTGTCGGGGTATCGGCTGGTCATCCATTGCGGCGGCTGTACACTGCATGAAAAGGAGATGAAGCACCGCATATTCCGGGCAAATGAACAGGCAGTGCCCATCGTGAATTATGGAATTTTCATAGCGTATGTCAATGGGATTCTGACCAGGAGTGTGGAGCTTTTCCCGGAATTGCATGAGAAACTGACACATTAGTATTTGAGGTCCCGGTACAGTGAAAATTAAGTTTTGGACAGTTTGACGCTATTTGCTGTACTGGGAATGAGGAGGAAAAATGACGTCCTACAATACAGTATATCAGGGTGGGAATGGCGAAATTGAAGAAAAGAAATCTCGGTTTATCGCAAATGTTTTTCCGGTGGAAACGGAAGAGGAAGCTGCCCGGATTATTGAGGAAACGAAAAAAAAGTATTGGGATGCGAGACACAACTGTTATGCATTTGTGCTTGGGGCCGGAGGTGAGATTACCCGCTGCAGCGATGACGGAGAGCCCTCCGGGACTGCAGGCAGACCGATTTTAGAGGTGCTGACCAGAAAAAAGCTGTGTAATATTCTTGTCATTGTAACCAGATATTTTGGCGGGACGCTCCTGGGGACCGGCGGGCTGGTGCGGGCATATTCGCAGGCAACGCAGGCCGGCCTGGACGCAAGCAGATTGATCTGCAAGGAGCCGGGGCATATTATTACGGTGGACACGGATTATAATGGAGCCGGAAAGCTGCAGTATGTAGCGGCAAAGCTGCAGGCTGCCGTGCTGGATACTGTTTATACGGAAGCGGTACAAATGAAGCTTGTAGCGGGAGACGAGCTGTGCCGGCAGCTGGTACGGGAAATTACAGAAGCAACAGCAGGCAGGGCTTCGGTTCAGGTTAGTGGGCAGCAGATTTATTTTGCACAGACAGATCAGGGGGTGCAGCTGTTTGAGGGCTGATATGAAATCGGAGGCGAATTATGGATTTATTTGAATATGTGAGAGAGCAGAACAAAGAGAATGAGTCGCCGCTGGCGTCGAGACTCCGGCCGTCAACACTGGAGGAGGTAGTGGGACAGGAGCATATTATCGGCAAAGACAAGCTGCTGTACCGCGCAATTCAGGCAGACAAGCTCAGCTCAGTCTTATTTTATGGTCCGCCGGGAACTGGTAAAACAACACTGGCAAAGGTGATTGCCAATACAACAAGTGCGGATTTTTTACAGATCAATGCAACGTCTGCCGGGAAAAAGGACATGGAGGCGGTGGTGCAGAAGGCAAAGGACAATGCCGGCATGTACCAGAAAAAGACCATTCTGTTTGTGGATGAGATACACCGCTTCAACAAAGGACAGCAGGATTATCTGCTTCCATTTGTGGAGGATGGCACGGTGATTCTGATTGGAGCGACGACAGAAAATCCGTATTTTGAGGTGAACGGAGCGCTGTTGTCGCGCTCTGTTATTTTTGAGCTGCGCCCTTTGTCGGCACAGAATATCCGAACGCTGTTGCTGCGCGCTGTTACCGATCAGGAAAAGGGGCTTGGATCGTATCACGCAGAAATTGATCCGGATGCACTGGAATTTTTGGCAGAGATCAGCGGCGGTGATGCCAGAATGGCGCTTAATGCAGTGGAACTGGGGGTGCTGACGACGCCGCGGGGCGAGGATGGGAAAATTCATATCGACCGGGAAGTGGCGGAGGAATGCATTCAAAAAAGAGTAGTAAGATATGACAAAGCGGGGGATAATCATTATGATACCGTTTCTGCGTTTATTAAGAGCATGAGGGGCTCGGATCCGGATGCGGCCATTTATTATCTGGCGAGGATGCTCTATGCGGGTGAGGATATTAAATTTATAGCCAGAAGAATTATGATTTGTGCATCCGAGGATGTGTCCAATGCCGATCCCATGGCGATCGTTGTGGCGACAAGCGCAGCGCAGGCGGTAGAGCGGATTGGCATGCCTGAGGCGCAGATTATACTGGCGCAGGCTGCCAGTTATGTAGCGTGTGCACCGAAGAGCAATTCTGCCGTGACGGCGATTGGCGCGGCAATGGAGATGGTACAGCAGCAGGGGGTAATGAGTATTCCGCCGCATTTGCAGGACGCACATTATAAGAGTGCGGGAAAGCTGGGACATGGGCTGGGTTATCAGTATGCCCATGATTATCCAAACCACTATGTTAAGCAGCAATATCTGCCGGATGAATTGGTAGGGCAGCAGTTTTACAAGCCGTCGGATAACGGATATGAGAAGAAAATAAAAGAATATTTTGATAAAATAAAGAAATGAGGGTGCATATGAAAAAATTAAAACGGATTCTTGCAGCTGCGGGATTGCTGATTTTGGCAGCAATGTACCTTATGACGATTGTGTCAGCGGTTCTTGCAACGCCTGAAACGGCTAAATTTTTTACGGCAAGTTTAGTGGCAACGCTGATGGTTCCAGTTTTGATCTATGTGATTCTGCTGATTTACCGGCTTCTTGGCGGAAACGATACCGAACAGCCAAAGGAGGAAGAGTTGGAAATGGAAACGGACAAAAAACGCAGTAACGGTTCACGGTGATGAGCTTGCGGCAGGGAGGCTGATTATGAAAAGGACGCGTTTTGCACGTATCTATGAAAAAAGTATTGGAAAAATCATACCGGAATACGGCTTTTTGTCTGTTTTGTTCTGCTTTGTGTTTAATTCATTGATTTATACCGGAATACAGCTGCTCATGGGGAAAGCAAGGCATTTTGATTTAACGACAGCATTGGACAATGCCATTCCGTTTCTGCCGGGCTGGAGTGTAGTGTATCTGGGATGCTTTCTCTTCTGGGGGATTAATTACATTTTGATTACACGGCAGAAAAAGGAGGACTGGTTCCGCTTTGCAACGGCAGATTACCTGTCACGGATTGTCTGCGGGATTTTCTTTATTTTGCTCCCGACTACGAATGTGCGGCCGGAGGTGGTGGGAGAGGGAATTGGACAGAGCCTGATACGGTTTGTTTATTCTATGGATGCGCCTACAAATTTATTCCCGTCCATTCACTGCCTGGTGAGCTGGATGTGCTTCATCGGAATTCGGGGGAAGGAATACGTGCCAAAATGGTACCGGATATTTTCCTGCCTGTTTGCGGCTGCGGTGTTTGCTTCCACACTGTTTACCAAACAGCATTATATCATCGATGTATTTGCAGGTGTAATTATTGCCGAAGTATGCTATTATATAAGTAATCACGGAAGCTATTACCAATGGGTCATGAAAAAATTTGACCGGATTAATACGAGGGTTTTTGGGGAGGAAATGAATGAAAAAGAAAAATACGGTGTTTAACCTGCTGTTTTTGGCATTGGTATTTTGTCTGACCGTATATTATGTATTTAAAGGGGAGGATATGCAGGCGCTGGCCGGGTATCTGCACCATTCAGATATCCGGTTTTGGGCGGCGGGGGTTATACTTGTCATTTTGTTTATTTTAAGCGAATCGGTCATTATTTATTATATGATGCGAACGGTTGGACAGAAGGTTATTTTGACGCACTGTTTTCTTTATTCCTTTGTGGGGTTCTTTTTCAGTGCGATCACGCCATCTGCGACAGGAGGGCAGCCGGCGCAGTTATATTTTATGAAAAAGGATAATCTGTCGATTTCTGTTTCTACATTGATTTTGATGATTGTAACCATTACCTACAAGGCGGTGCTCGTCGTCATTGGCGTATTCGTCATGGCTTTGCGCCCAAAGATAATTATGCGGTATCTGGATCCTGTGATTGGCTGGTGCTGGCTCGGGGTTGCGCTGAATGTATTTTGCGTTTTGTTTATGCTGATTCTGGTATTTCATCCGACTGTGGCAGAAAATATTCTTGTTTTCGTTTTTAAACTGTTGGGAAAGGTGATTCATTTTAAAAAAGAGGAAACGTATTTATGCAAAATCAGCGAATCGATGGAGCGCTACCGAAGTGTTGCAGAATATCTGAAAAAACATAAAATAGTTATAGCCAATGTGCTGGGCATTACATTTATCCAGCGCGGGATGTGGTTTTTTATTACCTATCTGGTGTATCTGTCTTTTTCACTGCGGGGTGTTGGACCCGCTGTGATCACAATACTGCAGGGGATGATTTCCGTTTGCGTGGATATGCTTCCGCTTCCGGGCGGCATGGGAATCAGTGAAAATTTGTTTATGCAGATTTTCCGGCCTGTCTGCGGGGAACAGCTGCTTTTGCCGGTTATGGTGGTAAGCAGGGGAATCAGTTATTATACACAGCTGATACTTAGTGCCATTATGACGGCAGTTACCTATTTTACCATAGGAGGACGAAAGGAAAAGTAAAAAATGAAAGAGAAAAAGAAACGTTTTATCGGGTTTTATGATTACACGGTCATTCTTACATATATTGGACTGTCTTGTACCGTGGTGGGAATGACACAGGCGATTGATGGGAGATTTCGGATTGCGATTGTCTGTCTGGCTTTGTCCGGTCTGTGCGATATGTTTGACGGGAAGATTGCAAGGAGCAAGAAAGGGCGCACGGAGGATGAAAAGCTGTTTGGCATGCAGATAGATTCCCTGTGTGATGTTGTCTGTTTTGGCGTATATCCGGCAATGATCTGCTGGCTTTTGGGTGTGCGCAGCATTGTCGGCTGGATTTTAATTTGCTTCTATTGCATCTGTTCGGTAATCCGGCTGGGGTATTTTAATGTGTTAGAAACGAAACGGCAGCAGCTGGAGGATGGCGCCAACAAATGTTATCATGGGCTGCCGATTACTTCCATGGCGATTGTGCTGCCGCTTGTGTTTATGCTGCAGATATTTATCAGCACAGCTGTGTTTATCTGTGCGCTGTATTTGTCGCTGTTTGTGGTAGGACTTTTGTTTGTTGTGGATTTTCCGCTGCGGAAGCCGAACAATATAGTATTGACAGTTTTGGTACTGCTTGTGGCGATTGCGGTGATGATAGTAATTTTATTTTCAAATTTCCATATTCCGAAGCTGAGCTTTCCGAATACGGGATTTTTTGACTGGTTGAGCAGGAGGGTTATTGATGCAAAGTAAAGACAGAAATGGAAATATTGTGTCCGAAGAGGAAGGACAGGACAGATTGCTCGAAACGCTTTACGGAACAGTGGCGGGGAGGGGGCTGGTGAAGCTTCTTGTAAACCCGGCAGTATCAAAAGCGGGAGGAAATCTTTTGGACAGAGGGGTTTCTAAACTTTTGGTTTCTCCGTTTATAGAGAAAAACCATATTGCAATGGAGCAATATGAGGACGAGGAGTATGAGAGCTTTAATCATTTTTTTACCAGGAAGGTCAGGGAGGGGGAGCGAAGCTTTTCGGGTGAACCGGAGGTGCTTTGCGCGCCCTGTGACGGCAGACTTAGCGTATATCCTGTGACGGCAGACGGCGTTTTCCGGGTAAAAGGGACAGAATATACGATGCACAGCCTGCTTAGAAACCGCGCGCTGGCTGAAAAATATGATGGAGGAACACTGTGTATTTTCCGTCTCTGCGTGGACGATTACCATCGTTTTTGCTATGCGGATGATGGGATTAAGACAAAAAATTACCGGATCGAAGGTGTTTTTCACACAGTGAATCCGGCTGCAGGTGACAGACTTCCGGTCTATCAGGAAAATACAAGAGAATTTTCTGTTTTAAAAAGCCGTAATTTTGGATGCATTCTGATGATGGAGGTAGGAGCCATGCTGGTCGGCAGGATTGTCAACCACCATGAGAAAGCGCAGGTGCGCCGCGGCATGGAAAAAGGGCTTTTTGAGTATGGGGGATCTACGGTTATCCTGGCATTTCAGAAAGGGATGGTTACGCTGGATTCGGATATTCAGGACAATACGGAAAACGGTTTTGAAACGCTTGTTAAAATGGGTGAAGCCATTGGAAGAAAAACAGGGGTTTAACATGGGTGCAGTCATTGGAAAAAAACAGGGGATTAACATGGAAACTCCAATTATAGATTTTGTTAAAGCATATAAGGAAAAGAAGCTAACCAGATTTCACATGCCTGGACATAAAGGGCATGTGTTTTTTGGCTGGGAACCCTTTGATATCACGGAAATCAAAGGGGCGGATGTCCTTCACCATGGTGATGGGATTATCCATGCAAGTGAGCAGAATGCGTCGATGCTGTTCGGCAGCGGCGCCACACATTATTCCACGGAGGGGTCGACACATTGCATTAAGGCCATGCTGGCTGTCCTGAAAATGGAGCAGCAGGACCGGCAAACAGGGGAGCGGCAATTTCTTCTTGCCGCGCGAAATGTACACCGCAGCATTGTCGATGCCTGTGCAATATTGGATTTGGACCTGGAATTTTTTTGCGGCGAAGAGAGACAGAATCTGTGCAGTGCAGCTGTAACCCCGCAGGGGCTTCGAAGGGTGTTGGAAAAAAAACAGAAATTGCCGTTGGCAGTCTATGTAACATCACCGGATTATCTGGGGCAGCTAAACGATATTGCCGGTTTGGCTTCCGTTTGCCGGGAATGGGGGCTTCCGCTTGTTGTGGATAATGCACACGGCGCATACCTTCATTTTCTGGAACAGCCGGTGCATCCTTTAGATTTGGGCGCGGCGATGTGCTGTGACTCTGCGCATAAGACGCTTCCGGCATTAACCGGGGCTGCTTATTTTCATATCAGCCGGGAATATACTGACCGGTTTGAACCATATGCGGCACAGGCACTGCAGCTGTTTGGGTCTACCAGTCCGTCCTATTTGACGCTGCAGTCGCTGGATTTGTGCAACGCTTATCTGGCAGATGCATTAAAGCCGCGATTGGAAAAGGTTTTGGGACAGGCGGGCGAGTTAAGCCGCCTCTTACAGAAGCAGGGAATCTGCATGCTGCCTGCAGAGCCGCTCAAGCTTGTGATCCATGCGGCGCCGCATGGCTATTCAGGGGAAGAGACAGCTGAAGAATTAAGGCAGTTTCAGATCGAGTGTGAATATGCGGACAGCAGCTTTGTTGTATTGATGCTTTCGGCAGAAAACGAAGAACGGGATTTTTTCCGCCTGGCGGATTGGGCAAAAAAAACCATGCTGATTCGTCATCCCGGAACGCCGGTCCCAGTACCGGCACAGGAAAGAAGAACCCCTCGGCGCCGCATGACGATTCGTGATGCGGTATTTCACCGGAGTGAAATGGTTGCGGCAAAGGATGCAGTCGGAAGAATCTGTGCGGCGGAAACGATTTCCTGCCCGCCGGCGGTTCCGATTGCCGTCAGCGGTGAGGAGATCACGGAAGAGATGGCAGAGGAATTTTTGCGCTATGGAATTACAGAGGTACGGGTAGTGACAGAGCAGCCGCATTTGTGAATAGAAACAGGGTAATGCTTGTAATGTCAAAAAGCATTTGTTATACTTAGCGTGTAAGGTGCGAGTAGTGAATCGTTGGGGCAGTAAGCATCTGCCGCTGACAGAAATGAGGGAGAAATGAGTATCAGAACGGAAATATTCGGAAAAACAAAGACGGGAGAAACAGTAACCAAATATACTCTTCAGAACCAGAATGGCATGGAGGCGTCTTTTTTAGATTTGGGAGCAATCGTTGTTAATCTTTTTGCGCCGGATAAAAACGGTGTTTTGGAAGATGTTGTGCTTGGGTATGACACGGTGGAACAATATGAGGTCAACAAACCTGCATTTGGGGCAGTAGTCGGGCGCTGTGCCAACCGCATTGCCAATGCCTCCTTTGTTTTGAACAATGAGCAGTATAAGCTGGATCAAAATGATGAGACAAATTGTCTCCATGGAGGATTTAACCGTTATGAGCATCAGATGTATCAGGCGGAATACCAGGAGGGCATCGGGGAGGATAGCATTACTTTCAGCAGAATCAGTCCGGATATGGAACAGGGCTTTCCGGGTGAGCTGACATATGCGGTTACTTATACCTTAAATGATGCCAATGAATTAATGGTTCAATATTATGCTGTCTCTGATCAGGATACTGTTGTCAGCCTGACCAATCATACCTATTTTAATATTGGTGTTGGCGGGCACAAACACAAAGACGTGTTGGATTTTGAACTTCAGGTATTTTCAGATACCTATACACCGCTTAATGCGATTCATATTCCGACAGGGGAGCTGCGCAAGGTAGACGGAACGGCGCTTGACTTTAGAAAACCGCATATTATAGGGGAACGCACCGGCAGGGAAACGCCGGATGACAGCGTTGTCCTTGGGTATGACCACAACTATGTGCTGGGGCATGGGGATGGAGAGATCGTGAAAGCGGCAGTGTGCCGTGATCTTTCTTCGGGCAGAACATTAGAAGTGTATACAGATTTTCCGGGCGTTCAGGTATATACAGCAGTTGAGCTGGCAAATCAGGAAGGAAAAGATCATACAAGCTATGGAAGCTCTGCCGGAATTTGTTTTGAAACCCAGAATTTTGCAAATGCTGTGAATACCCCGCATTTTCCAAGTCCGATACTTGCAGCCGGGGAGGAGTATGACCAGATTTCGATATTTCGTTTTGGCGTTATCGAATAGATGTATGGCATATTTATGAAGGGATAGATAAGTTTGAAAGCCAAAGGCTTTTAGACTATGGGTTGGTGTCGCAGGCTCCGCCAACGGCAATCGGATTTATTCGATTTTAACATTAGCCGCTTCCTGCGGGCGCGATGTGAGGATAAAAATGAGTGTTAATTATGGAAATTTGGTGCTGGTAGTGGATGACAATACTTCAAATGTATATGTATTATCTACCATGTTAAAAAAACTGGGCTTTGAGGTGGATGAGGCGACATCCGGGATGGAGGCGATTAATCTCTCCTGTGATAAGCAGTATGATTTGATTCTGATGGATCATCTTATGCCGAAAATGGATGGGATAGAAACCATACGCCAGATTCTTTTTGTGCACAAGGGCGAAAAGATACCGAAAATTTTCGGGGTTTCTGCAACGATTGACAATGAAGTGATTGCAGCGTTTCGCAAGGTGGGGGCAGATGATGTCCTTGAAAAGCCGGTAAATTTTGAAAATATGAAGAATAAGCTTCTGGATTGGGGCTTTTCCAGCCGGGCGATTGAGGAGGAAGCGTCTGACAAACAGGATGTCTCGATTGACCAGATCCTGTCAGAGGTAAAAGGGCTGGATTATCAGAAGGGCTTACGGCTTTTGGCGGGAAGCGTTGAAAACTATATGAATGTCCTGACAGTTTGCGTTCGCAATATTGATGATAATTACAAATCAATCGAAGCAATTCGTGAAACGAATCAGACAGATGGGTTTGCATTGTATTTTCACAGCCTGAAGGGGATTTTTTTAAATATTGGGGCAAATGCGCTGGCAGATATCTCAAAACAGTTAGAAATGGCAGCGAAACAAAACCAGATGGATGAAATCCATAGTCGGATTGACAGCTACATGCAGGAGGTTTCCGCTTTTGGCAGCAGCCTGAAACAGGCGTGTGAGACGTATTCCATGAAAACAAAGGAAAAGTATGCCGGTGAGACGGTTTCCGATTCAGAGCTTGCAGAGAAGCTTGACCGGTTGATGGAACATATTCAGGATTTTGAATATATTGAAATAACAGAGGCTTTGGAAAATCTGACGGGCATGCTGCAGGAAGAAAATGAGAAATGCCAGAAGCTGCACGCAGTTTCGGATGCCATTCAGGAATTTGATTATGATAAGGCACTGGAGCTGGTGGAAGAGATGCGGAATGATTTATAAAAGGAAAAGTGCCGCTGTAAGGCGGCACTTCACGCTTATTTTCACAAACAAAAAGAGAGGAGAGGCCCGATGATCTGGTGCCATCAGGCCATTTATGAAAAAACTTGTAAGAAATTCATATATTTATAATATGCCAGGAATATGAGTGCGGTATGGATAGTTTATGAACAAATTGTAAAGTTTATTGTAAAAGTCCTGCCGGGTCTCTTTCCTGTTAAAAGGAGAAATGAGCCATGAATGTATTTCAGAAATGCCTGAGAAGGCATATGGGGAATGGCAGATATTTTGAATATGTAGAGCTCTGCCGGGAAAGTATGGTAAAAAATAATCTGCCTAAACTGGCGTCAGAGAGCAAACCCATTTTTAATGAGATGTATGAGCAGTTAAAAGGGGAAAACCAGGCAGGGATTGCGGAGAGGATGAGGGATCTGGTGGATACGCTGACGGTTGCTTTTCGCATAACAAGATATTTTGTATTTGTGATTCTTGCCTATATTCTTGCCAATATTGTCCTGCTGGGGCTGGATTTGAATTATTATGTGACCTGTGTCAGCATTCTTCTGCTGGGCATTGCATTTATCTATAAGCTGATTGAATTTTTAAGCAACAAATTCTGTGTGCTTGACGCCTATCTTTTTATGATTTATAAATCGGTTCTGGAAAAAAAGGCAAAGGAAATATAGGGAAACCACGCGGTCATATCAGCTCCAGATGTTTCATTGCACAGAAAATGCCGTCCTTAAGAAGAGGCTGGGTTACGTAATCTACAACAGGGAACAATTCTTTTGCACCGTTTCCCATCGCAATGCTGAAACCGGCATATTCCAGCATGGAAAGATCATTGGTGCTGTCGCCGACTGCGATGGTATTTTCCTGTGAAATCTTAAAATAATTTTCCAGAAAACGTATTCCGCTTGCCTTTGAAAAGCCCCTTGGCATGATTTCGTAAAAATTATTTTTGCGGTCAATAAAGGTAAGAATATCTTTATATTTTGCCTGAAAATCAGAAAAATTGCTGTCTTTATGCAGGCAGACGCAGAATTTATCAAACGTCAGGTCTTTTGCTTTTTCCGGCGGCACGATACGGCATGCATCTGGAATGATGGTTAAATGCTCCCGTTTAAAATCTCCAATATGCGTGCGGTATGGACGATTGGAATAATAGACAGAATCATGTCCTTCCAGCAGCCATTCCAGGGAACAGGATTCCAAATCCTGAATGATTTTGTTGCCAAGTGAAAATGGAATGGTATTTGCGAAAAGCTCCTCGTTTTGATACAGGATGTTTGTACCGCAGCCACAGATAAATCCGTCAAACTCCATGTCGCGGACGCAGGAATCGACCTCTGCATAGGAGCGTCCGGTGTTGACAAAACACAGATGTCCGTTCTGATGAAGTGCCTGCAGTGCCTGATGGGTGCTGGCGGGAATTGTCCGGGAAGCGTCCTCTGATACAATGGTTCCGTCAATATCAAAAAAAAGTAATTTTTTCATATGAATCCTCATTTCGAAGTGATTTATCGTAGTAGTGTTTTTTATCAGCTATAGTATAAAATACATTTTAACAGGATGCAACAATCTTTGAAACAGAAAAAAATGGAAAAAGGGGGTTGATTTTGTAAAGAATCCTCCGATATACTAAATGAAGAGCAGATTTTTCAGGAAAGGAGTGATACTATGTCAACAACGATTAGCGGTTCAGGATTGAGTGATTTTTACAGCAGTTTTTTTGGGACATCGACTTCAAGCTCAAGCTCAAGTTCAAGCAGCTCCTCCAGCTCGATTTTTGGCAGCAGCAGTACCGTGCTGGGAGATTACGCACTGATTAAGTCAGGCGCATATAAGAAGCTTTTGACAGCATATTATAAGACACAATCATCAGATACGTCGACGGGTGACATCAATGACGAATCCACTGCAACCCTGACGAACGTAAAAACAGATGCATCTGCACTGGAGGATACTTTATCGGCATTAAACAATTCCAAATTGTATGATTCGTCAACGCTGGATGAGGATGGCAATATTTCAGAAGAATTGCAGGAAAAGATAACAAAATTTGTAGAGGCTTACAATTCATATCTGGATACTGTGTCTGAATCAGATGCTACCAGCCTTTTGTCCAAGACGCTTACCATGGTAAATTACACGTCAGTAAACTCAGGGCTTCTCAGTGAAGTTGGCATTACGATCGGCACGGATAATAAGCTTTCGATTGATGAGGAAAAGCTGGCGTCAGCAGATCTTTCTACGCTGAACACGCTGTTTTACGGTTCCGGTTCATACGGTGACAGGATTTCCCAGAAGGCTGCAGATGTATACAAGCTGGCAAACAATGCTGCTTATAGCAATAACAGGGCATCTACCTATACGTATAACGGGGCGTATTCTATTTTGGGAACTACAAATGGCATTTTAGATACCTATCTGTAGTTTTTGCATAGTACAGTGAAAACGGACAGGTCAGACTGTCCCGGCCGTTTACGCGCAGGCATGACGATTCTGTCAGTAGGTTTAGCTGTGAATAGTAACGTGATATGCAAATGCAATCAATAAAATGCTTTACGGGAGCGGAGGTTCGCACCCTGAGCAGAAAGCCAGACAGGCTGCGGTATGCAGAATGCCTGGCTTTCTATGTTTTTTGTATGAAATAGTATGGAGGTAATCGGTGTATCGTTTTTATATAACAAAAAATCAAATTGAAAACAATGAAATCCGTATTACGGGCAGCGATGTCAATCATATGCGGAATGTGCTGCGGCTGGAACAGGGGGACTGGGTGGTAGCGTGCAATGGGGAAGGGAAGGATTATGTGACAAGGGTTTCTGCAGTGGAAAGGGATGCCGTGATGCTGCAGATTCAAAAGGTGCAGGAGACAGGGACGGAGCTTCCGGCTAGAATCACCCTGTTTCAGGGAGTGCCAAAAAAGGAAAAAATGGAGTTTATTATTCAGAAAGCAGTGGAATTGGGCGTTTATGAGATTGTTCCGGTTTTGACAAAGCGCTGCGTTGTAAAGTTTTCGGATGAAAAGAAAATGAAAAAGAAGCTGGAGCGCTGGCAGGCGATTGCAGAAGCAGCCGCAAAGCAGAGTGACCGCGGAATGATTCCGCAGGTTCATGCACCGGTAACTCTTGACGCTGCATTTGACATGGCGCGCTCCTTAGAGTACAATATGATACCGTATGAATTACAGGATGGCATCAGCCAGTCGAGAGAATGTGTTGCGCACGCCTGCGGCAAAGAAAGCGTAGGGATTTTTATTGGGCCGGAGGGCGGATTTGAAGCGGATGAAATAGAAAGGGCCGTTGCCGCGGGTATGGAGCCGATTACGCTTGGAAAGCGCATTCTCAGGACGGAGACGGCGGGGATGGCATTGCTGGCAATCATGATGTTTCAAATGCAGGAATGAGGAAAGAGTGAAAAAATTTTCACTCGGCAAGTTTGTGACTGCGCATTGCAAAGCCGCGATATGCATGGCTTGCACAAACATTGCTTTATGCGCAAAAAGCGCGCAGGAATGAGGAAAGAGTATGGAAGCTTATTTAGATAATGCAGCGACAACTCCGGTGTTTGAGGAGGTAAAGGACTGCATGCTGCAGACGCTGGAAAAGGATTATGGGAATCCGTCCTCCAGGCATACAAAGGGAATCGATGCAGAGCAGTACGTGAAAAATGCGCGTGGAATCATTGCAGATACGCTAAAATGCCAGCCAAAGGAAATTATTTTTACATCCGGGGGCACGGAGTCAAATAATCTTGCGCTGATTGGGGCTGCGCTTGCGAATCCCAGAGCGGGGAAGCATATCATAACAACCAGAATAGAACATGCTTCGGTGTATGAACCGCTGGTATTCCTTGAAGAGATGGGATATGAAGTTACTTTTCTTCCGGTGGATGCCAATGGAATTGTATCGGTTCAGGAGCTTGCAGAAGCGCTGCGTGAGGATACTTTTTTAGTATCTGTTATGTATGTGAATAACGAGTTGGGGAGTGTAGAGCCGATTGCTGAGATCGGGCAATTACTGCATCAGAAAAATCCGCAGATTCTTTTCCATGTGGATGCAATTCAGGCATACGGGAAATATAAGATTGTCCCGAAAAAGCTAAATGTGGATCTGTTGTCTGCGAGCGGTCATAAAATTCATGGGCCGAAGGGCATTGGGTTTCTCTATGCCAGGGAAAATGTGAAGCTGCGTCCTGTCTTGTTTGGAGGCGGGCAGCAGGGGGGAATGCGCTCCGGTACGGAAAATGTGCCGGGCATTGCAGGTCTTGGTGAGGCAGCAAAACTGATGCAGCAAAATCTTCCGGCGAAGCGGGACAGACTGTTTCGGCTCAAAAGGATGCTCGTTGAAGGGCTGCTGCAGCTTCCGGGCGTGACAGTAAACGGACTGGATGGCATCTCAATCGAGGAGACGGCGCCGCATATTGTCAGCGCAAGCTTTGATGGAATCAAAAGTGAAGTGATGCTGCATGCGCTGGCACAGGAGGGAGTCTTTGTATCATCCGGGTCAGCCTGTTCGTCCAACCATCCTGATTTGAGCGGAACATTGCAGGCAGTTGGCATAAAGCAGGAATTGCTGGATTCAACGCTGCGCTTCAGCTTTTCGGTGCTGACTGGTGAGAAACAGATTGTCTATGCACTTCAGGCAATCCAGAAAGTGCTTCCGGTGCTGAGAAGGTTTGTCAGGCATTAGTACAAAAGCAGTCTGTCTGCGGTTTTTCGGTTGCGGAACAGACAGAAATGGAGAAATAAAAAAACAATGTATCAGGCTTTTTTATTAAAATATGCGGAAATTGGAATCAAAGGGAAAAACAGATATAAGTTTGAAAATGCGCTCTGTGAGCAGGTGCGTCACCGCCTTGGGAAAATAGAAGGCTCATTCCGGGTGACACGCGAACAGGGAAGAATTTTTGTGGAGGCGGAGGAGGATTTCGACTTCGATGATGCAATCCAGGCGATGGGCAGGGTGTTTGGGGTATCTTCAATTAGCCCGGTTACGGTGATTCAGCAAAAAGAATGGACAAACCTGACACAGGCTGTCGGGGATTTTGTGGAAGAACAGTATCCGGAAAAAAGGTTTAGCTTTAAAGTGAAGTGCAGGCGGAGCGATAAGGGCTATCCATATACGTCGCCGGAGGTTTGTTCTGAGATGGGGGGATACCTTCTGAACCGTTTTCCGGAGCTTTCGGTGGATGTGCATCAACCGGACGTGCTAATCTGGGTAGAGGTGCGTGATAAAGCGTATGTATATTCTAAAGTATACCGCGGTGCCTGCGGCATGCCTCTCGGAACAAATGGAAAGGCCATGCTGCTTTTATCCGGGGGGATTGACAGCCCGGTGGCAGGCTATATGATTGCCAAACGGGGCGTTTTCATTGATGCGGTTTATTTTCATGCGCCGCCATATACCAGTGAGAGGGCAAAGCAGAAGGTGGTGGATCTGGCGAAGCTGATATCGGGGTACACAGGGCCGGTTCGTCTGCATATTGTAAACTTTACAGACATTCAGATGTATATTTATGAGCAATGTCCGCATGAAGAGCTGACCATTATCATGAGGCGCTATATGATGCGCATTGCGGAGACGATTGCAAAAGAAACAGACTGTCTGGGACTGGTGACGGGAGAGAGTATCGGTCAGGTGGCAAGTCAGACCATGCAGAGCCTTGCGGCTACGAATGATGTCTGTGAGATGCCGGTCTATCGGCCTTTGATTGCGTTTGATAAACAGGAGATCGTTGATATTTCCGAAAAAATCGGAACATATGAGACGTCCATTTTGCCATATGAAGACTGCTGTACGATTTTTGTCGCCAAGCATCCGGTGACGAGGCCGGTTCTCTCGGTGATACGGCGTTCAGAAGAAAAACTGGCGGACAAGATTGATGCGATGGTTCAAGAGGCGCTCGCGACAAGGGAGATTATTGATATTGATGAATAGTAACAATATCCCGGACAAGTGCGGCAAAAATTTGAATGCAGAAAATTTGCCGTGCAGGTTTCTATAAAGAAAAGTTTCTGGTGCGCTGAAAAATCAATAAAAAAGAGAACACAGAAATGTGTTCTCTGATTTGTATGAAGCAGAATGACCGCCCACACAGCCTTCTGCCGGTTCTATTGTTATTGTATTGTATGTAGATTCTTTTTTGTTATGATTCCCCAAATACATACAATTCCCATAAGAAAAGCAAGCTGTGATTACTCAACAATATAAGGAGCCAATACCTTTAAGATTTCGTCGATGTTGTCATCATCATGGATGTTTAAGTCAATCGCCTTTGAAAGGTCCAGACTGAAAATTCCCATAATGGATTTTGCATCAATCACATATCTTCCGGATACCAGATCGAAATCAGTGCTAAATTTTGTTACATCATTCACAAATGCTTTTACCTTGTCAATAGAGTTTAATGAGATTTTTACTGTTTTCATACAAATCTACCTCCTTTTGTTTTTTACAGTTTCTATACTAGACATTTTAAAGGAAAAAGTCAATATACAATGTCACTAAAAAAAGGAAAGGAAATGAAGCAAAGAATACCAAAAATGAGGGTAAAGTAAAATATAATTTACCAAATAAGTAAAATTGTAACAAAAAAATTGAAAAATATCGTTTAACATTACTAGTATATTGTTTCACATTACCAGTAAATCGTTTCACGTTGCCAGTAAATTGTTTCACACTACGAGTTGGTGTCGCAGGCTCCGCCAACGTTAATCGAATTTATTCGATTTAACATTAGCTGCTTCCTGCGGTCACAACATGGAGGCAAATTATGAGAGTTGGTTTTTTGACATTGGGATGTAAAGTAAATTCTTATGAAACGGAGCAGATGCAGGCGCGTTTCCGGGAAGCCGGATGCCTGATTACCTCCTTCGGTGAAGAGGCAGATATTTATATTATCAATACCTGTACAGTGACAAATATTGCGGACAGGAAATCCAGAAAAATGCTGCACCGTGCCAGAAGGAAAAATCCGGATGCGATTGTGGTGGCGGCAGGCTGTTATGCAGATTTTGTGAAAAAAAAGGGAGAAACCGATGCCGACGGCAGTGTTGATCTTTTTTTGTCCAATCAGGATAAGAACCGTATTGTGGATATTGTGATGGAAAAGTGGATGGAAAAGAATGGAAACTGTAAAGCGGTTCAGGAACAGGATCCTGTTCAAACCTGTAATATGGACGGTTCCTGGAAATCTGCTGCCCCTGCCGGCGGACTCCATGTGAAGGAGGAGTTTATGACAAAAGAGGCTCTGGCGGAAAGGCATACCAGGGCGTACTTGCAAGTACAAAATGGGTGCAATCAGTATTGCACATATTGTATTATTCCATATGTCAGAGGCCCGCTTACCAGCAAACCGCCTGCAGAAGTACTGAATGAGGTTCGTGCGCTCGCGGCGGACGGCATCCGTGAAATCGTGGTGACAGGGATTCATCTTTCTTCTTATGGAGTTGATTTTTCCGGCCAGACAAACTTTTTAAAGATGCGGGGGAAGCCTTTGCTTGCGTTGCTGCAGCAGCTTGCCGCCGTGGATGGGATTGAAAGAATCCGTCTCGGTTCGCTGGAACCCAGAATTATTACGGAAGATTTTGTTGCAGAAATGGCAAAGCTGCCAAAGCTGTGTCCGCATTTTCATCTGTCCCTGCAAAGCGGCTGTGATGCGACCTTAAAGCGGATGAACCGCCATTATAGCACGGAGGAATATCTGGAGTGCGTTTCCCTGCTGCGCCGGTATTTTCCAAATCCGGCAGTGACTACGGATATTATTGTGGGATTTCCGCAGGAGACGGAAGAGGAATTTGAAGCAACCTGCCATTTTGCAGAGCAGGCAGCGTTTTCTAAGATTCATGTATTTAAATATTCCAGGAGGAAGGGGACGATTGCAGATGCAATGGAGGGCCAGATTCCGGAACAGGAAAAGGCAGAGAGGAGCACACGGCTCCTGAAGCTGGAGCAGGGCCTTGCGCAGGACTATCAGAACGCTTTTATCGGGAAAAGTGAGCCGGTGCTTTTGGAAGAAATGATTTCTGTGGACGGTGTCTCCTATCTGGTGGGTTATAATGAACGTTACGTGCGGATTGCAGTGCCGGCAGAGGGGATGGAAAAACCGGACAGTCTGTGCAACAGGATTTTTACGGTCCGCATTTCAAAAAGGCTGACATCCGAAATTTTGCTTGGGGAAATTGGGACAGGCAAGCCGTTGTAAACAGGAATTGCAGAAACTCAAACGAAAAAGAGGTTGTTTTTTTAAATTAGATATATTACTATAGTAGATAGATAAAAGTACGTGAGAATGGAGGTTCGTGCCATTATGCAGGAAATTAATAATACACAGTACTTCAAGGTACAAAAAGATCAGGTATATGAAGTCAAAGATGTTATCGCAGACGTTTATGAGGCACTTACAGAAAAAGGATATAATCCGGTCAATCAGATTGTGGGATATGTTATGTCAGGCGATCCGACGTACATCACCAGTCATAAGGGTGCGAGAAGCCTAATCCGCAGGGTAGAGCGTGATGAGATTATTGAACTGCTGTTAGAGGACTATATTAAAAATAATTTCAAGTGATTTCAAAAAAACAGAGACAGGTGATTTATGAGAATTATGGGATTGGATTATGGCGCAAAAACAGTTGGGGTTGCCATGAGTGATGAGATGCTTTTGACAGCACAGCCGCTGGAAACCATAACCAGAGAAAGAGAGGGTAAGCTGCGTCAGACAATGGCGAGGCTTGAGGCGCTGATGGAGGAATATCAGGTAGAGCGGATTGTTGTCGGCCTGCCGAAAAAGCTAAGCAATGAAGAAGGGCAGCGGTGTGAGAAAACCAGGGAATTTGCGGACATGCTTGAGCGCAGGAGCGGTCTGGAAGTGGTTTTTCAGGATGAACGCCTTACTACTGTTGCAGCAGATGCTGTATTAGAACAGGGGGGCGTTGTGAAGGAAAAAAGAAAAAAATATATTGATAAAGTTGCAGCAAGCCTGATTCTGCAGGGATATTTGGATTCCATTGCAGAGTGAGAGCAGCGGGACAGAAACGTTTGCTGATGAGACGGAGAAAAACAGAGCGGCATGGGTTTCGAACGGTAAAAAAGTGCAGAAAAAAGGAAAACATAATATTTGTCAGCATCCTGTACGAAAATTATGTTGGCTTTTCTTTGTGCGAAAAAAAGAATATGGCACATTTTTGGCTGATTCTGTCAGTCTGTGTTTTTGTGCCGGGAAATGGAGCAGATTGCGGAATGGAAAAAACAGATTATATAGAATTTGAGTCAGAAACAGGTGAAAAAGTACAGTTTTGCATATTGGAACAGACTATGCTTGCCGGCGTCAATTACCTTTTGGTGACAGATGGCGGGGAGGAAGAATCAGAAGCCTATATTTTGCAGGAAGAATCAGAAGGAGAGACGGAATCGGTATACCGGATGGTAGAGGATGAAATGACATTGGAGGCATTGTCAAAGGTATTTGAAGAGCTTTTAGAGGATGTTGACATAACGGTATAGCATGAGGCCATTTTATGCGGTATTGACATAACAGTATAGCATGAGGTCATTTTGTGGAGTATTGACATAACGGTATAGCACGGGACTCATTTTACGTTAAGACCGGAAAAAGATATTAAAAAATAAAGAAGAAAGGCAGGATAGTTTTTTGAAAAAGGAAACAGAAAATCAGGACAGGATACTGAGTGAGGGAATTGAGAAGGCAAAACGTGTTGTGAGGAGGGCAACGAAACCTCAGACAGTAAAGACAAAGGCAGCAGAGGATAAACAGGTGGAGAAAAAGACAGCAGTTGCCAGAAGGACAACCAGAAGACCGGCGGCGAAAAAGACAGCACAGGTTGAGTTTGGCAAGGGCTTAAAGATTATTCCGCTGGGAGGCTTAGAGCAGATCGGAATGAATATCACTGCCTTTGAGTATGATGACAGCATCATTGTAGTAGACTGCGGGCTGTCATTTCCGGAGGATGATATGCTTGGAATCGACCTGGTGATTCCGGATGTGACTTATCTGAAAGAAAATATTGACAAAGTAAAAGGCTTTGTGATTACCCACGGACATGAAGATCATATCGGTGCGCTGCCGTATGTATTAAAAGAGGTAAATGCGCCGGTATATGGGACGAAGCTTACCATGGGACTGATTGAAAATAAATTAAAGGAGCATGTCCTTCCAAAGCCGGTCAAGCGCAAGGTTGTCAGCTATGGGCAGGCGATTAACCTGGGGTGTTTCCGGATTGAGTTTATCCGTACAAACCACAGTATTTCAGATGCCGCTGCGCTGGCGATTTTCAGCCCGGTCGGAATCATTGTGCATACCGGGGACTTTAAGGTCGATTTTACTCCGGTCAATGGAGACACGATTGATCTGCAGCGCTTTGCAGAGCTGGGGAAAAAGGGTGTGCTGGCGCTGATGGGGGACAGCACCAACATTATGAAGCCTGGATTTACCATGTCAGAGCGAACCGTTGGAAAAACATTTGATAATATTTTTGCGGAAAATGAAAAGAGCCGTATTATTGTGGCAACCTTTGCATCCAATGTGGACCGTGTGCAGCAGATTATCAATTCAGCGGCAAAATTCGGCAGAAAGGTTGTTGTAGAGGGAAGAAGTATGGTGAATGTCATCACTACGGCAACAGAGCTGGGGTATCTGGATATTCCGAATAATATCATGATTGAAATGGAGCAGATGACAAATTACCCTCCGGAGAAGCTTGTTCTGATCACGACGGGAAGTCAGGGCGAAGCGATGGCAGCGCTGTCGCGTATGGCGGCAAATATTCACCGGAAGGTGTCCATTCAGCCGGGAGACACTGTTATTTTCAGCTCACGTCCGATTCCTGGCAATGAAAAGTCTGTTTCCAAGGTGATTAATGAGCTGTCTGAAAAGGGGGCAAATGTAATTGTGCAGGATACGCATGTATCCGGACATGCCTGCCAGGAGGAAATGAAACTGATTTATGCGTTGACAAAGCCGCAGTATGCCATACCGATTCATGGGGAGTTTCAGCATCGCAAGGCGCATACGGAGCTTGCACAGCAGATGGGCATACCAAAAGAGAATACACTGCTGCTCTCCTCTGGCGATGTGCTGGAAATCAGTCCGGAGAGGGCAGCCCTGGTAGGAAAAGTGCAGGCGCAGGGAATCATGGTCGACGGTCTGGGCGTAGGCGATGTCGGAAATATTGTGCTTCGCGACAGACAGCATTTGTCCGAAAACGGGCTGATTATTATTGTGCTGACGCTGGAAAAATATACGAATCAGCTTTTAGCAGGTCCGGATATCGTATCCAGAGGATTTGTATATGTGAGGGAATCGGAATATCTCATGGACGAGGCGAAAGGCATTGTGTATGCAGCGCTGGAGAGGTGCCTTGATAACAACGTGTCGGACTGGTCGAAGATTAAAACAGAAATCAAGGACAGCCTGAGCGATTTCCTTTGGAAAAAGATGAAGAGGAATCCGATGATTCTTCCGATCATTATGGAAATTGAATAGAAAATACCAAAAAGGAGGAGCCCATGATTGAGGTGAGACAGTTGATGGCAGAGGTCATTAAGAAATTATCAGAAACAACTGAATACAATCAATATCATACTCTTTTGGAGCGCGTAAAGGCACAGCCGGATTTGTATCACCGCATAAGTGAATTCCGAAAAAAAAGTCTTGCGCTGCAGCTGTCAGACAATGTGAATCCGATTCAGGCAAACAATAATTTGCAGAATGAATTTGGCGATTTGCAGAACAATGGTCTGGCAAATGATTTTCTTGTTGCAGAACATCAGTATTGCACGATGGTCCGCAGTTTGCAGGAGCAGTTTTTGGATGGAGTTGGAATTTCAACTGATTTTATGGAGGAATAGATGAAAGAACAGCAGATTTCTGTTATATTTCAGTTTATTTACCACATTCTTTTGATTTTTGTAAAACTGCTGGCTGCCCTTTTGGTGGCCGTGGGACTTGTGACGGCATGCAGGGGGAGCTATCAGTTCTGTTATCAGGTTTTTGGCCCTGTCACGGCAGAAGAGAAGCCGGGGACGGACCGGATTTTTTCGGTATCGGAGTCGGACACAATGTATCAGGTGGCAAGCCGGCTGGAACAAGAGAGGCTGATTGTCAGCAGGTTTAGCTTTTATATGCGTGTCCAGCTTTCGGATACGGCGCAGACCAAGCTTCAACCGGGCGAATATACGTTAAATACCTGTATGGATTATGGGGAAATTATAGATGAGCTGACAGTCAGTGAATGATGGTGCGGCAATATTTTCTGGGAGGAATTACATGATTCTGGATGAAAGATTTACAACGTATCTCGATTCATTAAACTGGCAGCTTCCGCAATATCTGAAAGAGCTGGAGCGGGAAGCACTGCAGGATCAGGTGCCTGTGATACGCCGCTCCACGCAGTCGCTTCTGGGGTTTCTTGTGAGCCTGAGAAAACCGGGCAGGGTGCTTGAGATTGGCACGGCAGTCGGTTTTTCTGCACTGTTAATGAGGGAATATGCGGGAAGCGGTACAAAGATTGATACGATTGAAAAAGTACCGATGCGCCTGGAGGCAGCGAAAAAAAATTTTGAAATTTATGATACAACAAACGCGATCTGCCAGTATCAGGGTGATGCTTCCGGGATTCTTGAAGAGCTGGTTAAAGAAAAAAAGAACTATGATTTTATCTTTATGGATGCGGCAAAGGGGCAGTATTTGAATTTTCTTGCTCCGGTGCTTGAGCTGCTGGCAGAAGATGGCATGCTGGTTACAGATAATGTTTTGCAGGACGGGGACATTATTCAGTCGCGCTATGCCATTGCAAAAAGGGACCGCACAATTCATGGCAGGATGCGGAAATATCTGTATACGCTGACGCATTCGGAACAGCTGAACACAATTATTCTTCCGGTAGGCGATGGCGTAAGCTTATCTGTATTCCGTAAATTTGATGAAGAACAGTCATAGTGTGGTGGAGGAAAAACATGTTAGAAAATGGAAAACCAGAGCTTCTGGTGCCTGCGAGTAATCTGGAGGTATTGAAGGTGGCAGTGCGCTATGGCGCAGATGCAGTTTATATTGGCGGAGAGATGTATGGACTTCGCGCCAAAGCAAAAAATTTTTCGATGGAAGAGATGGCAGAGGGTATTCAATTTGCCCATGCACATGGAAAGCGGGTTTTTGTTACGGCAAATATTACTGCGCATAACAGGGATTTGGAGGGAGTCCGGAAATATTTCCGGGAGTTGAAGGAACTGCAGCCGGATGCACTCATTATTTCGGATCCGGGTGTGTTTTCCGCGGCGGCGGAGATCTGTCCGGAGATAGAGGTGCACATCAGCACGCAGAGCAACAATGTAAACTATGCAACCTATCAGTTTTGGCACGGATTGGGCGCAAAGCGTGTTGTGTCGGCAAGAGAGCTGTCGATTCAGGAAATTCGGGAAATCAGGGAAAACATTCCGGATGATTTGGAGATCGAGACATTTATTCACGGCGCTATGTGCATTTCGTATTCGGGGCGCTGTCTGCTCAGCAATTATTTTACCGGACGTGATGCAAATCTGGGGGCATGTACGCATCCCTGCCGCTGGAAATACTATATTATGGAAGAGAACCGTCCCGGAGAATATCTTCCGGTTGAGGAGAACGATCGGGGAACCTATATTTTTAACTCAAAGGATTTGTGCATGATCGGGCATATACCGGATTTGGTAAATGCAGGAATTGACAGTTTTAAGATTGAGGGCAGGATGAAAACGGCGCTCTATGTGGCGGCGGTTGCAAGAACCTACCGGCAGGCGATTGATGATTATTTTACGTCTCCGCAGGTTTATGAATCCCGAAAAGCGTATTATATGGAAGAGATTTCAAAGTGTACCTATCGTCAATATACGACAGGCTTTTTCTATGGTCCTGCGACACATGAAGCGCAGATTTATGATAACAACACATATGTCAAAGCGTATACCTATCTTGGACTTGCAGGAGAAGCGGATGGGGCGGGGTATGTGGCGATGGAGCAGAGAAATAAATTCAGTGTGGGGGACACGGTGGAGATTATGAAGCCGGATGGCCGGAATGTATCCGTGACAGTAGAGGGAATGTGCGATGAGAAGGGGAAACAGATCGAGAGCTGTCCCCATCCGCAGCAGAAGTTTTCTGTTCGGTTCAGCAGTACGCCGGAACCTATGGATTTGCTGAGAGTACAGGAAAAGAATTAAAATAATAACAGGCGGGAATTAAAAGGAATGGAGGATAAAAAAGCATGACAGTGCAGGAAAAATATTTGAAAATTGTGGATGATGTAATTGCAAAGGGACCATATAAGCCGGACTGGCTTTCTTTTTCAGACTATGAAGCACCGAAATGGTTTCGGAATGCAAAATTTGGCATTTTTATTCACTGGGGGCTTTTCAGTGTGCCGGCGTTCCGCAATGAATGGTATTCCAGAAACATGTACATACAGAGCATGGATGAGTGGGAGCACCATCGAAAGACGTTTGGAGATCACACGGAATTTGGGTACAAGGATTTTATTCCGATGTTTACGGCACCTAAATTTGAGCCGAAGGAGTGGGTGAAGCTTTTTAAGAAGGCGGGTGCGCGCTACGTTATGCCGGTGGCGGAGCATCACGATGGATTTCAGATGTATGATTCGGAGATTAGCGAGTGGACGGTTGTCAAAAAGGCGATGAAGCGGGATGTGCTGGGTGAGCTCAGGGAAGCTATTCAGGATGCGGGAATGGTATTCTGTGAATCCAACCACCGCGTCGAGCATGCGTTCTTTTTTGGCCATGGAAAGGAGTTTGAAAGTGACGTCAAAGATCCTATGCAGTTAGGGGATTTTTATTATCCGTCTATGCCGGAGCCGGATAACCAGGATTTGTTCAGCCCGGCTCCGCCGCAGGATTTTTTGGAGGACTGGCTGGCAAGAAATTGTGAACTGGTTGAGAAGTATCAGCCGTCCATGGTTTACTTTGACTGGTGGATTCAGCATGAGAGTGTGAAGCCATATCTGATGAAATTTGCTGCATATTATTATAACCGCGGCCTTGAGTGGGGAAAGGAAGTAGGGATTTCTTACAAGCATGACGCAATGATGCTGGGAACCGGCATTTTAGATATGGAAAGAGGTCATTTTTCGGATGCCAAGCCATTTTACTGGCAGGCCGATACCTCCATGGCTTTTAATTCATGGTGTTATACAGAACAGAACCGATTTAAAACAACAAAGGATATCCTGCAGGATCTGGTAGATATTGTCAGCAAAAATGGCTGTCTCCTTCTGAATGTCGGACCGAAGGCAGATGGAACAATCTGTGAGGAAGAGGTAAAGCTTTTGACAGAGATCGGCGAGTGGATGGAAGTCAACGGAGAAGCGATTTATGATACGCATCCATGGCGTGTCCAGGCAGAGGGAAACACAGAGGTTGTCGAGGGAATGTTCTCCGAAGAGGGCAGAAAAGATTTTGACTCTACGGATGTGCGTTTTACCTGCAAGGGAGACTGCATTTATATTATTCCGATGCAGCAGCATGGCGAGGATGTGATTGTAAAGAGTATGGGAGAGGAAAGCAAGGACTTCCATGGAATTATCACAGAATTTACGGCATTGGGATATGACCAGAAGCCGGAGTATACCAGAGAGGCAGATCAGATGATTATCCATGCGCCGTTTGTTGACAGCGACAAGCCGGTTGTTTACCGGATGCGTCTGCAGTAATTTAAAAAGATCAGGGTGTAAAAGCCGGCCCGGCTTTTGCTGCCCTGATCGAATTGGTTTTATATGGAAACTGCCGATTTATCTACCGGCTCTTTTCCGTGTGCGTTGATTGCCGTATCCAGCTTTTCATGGATTTCCTTTGTGAAATCAGCTATTTCCGGCTCATCCATATCTCGCGGATAGGCAAATGGCACATCTACCTTGTAGGCAATACCGGCGTTTGGCGCTGCGGAAAAGATGCAGATTTTCTGTCCGAGATAAACGGCCTCCTGCAGGTCGTGTGTGACAAATAATATGGTTTTTCCGGTTTTCTTCCAGATATTGATCAGCTCATCCTGCAGGGTTCTCCTTGTCTGGGCATCCAGTGCGCCAAAAGGTTCATCCATAATCAAAACTTCGGGATTGCTTGCAATGCTTCGTGCAATCTGTACTCTTTGCTTCATGCCGCCTGAGAGCTCGGAAGGGAATTTTTTTTCGTGTCCTGCCAGCCCAACCAGTGCAATCGCGTCTGCAGCAACCCGTTTTCTTGTTTTTTTATCCATATGCTGCACCTTCAGACCGTATGCTACATTTTTTTCTACCGTCAGCCATGGGAAAATCGCGGAATCTGCGCTTTGGAATACAACACCCCGCTCCGGCCCCGGTTTTTTGATTTCTTCGCCGTCCAGCAAAACCCTTCCTTCTGTGGCGCCTAAAAATCCTGCTATAATGTTGAGGAGCGTTGATTTGCCGCAGCCGCTTGCACCGAGAAAAATATAGAAATCCCCTTCTTTTATTTCCAGATTAATATCTTTTAAGACATAACCGTTCGTATCGTCTGCAAAGATTGCCGATGGATTGATGTTTTTGGAAAATAACAGCCCTTTTTTTGCTTCTTCGTACTGTTTATTTAAATTTTCCACCCTGACCTTTGTTGGGCGGCTTTTGCCTTTTGCTTCGTTCTGCTTTGCCATATTGCCTCCTTCAGCTTTTGCGGCAGCGTTTGTTTTTTTTCCACTCATAATGCGATTTCCTTTCCTATAACAATAATATGCATAAACTACCTTTTTTCCCTTTATTGGTTCACAACGCCGTAATGGCGGAACATGTGGTTTCCGAGCATCCGAAGCACTTTGTCGGCAAGAAAGCCGATCAGTCCCAGTACAATGATTCCGGTAAAAATCCAGTCTGTCCGGTAGTATAAGCGGGAAGTGTAAATCAGATACCCAAGGCCGGAATTAGCAGCCAGCATCTCGGCGCTGACGATTGAGATAATCGCACTGCTTAAGCCCAAACGGATACCGGTAAAAATACCTGGCACGGTTGCCGGTATGGTGACGGTGAAAAAGGTTTGCAGCCTGGATGCGCCAAGGGATTCTGCTGCCTGATACTTTACGGGATCAACAGAAGCGACACCTGCAACCGTGTTAATCACGACCGGGAAAATGGTTGCGTAGGTAATCAGAACCAGCTTTGACTCTTCGCCAACACCGAACCACATTAGAAATAGTGTCAGAAAACCGATTGCCGGCACAAAGCGGAAAAAGTTGATAAATGGTTCCAAAAGCCAGCGGATGGTTTTGAACTGCCCGATCAAAAGCCCGAGAGGGACTGCGATCAAAATGCCCCTTACCCAGCCGATTGCAATTCTCTGCAGGCTGATGGCGATATCCTCCCACAACGCCCCTGTTTGGACAATCTCAAGAAACCCATTCCATGTGTTTAGCGGTCCGGGCAAAAAATCCGGCGTATTAAAGAGGGATGCAATTTGCCAGATCAGCAGTAAAAAAATCCATGTCACGATTCCGCTTTTGGCAATTAATTTAAATAAGTTTATAAGTGTTTCTTTCATAGGAATCCTCATTTCTATTTCTGCATAACCTTTCGTTCTTCTTTGTTACTCAGCAATATATGTAACCTGGTCAGGAAAGGCTTCCGTCAGGGCGTCAAGGGAAAGGTAATCCTTCACGTCAAATTCTGCATCGTAGTTGCCGTTTTCGAGGCACCAGGCGTTGATTGAGGCCAGGTCGTCATATGTTTCCTGTGTAAAACTCAAACCATAGTTGTTGTTTTCCAATACTTCCTTAAACAGCTCCTTATCCTTGCCTGTTGCATCATACAGCCATTCTGCAACTTCATCTTCATGATCATAGATATAGTCAATGGTTTCCTGCCATGCTTCCAGAAATTTGACTGCAGCATCCGGATGCTCCTGTGCAAATTCACTGCTGACATTTAAAAGAGCCGAAAGGGTTACATCAATATCCGCCAGAGTTAAAAGGTCTACCCAGCCATATTCTTCAAGCTGGTATCCAATACCGCCGGGTGATGACCAATAAGCTGCGCCGTCTCCGTCTGCTGCCGCTAATGCTGCCGCTTCGGAAGCGCTGGTGACGGTAGCAATTTCTACACTGCTCCTGTCAATTCCGTAATACTCAAAAAGCTTATCATACCAGTAATCATATACTGTGCCGCTGATTGAAATAACAGTAGCGCCTTCCAGATCGGAAGCCTCCTTTATGATATCCGGATTTACATATAGCTTCGTAGTCTCGCTGGAAGTGTTATATCCTGCAAGATAACGTAAATTGGTATTTTCTGATGCGTTTCCAATGCGGTTGATTCCGGCATAATCCGCTGTGCAGCAAATATCAATCTGTCCCAATGCCATGGAGTCAACTGCATTGATTCCCATGGCAAATTCTGTCGTTTCCAGCGCAAGGCCATGCTCTGCAAAAATTCCGGTATTTTGGTCTACAATGGTAATCCACTGGGTCATATCAGCGGACATAGCTCCGAATTGAACGGTTTCGACATCAGAGCCAGCGCTGTCAGTGGAAGATGATGTGCTGTCCCCTGTGCCGCAGCCGGTCAGGAGCAGCGCCGCTGTGCTGACCAATGCTATGCCTTTTTTGATTGCTTTGAATTGTTTCATAATCTCTCCTCCTGTTTTTGGAAGCATCCGTATATTTTTTAATCCGCCTTGAAGAATGCTTCTAATTCCTTTTCCTGTGAAGTAACATGCCCATCAACCAAAACGGAAACTTTTTCGAGTTTTCCTTCAAATGTGAATGGCGACTGATAATCCATTGGTGCGACCGGAGTATTTTTATTTGCTCCGACTGTTGTAATAAAGTCTACAAAGTAGTTTAGGGATGGGATTGTGGTTTCTGCTGTTTTTTCTCCGTTAATAAACAGCTCGGCAACTGCGGATTTCTTTTTCACTTTAAAACGATATTCCACGTTCACCTTTCCGGCAGGCAGCTCGCTGCAGGATTCCGCTTCATAGTAATACTGGCTTCCGCAGTTATAGGTGTACTTTAGGCGGTTGTTTTTAATATACAGGCTAAATCCTCCGTGGTAATTTCCCATTGCAATGATAACGCCTTGCTGTGCTGTGTTTTCTCTGGTCAGTTCGGCGCGGATGATGTGGGAATTTTCGTTGAGTTCGCTATGCAGTCCGCGGATCAGGTCAAACGGCTCCAGGATGTTTTCATAGACATCAAAGCGTTCCTTTCTTCGAATCGAATGGTTAAACATATCATTTGCTTTTTCAGAGCCATACATTGTCCCATTGAACATTGGGAATACACCTGCCGCAGATGCTTCGATCAGCCATTCCCGTTCCAGCTCCCTGACTTTTTCAGGATATTGCCCGGCTACATTGCGGCTTTCCGAATAATCCTTTGCTACGTGATATAGTTCCCAGACGTCAGCTTCAAAGGTTTCGCCCAAATCAGCATTGCGCGAATGATTGACAATCGCTTTCCAGCCATCCTTATAAATTGCGCGGTTTCCGAGCATTTCATAATATTGCACATGCCGGCGGTCTTTTTCGCTGCCGTCAGCAAATGTATATTTTAAGCTGATTCCCTGAAATGGTCTTTGATGCTCTCCTTTGATATATTCCGGTTTTTTCACCCCAATGATGTCTAACATCGTAGGCGTGATGTCCGACACATGATGGTACTGGCTTCGGACGCTGCCTGCATCCTTTATCAGCTTTGGATACCGGATGATCAAGGGATCTTTTACGCCGCCGGAGTAGGTGAATATTTTATACCATGGAAATGGTGTGTTTCCGGCATGCGCCCAGCCGATGGGGTAATGGTTAAATGCCCGCGGCGTTCCGATATCATCCAGACGGGACAGGACATAGTCTGCCTCTTCTTCCGCATCCTCAATGGATGCTCCGGCAAATTTGCGGAAATTATTAATGCTTCCTTCGGTTCCGCCTTCTGCGCTTGCTCCGTTATCTGACAGGAACACGACTACAGTATTGTCAAGCTCGTGGATTTCCTCCAGATAATCAAGCAGCCGTCCGATCTGGGCGTCAGTATGTTCTAACATTCCGGCAAATGCTTCCATATAGCGAGCGGCTGTCTTTTTTTGCTTCTCGCTTAGCGTTTCCCACGGCTGCACAAATTCATTTCTCTCCGTCAGTTCAGCGTCCTGTGGAATGACGCCAAGCTCTTTTTGCCGTGCAAACCATTTTTGGCGTGCGGCATCCCAGCCGTCGTCAAATTTTCCTTTATATTTGTCAATGTATTCCTGCGGTGCATGGTGCGGCGTGTGCATCGCACCATATGCGACATACAGGAAGAAAGGTTTTTCAGGATATGCGGCATGCTGATGATAAATATATTTAATCGCATTGTCTGTGATATCCTCGGAAAAATGATATCCTTCTTCCGGCAGTTTTGGCTGTTCTACAGGGCTGTTATCCCGGAATAGTCTTGGGTGGAACTGATCCATTTGTGCATGGAGGAATCCGTAATATTTATCGAAGCCTTTTCCTAAAGGCCAGTTTTCAAAAGGGCCTGCTTCGGTAGTTTCCGAAATATCGGTCAGATGCCATTTACCCACTGCGTAAGTTCCGTAATCATATTCTTTGAGGATTTCTGCCAGTGTCGCGCAATCTTTATGCAGATGCCCGATTCCATTGTCACATCCTGTCATATGTTCTACTACGCCGCAGATGCCTGCCGTATGGTGGTTCATACCTGTCAGCAGGGATGCCCTTGTTGCGGAGCAGATTGCTGTGGTGTGGAAATTGTTGTAGCGAAGCCCTTCGTTTGCTAACTTATCCAGATTTGGGGTATGGATTGTTGATCCATAGCAGCCTAATTGGGCAAAGCCTAAATCATCTAAAACAATATAGACAATATTTGGTGCGCCTTCCGGCGTCTTGTCGCTCTCTTCGTATTGATATTGCGTATCAGCTATTGTGTAGCCTGTCACGCCTGTGAATTTTTTCTGTTTCATAGATTGCTATCCTCCTTGCTGAAGCTGTTTTCTATACGGATACCGTGTCCTTAAATGACTGGACGCGGACCGGTGTTAACTGGAGCATATAACTTTTGCAAAAGCCTGAGTCAATCATACAAATCCGGTTTTAAAATCGCAATCAGTTATCATGAAATCGTTTGCAGCCCATATCGTTTCATGCAGGAGATAGGGGGGAGTAAATCGGGGCAATGCAGTCGGGTGAACGGAAGTAACCGCTCTTTTTTTCTGTCTTTTTGAAATCGTTTGCAGCCCTATAGGAGTTCGTTAGGGGGGATACCATCCCCGGTGTTTTTTATATATCAAAAAAAGACCCTTAAGCCCGCTGCTTAAAGGTCTTTTTTCTTTTTACGCGGCTTTTTGTTATCGCGTAAACGTTATAACCCTGTCCGAAAATCCTTTACTTTTAATACTATAATGTCAAACATTT
>JAJQGL010000050.1 GCA_021200535.1 Clostridiaceae bacterium | reverse complement strand
GCATTGATCTGGTTAAGATAGGAGGCAAGCTCTGTGGATGACATTCCCTGCGGCTGCTTTAATGTGCCGGACAGAGCGGCATCGCGCAACAGTGTCAGGGCATCCTGCAGGGACAGTGTTTTTTGATCCAGCTGGCTGGCGGTATCTTCTGTAAGCGCTGTGTTGGAAAGCATTTGCGCAATATCATTTTGTGCCTGTGCCGGAAGGGAGGCAATCGTGCTGCCTGTCTGATTTTGGGCTGTCATGTTGTCCGTGCTTAAACCGATTGACAAAAGTGTTTTTCCAAAGCCTGCAACGGCATCTGCGGGCGCATTTTCTGACAATGCGCTTAAAAGTGCCGGAATATCCTGGGAAAAGGATTGCAGACGTTCCAGAAGCTGATAATTATCATTTCGGTAATTGGAAAACTGTGCGACCGAATCCGAATCCATTTTCATCATCAGGCGGTTCATGACGGCAAGGGTATTCATGTCCTCTGTCTGAAAGTCATAGGACTGCTGCATCAGATTTTGGATTGATGTTTTGGTGATTGGCAGCAAATTGTCCATCAATGCCTTGACTGCTTCCTGATTGTGAGAGGTAGAGGGCAGCCCCGCTTCGGAAAGCGCTTTGTTGATCAGGGTTAGCTCTGTTTCGGTATAGCCCTTCGACACATTTTCCAGATACAGCGTATTTCCGGCGATTTCTGTCAGACGAAAAGCACCGGTCTGTCCAATCGAATAAGAAGAGCTGTCTGCGATTTTAGCATGTACAGTTGTGTTGTCTTCCAGAGTGATCGAAATTTCATTATTTGTTAAATCTGTGATTTCCCCGCGCAAAACATCGCCTACATGGATAGCAGACGGGCTGCGGGATACACCGTAATTGCCGGTAGAGCCTCCGACAGAGCGGGGCGTCTGGCCGGAGCTGCTTCTATGGCTTGCTGCATTCTGGCCGGAGACAGCGTTTCCGCTGCGCTGGGAAGTCTGCCTTCCCTGACTGGTATTTAAAGGATTGATTCTTTGTTCCATGAAAACCTCATTTCTGTAAAAGACGGTATAAACTGTTGTATTCGTACAATGAACCCGCGCTTTATCGCTGCTTGCGCAACTGTTCATGATTGTTATCTACTATATTATATCGTAATATGAATGAAAAGTCTTAGCGAAGAAAGAAAAAAGTAAAAAAAATTAAGAAAATACCTTGACAATCATTTTCGCATGTGCTAACTTACTAAATAGAAATTAGCACTCCATTTGACTGAGTGCTAACAAACAAATAAATGAGGAAAAGTTTGTAAAACTTTCAAACTACGGGTTGCTGTCGCAGGCTTCGCTAATATCAATCGAATTTAGTTGATTTAACATTAGCTGTCTTCTGCGGGTGCGGCAAAAGAAGAGAATTGGTAGTAATGCGGAAAGGAGTGAAGGCATGGAACTGGATGAGAGAAAGCTTAAGATTTTGCATGCGATCATCAGAACGTATCTTGATACAGGTGAGCCTGTTGGTTCCAGAACCATATCAAAATATACCGATCTGAATTTAAGCTCTGCTACCATCCGCAATGAAATGTCAGATCTGGAGGAGATGGGGTATATTTTACAGCCTCATACTTCGGCAGGAAGGATTCCTTCGGACAAAGGCTACCGACTTTATGTAGATACGATGCTTGAGGCCAAAACCAGTGAGATCAACAGTTTGCAGGAAGAGCTGGCGGAAAAGGAAGAAAAAATTGACAATGTTCTTCAGAAAGTAGCAAAATTTCTTGCCGCCAATACAAATTATGCGACTATGGTTTCCGGACCGCGCTATCAGACAAAGCGGGTAAAATTTATTCAGATCACTTCGGTGGATCAGGATAGCCTGTTGGCGGTGATCGTGCTCGACAACAATGTGGTAAAGAATCAGATGATTTCCATTGATGAACCGGTGGAAGAAGAGATGATTGTTAAGCTGAATTTCATATTGAATACGACATTGAATGGGCTGGATGTGCTGGATATGAATCTTGCACTGATTCAGAAGCTTAAGGAGCAGGTTGGGAATCATACGCAGGTAATTGATTCTGTGCTTGAGGTCATTGGAAAGACGCTGGTTGAAGAGGATGACCTTGAAATATATACAAGCGGTGCTACCAATATTTTAAAATATCCGGAGCTTTCGGATAAGTCAAAAGCGGCACAGATTTTAGATGCTTTTGAGGAAAAGAAGATTATGCACAGCTGGCTGGGGCTTCCCGATAAATCCAAAAGCGGAGAGGCGCATGATATTCAGGTGTATATTGGAGATGAGACCCACATGGAATCCATGAAGGATTGCTCAATGGTAACGGCAACTTATCAGATACAGGAAGGTGTCTACGGAAAGATTGGAATAGTAGGGCCAAAGCGTATGGACTATGATAAGGTGGTTGGCACACTAAATTCTTTGATGGGTGAGTTGGATGACATTTTTAAAGATAAAAACAGATAGGAAGGTGATCGTAAGTGGCAGAAGAAAATAAAGAGTTTGATGAGTCTCTGGAACAGGAGATAGCCAAAGCGGAGGATGAAGCTTTAGCAGATTCCGTTGCTGAGGATTCAAAGGAGCAGGATGACAGTGCAGAGACAAAACAGAAAGAGGAAGATCCAAAGCGGTTTGGGAAGAAAAAGGACAAAAAGCAAGAAAAGCTGGAGGCAGAAAATGCCGATTTAAAGGATCAGCTGGTCCGCCGTCTGGCAGAGTTTGAAAATTTTAGAAAGCGATCTGAAAAAGAAAAATCGCAAATGTTTGAGATTGGCGCAAAGTCAGTGATTGAAAAGCTTCTTCCGGTGCTTGACAACTTTGAACGCGGTTTGGACGGTATTCCGGAGGAGGAAAAAGACACTCCTTTTGTACAGGGAGTAGAGCTGGTATACAAGCAGCTGCTTACGGCTTTTGATGAACTGGGTGTTAAGCCGATTGAGGCAGTTGGCGCAGAGTTTGATCCGAATCTTCACAATGCCGTTATGATGGTGGATGATGAAGAGCTGGAAAGCGGCGTTGTGGCAGAGGAGATGCAGAAGGGTTATCTGTACAGGGAAAATGTGGTTCGCCACAGTATGGTTAAGGTAGTGAACTGATGGTAAAGCACACAGGTATGCTGGTACACTGATAACCGAAATGTGAAAGCGTAACAACCGGATATCCGGATACAATAAATAGCAGTTATTATTTTATTATTCAGGAGGTAATTCAAAATGGGAAAAATTATTGGAATTGACTTAGGTACAACAAATTCATGCGTTGCAGTAATGGAGGGCGGAAAGCCTGTTGTTGTTGCAAATACAGAGGGGGCAAGAACAACTCCTTCCATAGTTGCATTTTCCAAAACAGGCGAAAGGCTGGTAGGTGAGCCGGCAAAGCGTCAGGCAGTTACCAATGCCGACAAGACAATCTCTTCCATCAAGAGACATATGGGAACAGATTATCGCGTAACGATTGACGAGAAGAAATATTCACCGCAGGAAATCTCAGCGATGATTCTGCAGAAATTAAAATCCGATGCCGAGAGCTATCTTGGTGAGAAAGTGACGGAAGCAGTTATCACAGTTCCGGCTTATTTCAATGACGCACAGCGTCAGGCGACAAAGGATGCCGGTAAGATTGCCGGTCTGGATGTAAAGCGTATCATTAACGAGCCGACAGCGGCTGCGCTTGCCTATGGACTGGACAATGAAAAAGAGCAGAAGATCATGGTTTATGACTTAGGCGGCGGTACCTTTGATGTGTCTATTATTGAAATCGGCGACGGTGTTATCGAGGTTCTTGCCACATCCGGAGATAACAGGCTCGGCGGTGATGATTTTGACCAGAAGATCACAGATTATATGATCAGTGAATTTAAGAATGCAGAGGGAGTTGATCTCTCTACGGATAAAATGGCGCTTCAGAGATTAAAAGAAGCAGCAGAGAAAGCCAAGAAAGAGCTTTCTTCTGCAACCACAACCAATATTAATCTGCCGTTCATTACTGCGACAGCAGATGGACCGAAGCATTTCGACATGAATCTGACCAGGGCAAAATTTGACGAATTGACACATGATCTTGTTGAAAGAACAGCAACGCCTGTATCCAATGCACTTCGCGATGCCGGCATTACAGCTTCTGATCTCGGTAAGGTATTGTTAGTCGGCGGCTCTACACGTATTCCGGCAGTACAGGATAAAGTAAAGCAGCTGACAGGGCATGATCCAAATAAATCCCTGAACCCGGATGAGTGTGTTGCCCTTGGCGCATCTGTACAGGGCGGCAAGCTGGCAGGTGATGCCGGTGCAGGCGATATTCTTCTTTTGGATGTTACGCCTCTTTCTCTGTCGATTGAGACAATGGGCGGTGTAGCTACCAGATTGATTGAGAGAAATACGACGATTCCGACAAAGAAAAGCCAGGTGTTCTCAACTGCAGCAGATAACCAGAGCGCTGTAGATATTAACGTACTGCAGGGTGAAAGACAGTTTGCAAAGGACAACAAGTCTCTTGGCCAGTTCCGTCTGGATGGCATTCCTCCGGCAAGAAGAGGTGTTCCGCAGATTGAGGTTACATTCGATATTGATGCGAATGGTATTGTAAATGTATCTGCGAAAGACCTGGGAACCGGCAAGGAGCAGCATATCACAATAACAGCTGGTTCGAATATGTCTGATGATGAGATTGATAAAGCGGTTAGAGAAGCTGCACAGTTTGAAGCAGAGGACAAGGCGCGCAAAGAAGGCATTGATGCCAGAAACGATGCAGACAGCCTTGTATTCCAGACACAGAAAGCGCTGGATGAGGTTGGCGACAAGATTGATGCTTCTGAAAAAGAAAAGGTACAGGCAGACATTAATAAGTTAAAAGAATTGGTGGAAAAGACGAATCCGGAATCCATTTCCGAATCAGAGGTTGCAGAGCTGAAAGCAGCACAGGAACAGCTGATGCAGAGTGCGCAGAATGTGTTCCAGAAGATGTATGAAGGTGCACAGGCAGCCGGTGCAGGCCCGGATATGGGTGCAGGTCCGGATATGGGTGCTGGCGCGCAGACAGGCACGGCAGATGATGATGTAGTAGATGGAGATTACCGGGAAATCTGATAGAATGCAAATGGGCTGTATCAATAACAATAGCAATGATACAGCGTAGTATATCGAATATTAATTATTCGCTGTACTATGGCAAA
Organism: Clostridiaceae bacterium; assembly: GCA_021200535.1. Classification (GTDB taxonomy): domain Bacteria; phylum Bacillota; class Clostridia; order Lachnospirales; family Lachnospiraceae; genus Butyribacter. The sequence continues at coordinate 90,153 of JAJQGL010000050.1, read as the reverse complement.
ATAATTTCTATTCAATAAGACGGGGACAATGATGCTGCGGAATGGATTCTGGCAGCGTTATTGTCCTTAGATGGAATCGAGGAGCAGGTTTATGGCAGAAAAAAGAGACTATTATGAGGTTCTGGGCGTTGGGAAAAACGCTACGGATTCCGAATTAAAATCGGCATACCGCAAGCTTGCCAAAAAATATCATCCGGATACCAATCCCGGAGATAAAGAAGCAGAGCAGAAGTTTAAAGAAGCGTCCGAAGCATATGCGGTGTTAAGTGATTCAGAAAAGAGGCGCCAGTATGACCAATTTGGTCATGCAGCTTTTGAGGGAGGCGCTGGCGGAGCTGGTGGCTTTGATTTTAGCGGCATGGACATGGGCGATATTTTTGGCGATATTTTTGGGGATTTCTTTGGCGGCGGCCGTTCCCGGAGCAGCAGTAATGGCCCGATGAAGGGACAGAATATCAGAACGTCTGTGAGAATCAGCTTTAAAGAGGCATGTTTTGGTGCAGAAAAACAGCTTGATCTGGTATTAAAGGATGAATGTACATCATGCCACGGAACAGGAGCAAAGGCTGGGACATCGCCGGAAACCTGTTCAAAATGCGGCGGCAAAGGGCAGGTTGTGTTTACACAGCAATCGCTCTTTGGAGTAGTTCGGAATGTACAGTCCTGTCCGGACTGCCGGGGAACCGGAAAAATTATTAGAGAGCGTTGTCCGGATTGTAACGGTTCCGGCTATCTCAATAAAAAGAAGACAATCTCTGTGTCCATTCCGGCAGGAATTGACAACGGGCAGTGTGTCCGTATTCGCGACAAGGGAGAACCTGGCGTAAACGGAGGCGGAAGAGGTGATCTGTTAGTTGAGGTGCTGGTTGCAAATGACCCGATTTTTAAACGTCAGGACAGAGATATCTATTCAACTGTGTCCATTACCTATCCGAAAGCTGTGCTGGGCGGGGATATCCGTATTAATACGATTGACGGTTTGGTTGAGTATACGGTTAAACCGGGGATACAGACCGATACGCGGGTACGCCTGAAAGGAAAGGGAGTTCCGTCTCTGCGCAATAAGCAAATTCGCGGCGACCATTATGTTACGCTGGTTGTACAGGTGCCGACAAAACTGGACAGCCGCCAAAAAGAGCTGTTAGAGGAGTTTGATAAGGCAATGTATGGGGAAGAAACAGCAGATAGCGATTCGGTTGAAAGCACTGACGCAAAAGGAAAGCACAAAGGTCGTAAGTGGAAAAAATAAATAAGGTTTTCGAAAAAAGGGTGTCAGCAAAAGTTGTTTTGTAATTTTTGCTGACACCCTTTCGTTTTGTATCAATTTGTGACAACAGAACGCAGTAAGCTTTTCACCAGTCCTCGACATCTGCAAAAGCATTGACAGCATCTGGCGGTGCGTCTGTATTGTCCGGGTCAAAAGAAGTGTTGTTTGTTTTTTGCCGGGATGGATTTTCATTGTCATCCAGCAGGGTTCGGATTTGTTCCTGTGTAATTCCGGTATTGTCTTTTGGAACGTCAGCGGATATTTCGCGTCGGCGGCGCTTTTTTTCTGCCTGCTGCAGTATCGCCAGACGTTCTTCCAGACCTTCATCCTGATTATCCACCAGAAAAGTCTCCGGCTGATTGAGGCATAAATAATATTTGATTACACTGCCGCTGACCAGAGCAAGTTTTTCTGCATTACAATAATCAGAATCTCTCTGATAGGGCATATTATCATACATAGTCACATGGAAATCCAGTGCGGTATCGTATTTTTGTGAAATTACATTGGATGCATAGATATTAGCCATATTTTACATCCTCCTTTGCAGAATAATGAGATGATCTTCCTATTTATCATTATACCGTATTTTCCGGTTTCCATCAACCGTAAATCCGATTTGTAAAGCGTTACTTTTTTGCTTTTTTATTTTTGCTGAATTGACATTTCAAAGCATTATGTTATAATTGTGTCGTATTGTCAAAAAGTATGCATATTTTTGTAATATAATGATAAGCAGACCGAGCATGCATACATGTGAGGGTGCAGCAGGATTCTCATGAATCGTTAGATTCATGAGACAATGAAAATCGTATGACTGGCCTGCCTGCGGGGCTGCTGCAGGCTATACAATGCCATGAAACTAAAAACCTGTTTTCAGGATGGAGAGAATATGGAAATTACAAAATATTGGAAAAATTTTTCCCGTTATAAATATCTGCTTTATGAATTAGTGAAAAAGAACATTAAGTTAAAATACCGCAGGTCCTATCTGGGAATTTTATGGACACTATTAGAGCCATTGCTCACTATGATGGTAATGACACTTGTATTTGGAACATTCTTTGGAAGGGATGATCCGCAGTTCCCGGTATATATTCTTTCCGGGCGGCTGCTGTACAGCTTTTTCTCCTCCGCAACAAAAGGGGGATTGAAATCAATCAGCTCAAATTCTTCTATGATTAAGAAGGTGTATGTGCCGAAATATATCTATGTGATATCAGCAATTATTTCGAACTTTGTGACATTTTTGATTTCGCTTGTGGTATTAGTTGCTGTTGGAATTGTTTTGAAGGTGCAGCTTACGGTATATACGGTACAGGCACTGGTTCCGCTGGTAATTTTGTTTGTGTTTACACTGGGCTGCGGCTTGATTTTAGCTACCCTGAGCGTGTTTTTCCGGGATGTTGAGTATATCTGGTCGGTGTTATGCATGCTGATTATGTACGCTTCTGCAATTATGTATCCGGTAGAGAGAGTCATAAAAACCGGAAATGGATGGATTTTTGACATTAACCCACTGTATATGTGTATTGCCAATTTTCGGAATGCAGTTCTTTATGGAAAGCCAATGGATATGAGTATTTGTCTGATATCTGCAACAGTAGCGGTTGTGACGCTGGTTATTGGCTCTGTGCTGTTTTATAAAAAGCAGGATAAATTTATTCTGTATATTTAAATGTGAAGTTTTAGCAGGATGGCCGGGAAATACAATATAAATAAGAAATGAGGATTGCTATGAAAAAAAATGTTGCCGTGAGTGTAAACAATGTAGGCATGCGTTTTAATCTGAGCCAGGAGCGGGTCGATAATTTAAAAGAATATGTTATTAAATTTCTGAAAAGAGATTTAAAATATAATGAGTTTTGGGCATTAAAGGATATTAATTTTGAGATCAAAAAAGGAGAGCGCCTGGGGGTGCTTGGACTGAATGGTTCCGGAAAAAGCACTTTGCTCAAGGTGGTTTCCGGTGTGTTAAAGCCTTCGGATGGTCAGGTTGAGACGCGCGGAGTCATTGCGCCTTTACTGGAGCTTGGCGCAGGATTTAGCAGAGAGTATACCGGAAGGGAAAACATATATTTGTATGGAGCCGTATTGGGTTACAGCAAGGAATTTCTGGATGAAAAAATTGATGAGATTGTTGATTTTTCAGGACTGGGTGAATTTATTGAAGTTCCGATTAAAAATTATTCTTCCGGAATGAAATCACGCCTTGGCTTTTCGATTGCAACAGTTGTAGAGCCGGATATTTTGATCTTGGATGAAGTATTATCTGTTGGAGACAAAACGTTCCGGCGAAAAAGCGAGCGCAAGATTATGAGCATGTTTGACAAGGGAGTTACCGTTTTGTTTGTATCGCATTCGCTGGAGCAGGTACAGCGCCTTTGCGACAAGGCCATTATTCTTGACAGCGGCAGGCTCGTTGCAAAAGGGCCGGTTGACAAGGTGGCAAGGATTTATAAGAATATGACAGAATAACATGCCTGTGCGATGGCAGAAAAAAGCTTTTCAAGGCAGTTTAGTGTGCAAAAAAGCTATTGCTGCATTTATTTTGAGGGAAAAGGTGATGCATTGTGGAAAATGAAAAGATTGGATTGGGAAAAATAATTCAATATGGGCTGCGGTATGCAGGTGTTCCGGTATTGCTGGTGATTATAATTGAAGCCCTGAACCGGAAGTCTCTTGTGTCCGGGCTTACTTATATGTTTGAGCGGCCGTCTCTTTTTGTGTTCAACACATTAATTATTATGCTGACAATCTCGGCTGCCTTATTTTTTAAGCGGGAGATATTTGTTTTTTGCACAATTTCTGCGATCTGGCTGATTTTTGGCATTGTCAATTTTGTGATTCTGCAATTTCGTGTCACGCCCTTTTCAGCAGTGGATTTTACGTTGATTCAGAGCGCAATCAGTGTGTCGGGGCATTATCTGAATGCGTTAAATATTGCCATGATTCTCGTAGCAGTTATACTATTGTTTGTATTGATCATCTGTTTGTACCGCAAAGCGCCAAAGCATTCCCATCTGACACAGAAAAAGCTGATCAGTTCCGGGATTCTTGTTCTTCTGATCGTATTTGCGTTATCCTTTATTCAGAAAAACAGCAACTCCGTGCAGGCGTTGGAGACAAATTATACCAATATTTCTGAAGCATATGAAAATTATGGTTTTGTTTACTGTTTTACCAATAGTATTATTGATACCGGTATTGGGCAGCCGGAGGATTATTCAGAGGAAAGCGTAAAAGAGGTTTTAGATACGCTGCCGGATCAGAAATCAGATGTTAAAACCAAACCGAACATTATTTTTATTCAGCTGGAGTCTTTTTTTGATGTTGATACCCTGACAACACTTTCACTGTCACAGGATGCACTGCCTAATTTCCATGCCCTGCAGGAAAATTATTCCACAGGACTGATCACTGTGCCAACTGTGGGTGCAGGAACGGTAAATACAGAATTTGAGGTGCTTACCGGGATGAGCCAAAAGGATTTTGGCACTTCAGAATACCCATATAAAACCATTCTTCGCAGCACAGCGACAGAGAGTATCTGCTACAATCTGAAAAATCTTGGATATAAGACGCATTGTGTGCATAACAATGAGGGAACCTTTTATGGAAGAAACAAAGTGTTTGAAAATCTGGGCTTTGACAGCTTTACATTTATGGAATTTATGAATGGCCTGGAGGATAACCCAAATGGCTGGAAAAAAGATGACATACTGGTTGAAGAGATCATTAAGACGCTGGATTCTACAGATGGAGTTGATTTTACGCTTGGCATCACGGTACAAAGCCACGGAAAATATGCCGGATTTGAAGTTGATGAGGATGCGCCGATTCAGATCAGGGAGGCGCCAGAAGGAAAGGAAGATTCCTGGCTGTATTATATCAATCAGCTCTATGAGGTTGACCAGATGATTGGCGATCTTGTCGCTGCACTGGAGGAAAGAGAGGAAGAAACGGTTCTGGTGCTTTATGGCGACCATCTTCCAAGCCTTGATATTCAGAAAGAAGAGCTGACGGATTCCAATTTGTATCAGACGCAGTATGTAATCTGGGATAATATAGGGCTGGAACGGGAAGAAAAAAATCTTACATCCTATCAGCTTTCGGCAGAAGTGCTTAGCCGCATTGGAATTTACGAGGGCAATATCACGAAATACCATCAAAATTCGAAGCGGGGGACAAAGACTTACCATGAAAATTTAAGGACTCTGGAATACGATATGCTGTATGGTGAAAATTATGCTTTTGAGGGAGAAAATCCATATGAGCCGACACAGCTGCAGATGGGAACGGAGCCGATTACCCTGACAGATGTTGAGAAAAATGAGCAGGGCTATCTTTTGGAGGGAAGTGGTTTCACTCCATATGCGCATCTGTATTTTCAGGGAGAGGAGTTATCCATTGAATGGGTTGATGAAGAGCATATTCAGATTTTAGAAGAGCTTGTGTATGAAACGCAGGATGAAGAAGATACAGAGGAGCAGGAAAAGCAGTCAACGGGGGAGGAGGAATCTTCGGAAGAGGATAAGCTTGATATTCCAAATGCGTTTCTTGTTCAAATTCAGACGGATGGAGGAACTGTGCTAGGAGAAAGCGATGTCCTGCTCTGGAAAGATACTTCCTTAAAAGAGGAGGCTGGCACAGACACGCAGTAAGCCATAGCGCACAGCAGTGCATGATAATATGTTCCATACAGGTCATGTTTTGTCGAAAGACAAAACATGACTTTTTTGTTTTCTACGATCTTTTGACATCTTTCGTTTTTGTATTCCTTTATACTGTGTTACAGAAACAATATAAAAAAGTGCTGCATGCAGTAATAGGGACAGGGCAGAGGCTGCGTTAAGGTTTCTGCATGGGGAGGAGAAAGTTTAATATATGGAGGAGAGGGATGAAGGTGTATCTTTACGGAGATTTATTTGTAATTCTGAACCTCATAATGAATCTGTTTCTGCTGCTTGTCATGGCAATGCTCCGGCAAAAAAGATGTCGGTTTTTCCGTTTATTTTTTTTGTCAGTTTGTAATGCACTGCTTTCTCTTGGCAGTGTATATCTTTTTTGGGGAGAGGTGCTGCCGCAGTTTTTTGCGGCAGTGCTGCAAATGGCAGAAATGGTATTCCTGGCATTTCCGTCAGAAGGTGTCTGGGAATGGGTAAAGGATTTTGCCGTATTTGTGCTGCTGGCATTTGTTTCAGGGGGCTGCATCGGAGTGTGCCAAAGCCTGCTGTACCGTATGCAGATGCCCGGAATGGCCGCTTCTTTTGCAATGGTTATAGGGGCTTCGGGGGTTATTTTTATATTGTTTCTGATCTTTCGGCGGGAGATTCTGCAGCAGAAAAGAGACCAGAAAAGCCTGTTATCTGCAGTCGTTTTTCAGGGAGATATCAGACAGGAGATTACAGTTCTGTATGATACGGGAAACCAGCTGGTTAGCCCATACAGCGGTGAGAGTGTTGCTGTAATTTCCGAGACGCTTGCAAAGGCGCTTGCAGTGGAATCAAAACAGCATCCTGTTCTGATTCCGTACCATTCGATTGGGGGAGAGGGCCTTTTGAAGGCGTACCGGATAGAGTGTATCAGGCTGGAGGACGGCAGGGTAAAAAAGGATTTTCTGGCAGCGGTATCCGGACAGCTGTGCGCACAGAAGAGAATACAAATGATTTTAAATATTACATGGTCAAAATAGGGCAGAATGGAGGAAAACATGCTGAAGATATCAATGGCAAACCGATTTCAGTTACGGATCATGCCGGAAAGGAAAAAATTTTTCTGGCATAACAGAAGCGGAGAAATCCACTATATTGGCGGGGCGGAGATACTGCCGGCGCCATTTACGCTGGAAGAGGAAAGGGAAGCGCTTGAAAAGTTGGGAGGGGAGCATGACCAGGAGGCGAGGGGCAGGCTGATTGAACATAATTTGCGGCTTGTTGTGTACATTGCAAAAAAGTTTGACAATACGGGGATTGGGGTAGAGGATCTGATTTCCATTGGAACCATTGGACTGATTAAGGCAATCAATACCTTTAATCCATTGAAAAATATTAAATTGGCAACTTATGCATCCCGGTGTATTGAAAATGAAATATTAATGTATCTGCGCAGAAATAACAAGGTTCGGTATGAGGTTTCCATTGATGAACCATTAAATGTTGACTGGGATGGCAATGAACTTCTCCTGTCGGATATTTTGGGAACCGATGAAAATGTCATATCAAAAAATATTGAAGAGGAGGTAGATAAACGGCTGCTTCACATGGCGCTTGAAAAGCTCAATGAGAGAGAGCGGGATATTATTGAGCTGCGGTTTGGCTTAAAGAGCGGCGATGGAAAGGAAAAGACGCAGAAGGAAGTGGCAGACATGATGGGAATTTCCCAGTCCTACATATCCAGGCTGGAAAAAAAGATTATGAAGCGGCTGAAAAAGGAAATCCTGAAAATGGAACAGGTATAGGGACTGCAGTGCAGATGCAAAACCGCACATGCATTCTGGCAAAGATCTCTTTCAAAGAAAAAACAGTGAGAACAGGGTATATTTTTTCAAAAAAAGCAAATCCTACTTTAATAATTAGCTGTGCTTAAGGAGAATAAAAGATGGCAATGTATAAAGTAGAGATTTGCGGTGTCAACACTTCAAAGTTACCCCTTCTTACAGATGATGAAAAAAAAGAGCTTTTTGACAGGATTCACCATGGCGATAAAGAAGCAAGAGAAGAGTTTATCAAAGGGAATCTGCGCCTGGTATTAAGCATAATCCAGCGCTTTTCCAATTCCGGAGAAAATATTGATGATCTGTTTCAAATTGGATGCATTGGCCTGATGAAATCGATTGATCATTTTGATGTTACGATGAACGTTAAATTCAGCACATATGCTGTGCCAATGATCATTGGCGAGATCAGGCGTTATCTGCGGGATAACAACAGCATCCGGGTGAGCCGTTCTATCAGAGATACTGCCTACAAAGCAATTTACGCAAAAGAAGCCATGATGAAGGAAACAGACAAAGAACCTACGATTGAAGAAATTGCAAAAAAAATTGATGCGACACCTGAGAGCATTGTAATCGCATTGGATGCCATTCAAAATCCTGTCTCGCTGTATGAACCGGTTTACGGCGAGGGAGGCGATACACTTCACATTATGGACCAGATCAGTGATAAAAAGAACCGTGAAGACTGCTGGATAGAGGAAATATCATTAAAAGCAGCGATAGACCGGCTATCCAGGCGGGAACATAAAATCATTGAGCTGCGTTATTTTGAGGGGAAAACTCAGATGGAGGTTGCAAAAGAAATAGACATTTCACAGGCACAGGTCAGCCGTCTGGAAAAAAAGGCACTGCAAACTATGAAACATTATTTGGGATAATTTTCATAGAATGATAGAAAAGAAGAAAAGGTGAGGCATATGCGTCTTTGCGATCTGCGCGAAAAGGAAGTCATCAATATCTGTGATGGGGAAAAGCTCGGGAATGTATGTGATATTGATTTTGACGTAAAAACAGGAAGAATATGTGCGCTGGTCATTCCAGGCCCCTGTAAAATATTGGGGATACTGGGAAGGGACCATGAGTATATTATCCCCTATCAGGATGTACAGAGAATAGGAACGGATGTCATTTTGGTGGAGGTAGAAATTGATAAATGCATGCAGAAATGTGACTGGAACTAAAAAAGTGCCGCTTAAAAGCGGCACTTTTTTAGTGAAGAGGAAATTCTGCCTATTACTTAATAAACGATAAAAAATATTCTGCGTTATTGGTATAGTTATTTAATAAACGATGTACTAATTGTCAAGAAATTTTTTCAGCTCATCCATAAAGGTGCCGACATCTTTAAATTCACGGTAAATAGATGCAAACCGGACATAGGCAACCGGATCGAGTTTTTTGATTTCGCTCATCACAAGCTCTCCGATATAATTGCTTTTTACTTCTCTGGCCTCCAGATTAAAGACTTCCGCCTCAACCTTATCTACAAGGGAATTCATTGCTGTGACGGAAATGGGGCGTTTGTGGCAGGAGCGGAAAACGCCGCGTTCGATTTTCGTGCGGTCATATGGTTCCCTTGTCAGATCCTTTTTGATGACAACAAGGGGAATGGCTTCTACTTTTTCGTAAGTTGTAAATCGCTTATTGCATTTGTCGCACTGTCTCCTGCGGCGAATGGAATTGCCTTCATCTGCCGGTCTGGAATCAATTACTCTTGTATCTTCTTCGCTACAAAATGGACATTTCATAGGATACCTCCTGATTCGTAAACTGCTGTGCCTGTGAAACAGGCATCACCATAAGGAAAAGCGGATTGTTCTGTGTATCGCGCTTTTGCAATCTATATTTTCTCATTTTTTGTTCCAAATTGCAAGAAATATATATTGATTTATAGATACATATGTATTAAAATAACAAATTACAGGAGAGAGCTTCTTGGAGAAGAAAGGAGCGGCAATGTACAGTGTAGCGTATTGTGCAGCGATCAGAGGGATTGAGGGCTGCATCATTCAGGCGGAGACAGATGTTTCAGAAGGGCTTCCAGGATTTTCACTGGTGGGGTTTCTTTCATCTGAGGTTAAGGAGGCGAAAGAGCGGGTCCGTATCGCATTGAAAAATTCCGGATTTCGTCTTTTGCCCAAAAAGATTACAGTGAATCTTTCGCCGGCAGATATCCGGAAGGCCGGAACCGGATATGATCTTGCGATTGCTGTGTCGGTGCTGGCGGCATTTGGGTATTTTTCACAGGAATATATTGCAAAGATTGCATTTATCGGTGAGCTGAGCCTGGATGGTAAAATTCATGAAATACATGGTATTTTGCCAATGGTGTATACTGCGTATGCTGCTGGGATGAAATATTGCATTGTGCCAGAGGGAAACTATTCTGAAGCAATGGCGGTAGAAGGGATTGGCATAATCGGGGTATCCGGTCTTGCGCAGCTGGTACGGTATCTGCAAAAGGAAACGTTTCCAAAACAGCCTGAGATGGTTTGTCATGACGGGGAAGCGGCCGAAACGTTTCCGGATTTTGCCGATGTCAGCGGACAGGCCATTGTGCGCAGGGCGGTGGAAGTTGCAACGGCGGGAAGGCATAACCTGCTGATGATAGGGCCGCCCGGTTCCGGAAAAACCATGATTGCGAAACGGATTCCGGGTATCATGCCGCAGATGAGTTTTGAAGAGCAGATGGAGATTTCTAAAATTTATAGTGTTGCAGGCTTGCTGTCAAAATCCCGCCCATTGGTTCAGAAAAGACCTTTCCGGAGCCCGCATCATACGATTACCGAGAAAGCATTAATCGGCGGAGGTACTGTTCCGAGACCGGGAGAGATCAGCCTGGCGAACGGGGGCGTCCTTTTTTTGGATGAGCTTGGAGAGTTTCAGCGTCAGACGATCGACCTGCTGCGCCAGCCGCTGGAGGAAGGCGTGATCAACATTTCCCGAATTGACGGAAACTACAGTTATCCGGCAAACTGCCAGCTGGTTGCCGCTACCAATCCGTGCCGGTGCGGTTATTTTCCAAATCGAAAGCGGTGCAGCTGTACCTCGTGGGAGGTAAAAAATTACCTTGGTAAGATCAGTCAGCCCATGTTAGACAGAATGGATATCTGTGTGGAGACAACGCCTTTGGAATATGATGATTTTGGGCCGCAAAGAAAAGAAAATGAGCCATCCAGTGCCATTCGGGAGCGAGTTGCCGCCGCGCAGGGCATTCAGAGTGAAAGATACCGGAAAGAAGCATTTTTTCACAACAGCCAGCTTCCGCCAGCCAGTCTGGATACGTATTGTGTTTTGTCAGAAAGCGCAAAAAGCTATCTGAAAGACATGTTTCAGCAAATGAGTTTCAGTGCGAGAATGTATCATAAAGTATTAAAGGTCTGCAGAACCATTGCAGATTTGGCAGGTTCTGTGAATATTGAGAAGGAGCATGTTGCGGAGGCTGTTTTTTACCGCTCTATTGATAAAAAGTATTGGGGAAATGAAAGGATGTGGTGATGGGTGAAGGAGAAGCTGTATGATTTTTGGCTTTGTAATCTTCCGCAAATTGGGATGCGGAAAAGACAGAGGCTTCTGGAATATTTTGGATCGTCAAGTGAAGTGTTTCAGGGGACGAAGGAGCAATACAGGCAGGTCGCCGGGCTTCGGGATAAGGATATCTGTGCATTGCTTGCAGCAAGAGACGGCGATCAGCTAAAGCGATGCTATGACAATATGGTGCAAAAAGGAATCTCTTTTGTGTCAATCCGCGAGGAGGAGTATCCGAAGCAGCTAAGGCAGATTGCCGATGCCCCATATGGATTGTTTTATAAGGGCTGCCTGCCGCAGCAGGGTATGTGCGGGGTTGCTATCGTCGGGGCGCGGGAAGCATCGTTTGAGGGTGTTCAGATTGCAAGGAAATTTGGCTATGAGCTGGCGGCAAATGGGATACAGGTAGTCAGCGGCATGGCGCGCGGCGTCGATATTTCAGCGCAGCGCGGTGCAATGGATGTGCCGGGAGGAAGGACATTTGCTGTCCTTGGAACCGGAATAGATATCTGTTATCCCAGACAGCATATTGAAGAGTATATGCGGATGCAGGAGTATGGCGGGGTTATCTCAGAGTTTCCGCTGCATTCACCGCCGCTCCCATTTCAGTTTGCATTGAGAAACCGGCTGATTAGCGGACTGTGCGACGGTGTTTTGCTGATTGAAGCGAAAAAGGACAGCGGTTCCCTCATTACTGCTGAAGCGGGACTGGATCAGGGAAGGGAAATATTTGTTGTGCCGGGCGGAATCCTGAACAGCCAGTATGAGGGGAGCAATGGGTTAATCAAGCAGGGAGCGGTCCCAGTGACAGGGATTACGGATATTCTCGATGGATTAGGGATGTTTTTTGATCAGGATGTTATAGAAAGAAAGAAAAAATCCGAGGTTTTGCTTGAAACCGCAGAAAAAATAGTGTATGCTATTTTAAGTTTGGAACCGATCCATGTTTCTGAGATTGTGAAACAAACCGGATTCCCGCTACAGAAAGTTATGGAAATTGTATTGGCACTTGAGATGAAAAAGATGATTTATACAGTGGGGAATAATTATTTTGTCATTCGGTTGTAGCAGGGATCATGAGTTGAAAGGTAGGGAAAGAAATGGCAAAAAATCTTGTGATTGTAGAATCACCTTCTAAGGCGGCAACAATTAAAAAATTTCTGGGAAGCTCTTATGAGGTAGTGGCTTCAAATGGCCATGTGAGGGATTTGCCGAAAAGTCAGCTTGGAATAGATATTGAAAATGACTTTGAACCAAAGTATATTACGATTCGCGGTAAGGGTGAATTGCTTGCGAAGCTGCGCAGAGAGGTGAAAAAGGCGGATAAGATTTATCTTGCGACTGACCCTGACCGGGAAGGAGAGGCTATTTCATGGCATCTGGCGGCTGCGCTGAAGCTGGATCAGAAAAATACAAAAAGAATCACATTTAACGAGATCACCAAAAATGCAGTGAAACAGTCTATTAAGCAGGCACGGAGCATTGACATGGATTTGGTGGACGCACAGCAGGCAAGGCGTGTTCTTGACCGCCTTGTGGGGTATCAGATCAGCCCGGTCTTATGGGTAAAGGTAAAACGGGGACTCAGTGCAGGAAGAGTTCAGTCGGTTGCCCTGCGTATCATTGCCGACCGGGAAGAGGAGATCAACGCATTTATCCCGCAGGAATATTGGACTATGTCCGGTGAATTTCAGATTGCCGGTGAAAAGAAAACCGTGAATGCAGAGTTTTATGGAACCAGGGAAAAAAAGATGGCGATTCACTCAGAAGAACAGCTGGATTCCATTCTGAAGAAATTAAAAAACGCCAGATTCCATGTATCTGATTTGAAAGAAAAAGAGCGTATGAAGAAAAGCCCGCTGCCTTTTACGACCAGTACGCTGCAGCAGGAAGCGGCAAAAAGCCTGAATTTTTCTACACAAAAAACAATGCGGCTGGCACAGGGGTTATATGAGGGATTTGCCATTAAGGGCAGGGGAACGGTAGGACTGATTACTTACCTGCGTACAGATTCTACCCGTATCTCTGACGACGCAAAGCAGATGGCCTATGATTATATTGAAGAAAATTATGGAACGGAGTATCAGGCTGTTTCGGAGAGAGCTGCCCAAAGCAAAAAAAAGATACAGGATGCGCATGAAGCGATTCGTCCTACCTATGTTGATATTACGCCGGCGATGGTTAAAGATACGCTGTCCAGAGATCATTTCCGCCTGTATCAGCTGATCTGGAAACGTTTTTTGGCGAGCCGTATGGCGCCGGCAAAATTGGTTACGGCTACGGCAAAGATTGATTCCGGGGAATATCGTTTTACAACTTCAGCTTCTAAAGTAGCCTTTGCAGGTTATTTGTCGGTATATCAGACAGATGAGGATAAGATTGAGAAAAAAGTCTTGCCGAAAAAGTTGTCTGTTGGAACAGAGCTGCTTGCAAAGGATTTTGAGAAAAAGCAGCATTTTACACAGCCGCCTGCCCATTTTACAGAGGCGTCTCTTGTAAAGACGCTGGAGGAACTGGGGATCGGAAGGCCAAGTACCTATGCACCGACCATTTCTACTATTATTAACCGTCATTATGTGGCGAAAGAACAGAAAAATCTTTATATTACCGAGCTGGGTGAAGTAGTTAATTCAATCATGAAAAAGTCTTTTGCCAGCATTGTGGATGTAAATTTCACCGCTTATATGGAAGGTCTGCTTGATCGGGTAGAGGATGGTCTGGTAAAATGGAAAACGGTTGTGGAAAACTTTTATCCAGATCTGCATGAGGCGGTTGAAATTGCACAGAGAGAGCTTGAAGAAGTAAAAATTGAAGATGAGGTAACGGATGTGCTCTGCGAGGAATGCGGCAGAAACATGGTTGTCAAATATGGGCCTCATGGGAAGTTTCTTGCCTGTCCCGGATTTCCGGATTGCCGAAACACCAAGCCATATCTGGAAAAAATCGGCGTTGCCTGTCCGAAATGCGGGGATGATATCGTCGGAAGAAAGACCAAAAAGGGAAGAAGATATTTTGGATGCATCCGGTATCCGGACTGTGATTTTGTTTCATGGCAGAAGCCTTCTGCCCAAAAATGTCCGAAATGCGGCGGCGCCATGGTAGAAAAGGGTAATAAGGTTGTCTGTATGGATGAACAGTGCGGCTATGTTCAGCAAAAGACAAAAGAGAAAAAATAGGTGTATGTATGAGTTTAGAATTATTGGATAAAACTAGAAAAATAAACCGCTTGTTAAATAAGCAGGAATCTGATAAAATTAATTTTACAGACTTTTGTGAAGAATTATCTGCCACACTGAAGGTAAATGTCATTCTGGTAAGCCGCAAGGGAAAGGTGCTTGGGATGAAAGAGAGCACAGATATTCCGGTGATACCCCAGCTGCAGGAGGTCCGGTATGGTACCTGCCTGAATCAGTCTCTGCGCGAGCGCTTTATGAACATTTTATCTACGAAAGAGAATGTCAATCTGCTGACACTTGGCTTCTCGTCTGAAGGTGTGCAGGATTATCAGGCCATGATTTCGCCGGTTAATATGGCGGGAACGCGCCTGGGCACATTGTTTGTTTATCGCTGCCATGTCCCGTTCTCGATTGACGATATTATTTTGACGGAATATGCCGCAACGGTGATTGGACTTGCCATGCAGAGGGCGGAGTCCGAAGAAGTGACAGAAGTGCAGCATAAAGAACAGGATGTTGTTGCTGCAATGAAAACACTGTCAAAACTGGAAAACAAAGCGATTACAGCAGTTTTAGAAGAGCTTGGCGGGGAGAGGGAAGGAATTCTTGTGACTAGCCGGCTGGCAGATCAGGTAGGGATTACAAGATCTGTTATTGTAAATGCGCTGAAGAAGTGTGAAAGCGCAGGGATTATTGAAACAAAATCTTCTGGCATGAAGGGAACAAATGTGCGTATTTTGAATGATTTTGTGTATTCCGATCTGATTGCAGAGAATCGTTAAAAAATAAAATAATTTCGGCGAAAAAAGGATTTTTTTCGGAAAGAAAACAGGGAGGTTGACAAAAAAATGTCAGCCTTTTTATACTTTTTTTACAATTTCTCTTGTAATTTATCGGTTTTCCTTTATAATTGTATATGTATGATCAGGTGAATTGTATAATTTATCTTAAACTTCGCAGTTTTTTTGCTTTTTGGAAAGGAAGTTTGGGCTATATACAGAAAACAGTAGATAGAAAGGAGTTTGCCAATGACAGGTACAGGAGCATATAATTACATAAATGTTCTGGAGAAGGCATGTGATGCCAGTTGGACAAGGAATTCCGTTATCGCCAATAATATTGCTAACGTAGATACGCCGGGATACAAGCGGAAGGATGTTCAGTTTGAGGACTATCTGCTGGCAGAGGTCGGGTATACGGATTCGCTTGACGATGAAGTTGCAGGCGCAGATTTGGATTCGCTTAATGCCACAACGTATACAGATTATGCAACAGTCAGCTACCGTTTGGATGGGAATAATGTGGATATTGACACGGAAAGTTCAGAGCTGGCAAAGAACCAAATCAAGTATTATACCCTGTTAGATTCTGTTTCGCAGGAATTTAGCCGGCTGCAGGCAGTTGCAAAGACAAGTGGTTCATAATCCGATAAAAGGCATCATGTTATGTTCTGGGTTAAAAAAGGAGGTTTCATATGGGTGTATTTTCAGGAATGGATATTAGCGCATCTGGTATGACGGCGCAGAGGACGCGTCTGGATATTATTGCAGAAAATATTGCAAACGTAAATACGACAAGAGATGCGGATGGAAATGTATACAAGCGCAAATCGGTTATTTTTGAAGAGAAAAGCTACAGCTCTTTTCAGGAAACTTTGCTGGGGACGACAGGTTCTGTCAGCAAGGGTGTCAAAATTTCAGAGATAATAGAAGATGATGAAACAGAGTGCCGTATGGTATATGACCCATCCAATCCCGATGCGGATGAAAATGGTTACGTGACGTATCCGAATGTCAATACGGTTACGGAAATGACAGATATGATTGATGCCAGCCGTTCGTATGAGGCGAATGTCACGGCATTTAATGCATCAAAAAATATGCAGCTGAAGGCATTAGAAATAGGAAAATAGTGAAAATAAAATGACATAGTAATGGAGGACGAGCTATATGGCTGTTTCATCGGTAACGGATATTAATTTTGATAATTATTTTGATACGCCAGTGATTTCATCATCACTGGCGACAGAGACGGATTCCCTATTGGTTGATACAGAGGATCAGAGTGCATTTGATTCTATTTTGGATTCTGCGGTACAGCTGATCAGCGAGACAAATGCGTACAGCAATGCAGCGGAAGAGGAAGAACTTAAATTTGCGACAGGAGAGACGGACAGTATCCATGATGTGATGATTGCACAGCAAAAGGCGAATGTATCCCTGCAGTATACAGTGGCAGTGCGTGATGCGTTTGTTACTGCATACAAAGAGATCATGAATCTGCAGATGTAGGATAGTGCTTCTGTGACGGGCTGTGCAGGGATGCCACCCGGCGGAAGCAAAAGAGGTGCCTGTATCGGTGCTGCTGCAGGTACGAGAATAAACGAAGACAGTAGGGGAGTTCATTATGCAAGAAAGAATAAAGGAAATTCCGACAAGATTAATCGAATTTTGGAAGAAGTATTCCAGTAAACAAAAGACAATTATTATTGCCGTCATCTGTATTGTGCTGATTGCGATTGGTATTACCGCATATCTGGTTTCAAGACCGACCTGGGTTAAGTTTCAGGAGTTCAGCAGCCTTGAAGATGCGAATGCAATGGCGGATGCATTGGATGATGAAGGGATTTCGTATAAGGCATCGGAAAATGATGGACTGACTTTGTATGTACATAAAGAAGATATGACCAATGCGTTGTATGCGATGAGTGATAATGGCCTTACGGACAGTGGCTATACGTGGGATGATGCATTTGACAATTCGATGTCTACTACAGAGAGTGAGAAAAGCCAAAAGCGTATTTTGGCGCTTCAGTCTTCATTGAAAAAAAGCCTGGTGGAATATTCTTTTGTTGAAGATGCAGATGTCTTTATTGATGTACCGGACTCGACATATAGCGTTTTGGATGAGGAAGATGATACTTCGGTGACAGCGCGCATTTCTGTGAAAGAAACGGAAAAGGACAATGTTACGGAAGATGTTTCTGTAGCGCTTGCAAGCTGGCTTGCAAATGCGGTTGGTACAGATCTGGAAAATGTAATCATAAATGATTCGGATGGAAATTGTATTTACAATGGAGCGACGTCAGATTCCCTGGGCGGAAGCCTTTCGGGTGGAACAAGCGAGTATTGTGAAAAGCTGCGCAACACGATTGCCAAAAATATTTCTGATTTGCTGATCAAAAGCGGATATGATGATATTCAGGTTGGTACGCAGGGTATTCGTTTTGATATCAGCACGGTAGAAACACTTACAAAGACTTATTCTGTCGCAGAGGGACGCGAGTATGGATATCCGACAAAGTTTTATTCCTATTCCTCAGAAGGCACAAGCAATTCCAGCGGCGGTGAACCGGGGACGTCGTCCAATGATGATGACACAGATTATGTGATTGATTCTTCGAGCGGGGACACTTCTTTGGAAATTCAAAAGCTGGAAGGGCTGTTGACAGATGAGACGATTGAAAATATAAAGCAGGAAACCCCTGCAATCCAATATGATGATTCTTCACTGGGAATTGTTGCGCTGCGTTATGTGGTATATGATGAAGAAGAGCTGGAAGCAGACGGCACATTGGACAACATGACCTTTGAAGAGTTTATGGCAGAAAACAGCGAACGTACAGTAGTAACATTGTCAGATGATGAGATTTCCCTGATTGCCAGTGCATCGGGTGTGGATTCTGCGCAGATCAGTGTAATGGCATATGAGGTGCCGAAATTTGTTGAAAAGACAGATTCCAGCAGAGGAATTGCAGATTATCTGATGATCATTCTGGCTGTTTTGATCATTGCGCTGTTAATCTTCGTAGTTATCCGCGGAACAGCACCGGTAAAAATTGCAGAGGAGGAGCCAGAACTTTCTGTCGAGCAGCTGTTGGCAACAACCAAGGAAAACCAGTCCCTGGATGACATTGAATTTAGCGATAAGTCAGAGACAAGGAAGATGATTGAGAAATTTGTGGATGAAAATCCGGAGGCAGTTGCGCAGCTGTTGCGCAACTGGCTGAATGATGACGAATGGGATATGTAGTTTGATGGTGAAAGAACAGACTGTATGAGAAGCTGCTCTTTTGCATAGTGCTTTGCGTCTGCGCGCTGTTTGTCGCAAAGCCGGTTAAAACGCGAAAAACGGCGCAGGAATGAGGGTTAATATGGCGAAAACAGAAGAAATAAGCGGTGTTCAGAAAGCGGCGGTTTTGCTGATTGCGCTGGGACCGGAGAAATCTGCCAATGTCTTTAAGCATCTCAAAGAAGATGAAATTGAGCAGCTGACTCTGGAAATTGCCAATACCAGAAGCATTTCTCCTTCCATGAAGGATGCGGTGCTAGATGAGTTTTATGAAGTCTGTCTGGCGCAGCAATATATTGCAGAGGGTGGTATTGCATATGCGAAAGACCTTTTGGAAAAGTCGCTTGGCTCAGAACGGGCAAAGGATGTTATCGGTAAATTAACAGCCTCTCTTCAGGTTCGTCCTTTTGAATTTGTCAGAAAAACAGATGCGAGCCAGCTTTTGAATTTTATTCAGGATGAGCATCCGCAGACGATTGCATTGATTTTATCATATCTTTCACCACAGCAGTCTTCAGCGGTTTTATCTGCATTGACCCCGGATAAACAGACAGATGTTGCAAAGCGTATTGCACAGATGGACCGTACTGCTCCGGATGTCATCAAAGAGGTGGAAAAAGTATTGGAACAGAAGCTTTCTTCTTTGGCAAATCAGGACTACACCATTGTTGGCGGCGTCGATTCTATCGTAGAAATTTTAAATACCGTAGACCGTGGAACAGAAAAGCATATCATGGAAAGTCTCGAAATCGAGGATCCGGAGCTTGCCGACGAGATTCGAAAGAAAATGTTTGTATTCGAAGATATTCTGTCTTTGGACGACAGATCTGTACAGCGTGTGCTGCGTGAGGTAGATAATAATGAGCTTGCCGTAGCGTTGAAAGGCTCCAACGAAGAAGTACAGAATCTTATCTTTAATAATCTTTCTTCCCGTCTTGCTACCATGATCAAGGAAGATATGGATTTTATGGGGCCTGTCCGTATGAAAGATGTAGAGGAAGCGCAACAGAAGATTGTAAATATTATACGAAAGCTGGAGGATTCTGCTGAGATTATTATTTCCAGAGGCGGAGGTGACGAGATCGTTGTCTAATTTGCTGAAATCAGTCTATTTTAATGTAGACCCGGAAAAGGTTTGTGTAATAAATTCAGATGAAAAGGTGGAAAATTACATTCCCAATATATATGAAACCCCAAATGAACCGGAAGCCTTTTCGTTTCCGGAGCTGGAGGATGGGCAGGATGCGATGGCTGCGGGGGATTTTGAAGACGGGCTTTCTGTGATCTCCATGAATGAGGTGATGGATCAGGAGAGGCGAAAGCTTTCTGAACAGTTACAGCAGGAGCAGGAAGAGATACTGGAAAATGCCAGGCAGGAAGCAGAGCAAATTCTTGCAGAGGCGCAGAATCAGGCGGATACCATAAAAGAGGAAGCCAGAGAAGCCGGGAAACAGCAAGGGATTGAAGAAGGGCGGCTTGAGGCGGAGCAGGAGTTGGTACAGATGAAGCAGGCGCTTCAGAATGAGCACAATGCCAGGCTTCAGGAGTTGGATGAGCAGGAACGCGGTATGGAGCCTGCATTTGCAGATATCGTTGTTTCTCTGGTTCACAAACTGACGGGTGTTGTCTGTGAAGATAAAAAGGATGTGATTTTGTATCTGATTGGCAATGCGGTTAAAAACCTTGGAAAGACAAAGCAAATGATGATTCGGGTTTCGAAGGCTGACATGGGCAGGGTTTCTGCTAAAAAGGCGACCTTTAAGGCGATTGCCGGAGATGTGATTGAATTTGACATAATGGAAGATGACAATTTGTCAGAGAACCAGTGCATTATAGAAACAGAAAATAAAATAATTGACTGCAGTCTGGATGTGCAGCTGCAAAATTTAGAGCAGCATATTAAAATGCTGGCATATTAGTACAACAAATTATTGAAAATACTGCTGCAGCCGGAATTTATTTCTAGAAGGGAAAAGGGGGCATATTTATATGCTGGATATTGATTTTTCAAAATATAATATGCTTTTGGAACAATCCTATGAAAAGCGCCTTGGCAAGGTTGCTAAGGTGGTTGGACTGACGATTGAGTCGATTGGTCCTGCCGCAAAGCTGAACGATTTGTGCCAGATTATTACAAAGGACACCAATCAGATCATCAATGCGGAGGTAGTGGGTTTTCGGGATGACCGGGTTTTACTGATGCCGTATGATCAGACAGAAGGGGTAGGGCTTGGCAGCCGCGTTGAAAACACAAATGCTCCGTTAAAGGTAAAAGTGAATGATGATCTGCTTGGAAAGACACTGGATGGTCTTGGAAATCCGATTGATGATACGGCGCCAACCGTTGGCCAGGGATATTCGGTAGAAGCGCAGCCGCCGGATCCCTTAAAGAGAAAGATTATAGATCAGGTGCTGCCGTTGGGCGTAAAGGCGGTGGATGGGCTGCTTACGGTTGGCAAAGGGCAGCGTATTGGCATTTTTGCCGGCAGCGGCGTAGGAAAAAGCACGCTGATGGGGATGTTTGCCAGAAACACAAAGGCAGATGTTAATGTAATTGCGCTGATTGGCGAGCGCGGAAGAGAGGTTCGGGAGTTTATTGAGCGGGATCTGGGGCCGGAGGGAATGGCACGTTCTGTTGTAGTTGTAGCAACGTCTGATAAACCGGCGCTCATTCGAAATAAAGCGGCAAAAACAGCAACTGCTGTTGCAGAGTATTTTCGCGATCAGGGGAAAGATGTACTTCTGATGATGGATTCCCTGACACGTTTTTCCATGGCACAGCGGGAGATTGGGCTTGCCACAGGGGAGCCTCCTGTATCAAGGGGATATCCGCCCAGCGTTTATTCTGAGATGCCGAAGCTGTTAGAGAGGGCCGGGAGATCAGAAAAAGGTTCTATTACCGGTTTGTATACTGTTCTGGTTGACGGAGATGATTTTAATGAACCAATTACAGACACAGCAAGAAGTATTTTAGATGGACATATCGTGCTGGACAGAAAGATTGCACAAAAAAACCACTATCCGGCAATCGACGTTTTACAGAGTATATCCCGTGTTATGAGCAGTATTGTTACTCCGGAACATAAAAAGGCAAGCGGACAGCTCAAAAATGTTCTGGCAACCTATGCAGAGGCGGAAGATTTGGTGAATATTGGCGCATATAAGCCCGGATCCAATAAAAATATAGATTTTGCATTATCAAAAATTGATCAGGTAAATGAATTTTTGATGCAGGATGTTTATGATAAGTTTGATTTTGACGACATAATAAACAGATTAACCATGATTTTTGACGAAGAGGGAAAAAATGCGGCAGCCGGGGCAGAAAAATAGTCTGTACCGTGCAGGACTTTGTGCTGGGAGACGGATAGGATATGGCAAAATTTATTTTTAAGATGGAAAGTATCCTTTCGATAAAGTGGAAGCTGGAAGATCAGGCAAAAGCGGAGTATGGCATGGAATTAACCAGACTGCGCGAGGAAGAAGAAAAGTTAGAGGCATTGAAGCGCCGGAAAGAAGCATATCAGGAGGAGCTTACAAATGCGGTCCGGGAATATTTAAATATCCGGTATATCCGGAATTTAGAGGACAGTGTGGAACATATCAAGTACAATATGAAACTTCAAAGGGTTGTGATTGTGCAGCAGCAGCAGCGTGTTGATAAGGCGCGGGAAAAGCTGAACGAGGCAATGAAAGAAAGAAAAACATATGAAAAATTAAAAGAGAAAGCCTTTGAAGAATTTAAAAAGGAAATAGAAGCCCAGGAGAGAAAGGAAGTTGACGAATTAGTCAGTTTTCGGTTTGGAGCTGGGAAAGAAAGTGAGGAACAATAGCTTATGGCAAGGAAGAAAAAAGACGATATAACAATAGAGAACGAAAGTGGTGGAAGCAGGGCAGTCACTGTTATCATAGCTATTGTGATCATATTGATCTGGCTTGCTGTTTTTGCCTTTCTGGTTAAGCTGGATGTAGGAGGCATTGGAAGTAATGTATTGTATCCTGTTTTGAAAGATGTGCCGGTGATTAGTGCAATTCTGCCGGAAGCATCAGAGGAGCAGCAGGCGGAGGAAGGCAATTATAAATATAATACTCTTAAGGCGGCCAACGAACGGATTACCGAGCTGGAGCAAAGGCTGGAATCAGAGTCAGGAGTGTCTGTAGCCAATTCCGATTACATTGCAGAGTTGGAGGCAGAGGTAGAAAAATTACAGAAATATAAGGATGAACAGGACGCTTTCGAGGAGAGAGTAGCAGAATTTGATGAAAAGGTTGTTTTTAATGACAATGCGCCGGATATAGAGGAATACAGGCAGTATTATGAAGAAATATCTCCGGAAAATGCGGAAAAGATTTATAAGCAGGTTCTGGATGAGCTTCAATACAGCGAGCGCGCAGAGGAACTGGGTGAGCAGTACGCAGAAATGGATCCTTCTTCCGCAGCGCAGATTTTATCAGAAATGTCAGAAGATCTTTCTCTGATTTGTGATATTCTTCAAAACATGAAAGAATCAGAGGCGGCGGCAATTTTACAGGAAATGGATGCAACCTTTGCCGCACAGATCACAAAGAAGATATCTGCTGTGAATTAAAAAATAACATTGTTGTCTGGCAGAGCAAATCTGTTTGACATAGATAATGAAAATTATTCTTAAAAAAGGAGGTGAATGAATGGCAGGAATGGAGACGGTTTTTTCTGGAAATGTTTCTTCTGGAAATGCTTCTTCCGTGAATTTGTTTCAGCAGGCTGTAACATCCCGGACAGACAGCAGTACAGCGTCAGGCGGTCAGTTTGATTCTTTTTTGAAGAGTTCTGATTCCCAGACTACGGTACAGCAGGACAAAACAGTAAAAAGACAGCTGCAGGAAAAAGTTTCTGACAGTAGTTATGTCAGCCGCGACAAGGTTGTGTCTTCTGTACAGGAGGATGGTCTGCAGGGGAATACCGGAACAATGCCGGAAAACAATGCAGATGCCCTGCAAAAGCTTCAGGATGAGATCAAATCTTTGGTAAAAGAAACACTTGGCATTGATGAAGAACAGCTTACTGAAGTGATGGGGCAGTTAGGAATCGGACTTGGCGATCTTTTGCAGCCGGAGGTTCTTCAGCAGTTTGTCCTTCAGGTTTCAGGGGGCGATGAAGCAGTTGATTTTCTGACAGATGAGTCCATGATGGCTGATTTTTCTGATTTACTGCAGGGTTTAACCGATCTTGTCAATGACAATCAGGCATTGCTGTCTATGATGGAAGTTTTGGATGAACCGGTGACATTATCCGAGCTTTTGAATCAGGATGGAATTTCTTTTGAAATACCGGAATCACCGGATGCAGAACAGTTGTCATTTGTAAAAGAGAATGCTGTTTTGACGGAAGTGCAGCAGACTGCAGCGAACACTGCAGAGGATGCTGTATGGGATCAGGTGGAAAAAGTTGTTGTAAAGACGACACAAGAGGCACAGGCTTCGACAGAAGAATCCATACAGACGCAATCCGAAGAGAACACGGAGGCTTTACTGACGGTATCGGAGGAAGCAGATGGCGCTGAGTCGGATGGAGCTGGCGAGAGTGCACAGCAAGATTCTCTTACATGGCAAAGTGAAGCGCTGACGCAGGAGACAGCTGTAGAGGATATGGTGATGGAACGTGATACCCAGCCATTGTTTTCGGAATTGCTTCATACTGTTTCGGGAACTACGGAAACATCAGGAATCCCGCTGCAGAACAGTGTATCAATGCAGCAAATGATTGATATTGTGAATCAGGTCACAGACCAGATTCAGAGCAGGATGAATGCAGAGACGACTACAATGGAGATGCAGCTTCACCCGGAGAGCCTTGGAAAGGTATATCTGACTGTGGCCGCAAAAGAAGGTGCCATGACAGCAAATCTTTATGTGCAGTCCGATGAGGCGAGATATGCTTTGGAGAGTCAGATTGCGACGCTTCGCGAGAATCTTGAAGTGAAAAATATCAAGGTTGAATCGATTGATGTGCATATTTCTGATTTTAGCTTTGACCAGAGCACAGAAGCAGAGGCACAGCAGCAGGAAGAAATTCAGAAGCAGGCAAAGAAGAGATTCCGGTATCAGGAGGAAGATGACAGCATTTCCGAGACAGAAAAAGAAGAGAGTGCGGAAGCTGTGCGGAGGCGTGTGATGCGTGACAGAGGCACAAGCATTGATTTTACCGCATAAAGAAAGGAGGAAACTATGAGTACAGTAGCGAGTGTAGTAGACGGAACCGTACAAATTTCAGAAAGTTCCCAGTCAACCGAGACATCATCAGGCTCTTCGCTTGACAAAGAGGATTTTTTGCTTCTTCTGGTAACGCAGATGCAGTATCAGGATCCGCTTTCGCCGACTGACAATACAGAATATGTTGCTCAGCTGGCACAGTTTAGTGAATTAGAGCAGATGCAGAATCTAAATTCTACAGCGACGAACAGCGTAGCGTATTCACTGGTAGGAAAAGAAGTGATTGTACAGCAGACATCTTCTACAGGAACGGTATCTGAGGTACAGGGAACAGTAGATTATGTTACCATTTCAAATGGCACTGCCTATGTGGTCATTGACGGTGAGCAGTATGACTATGACGACATTGTACAGGTATTTGATGACAGTTATCTGGCTTCATTATATATGCCGAGTGTAACAAGCCAGTCGGTTGAATATAATCATCAGGATCCACAGGATGTTGAGGTTAGCGGCATTGATTTAGGTTCGGAAGGATACGAAGCAAGCGGTTTTTCTGTTGTATTATTAGATTCTGACAATAATATGACGGCGATTGACAGCAGCTATCTGTCTTATTCAAGCGGAACGCTGACGATTGACAGAGAGGCATTGAGTGATTTGGCTGCAGGAACTTATAATATTGCGTTTGTCTTTGATGATGCCAATTCAACGGTTGATTACAACAGTGTCACATTGACGGTTACCGGTATTATTGAAGAGTAAGAGGAAAGAGTCAGTACACAGCAGATGTCTGATACAGGAAAGGTGGAATAGTCATGCAACGATTACAGGAAAACTATTCGTCGATTGAGCAGATGACCAGTCAGTTGCTGCAGAATAATTCCAGGACAAAGAATTCCAATGAGACAGAAGCTTCCTTTCAGGATATTTTTAGTTCTACAAAGGAAAGGGCAGTTGAAAATCTGAAATTTTCCAAGCATGCCAACGAAAGGCTGGCAACGAGGAATATTAATCTTTCTGCGGAGCAGATGGAACGTTTGGAAAATGGAACGACAAAGGCGCGGGAAAAAGGAATTCAGGAGTCTTTGGTTATGGTAGATGATCTTGCATTTATTGTGAATGTCAGAAACAATACCGTTATTACAGCAGTTGGCGATACACAGGATTCTATCTTTACGAATATTGATGGAGCCGTGATCAGTTAATATGGAATGAGATGCTGGACCTCACAAGGAAGCAGGGGGATTTTGAATGCCTGAGAAATCCCGGTATCATTCCGATTTTGAAGGAGGAAAAATATTATGATGAGATCACTTTATTCTGGTGTGGCAGGTTTGACAACACATCAGACCAAGATGGATGTTATTGGAAATAACATTGCAAATGTAAATACCGTTGGTTTTAAGTCAAGTAGTGTTAATTTTTCAGATACCTTTTATCAGACGACGTCTTCTGCATCCGGAGCAAACGCAGACCTGGGAACAGCAGGAACAAATGCAAAACAGATTGGTCTTGGTTCTACCGTTGCAGCAATCACAACAAACATCACCGAAGCAGGTGGTACGTCTACAACAAACCGTGCGCTGGATATAGCGATTAACGGTGATTCGTTTTTGGTTGTGCGCTCAGGGACAGGTACTTATTTTACTAAATCAGGTGCATTAAATATTGATGATGCCGGCAATCTGTACTGTACGACAAATGGTGCTATCGTACAGGGCTGGCTGGCAGATGATGATGGAAATATCATTAAAGATACCGTGAAAGACCTGGCGGTTATGACGGCTTCCAGTACGTATTATGAGCCGGAGGCTACAACAGCAGTTACCATATCCGGCAATATTGATCCGTCTGATACCGATCTGACACCAACCTATGATGCAAATGGTGTTCCGATTGACGGAGGAGAGGTTACGACATTCAGCTTTTATGATAATCTGGGAGAGTCTTATACCGTAAAGCTTTATATTTCTCTGGCGCAGGACCAGACTACGGGGACGGTTACCTATGATGTTCGTGTTGCGGATGTGCTGGATTCTGATTCAAATTCCATCTTTGTTACGTCGACAACAGATGCAACAACCGGTGTAACGACTTATACAGCAAACACGAATGCTGTGATCAGCTTTGGAGGCGTTGAGATTTCCGGTTCACAGGTTACCGTAGACTCCACTACAGGGAAGATGACTCTGACCTGTACGGCAGATCAGATACAGCAGATTCAATTCAGCAGCAGCACAGGTGAGTTTGTCAGCACTACGGAGCGTGATAATGCAATTTATAATGGCAGCGCCATCAACTTCTCTGTGATTTCTGTAGATGGAACTAATACTGGCGATACCAGCAGCTTTCCGCAGCATGATACTTCTACGGATGAAGGCGGCTTAAACATTTATTTTAATGATCTGACACAGTATTCTGCGGGCGGCAGCTCAAAGATTTCCAGCGTAAAGGGAGATGCAGATGGATATAACACAGGAAATAAAGCTGGAAACATGACCGGTATTTCGATTGATTCAGAAGGAAAAATCTGGGGCTCTTACGATAATGGGCTGACAAAGTGCTTGGCGCAGATTGCTGTGGCGACCTTTGCCAATCCATCCGGTTTGGAGGCGGCTGGAAACAGTTTATATGCTGCATCCTTAAACTCTGGTGATTTTGATGGTGTTGGAGAAGAAGTTTCTCTTTCTGGTTCCTTTACGGTAGGTGCGTTGGAAATGTCCAACGTAGATCTTGCGACAGAATTTACGCAGATGATCATAACACAGCGTGGATTCCAGGCAAATTCCAGAATTATTACAACTTCTGACTCTATGCTTGAGGAACTTGTAAATTTGAAGCGCTAAAGTTGCATTAGCGTTGCCTGATCTACATAAGAAATTTTCAGGGAGCGACAGAACTGGTATCTATCGCTCCCTGAATTTATCAGGAAACCGTGCCGGTATAGCAAATATGAAAAAGAACGCAATATTCGATGTGCCGGATGCAGCGTGATAGTCAGGGAAAGGCGCATTAGCCTATTTGAAGGGTGCGTGGAAACGAGGTGCCATATGATTGATGTAACAAGATTAAATGGAAAAGAAGTAACGCTCAATGCAGATTTGATTGAACTGGTGGAGGAGACACCGGACACAGTAATCACTTTAACGACTGGAAAAAAAATAATTGTAAAAGAAAGTAGACAGATGATCAAAAATCTAGTAAAATCATATAAGAGAGAATGCAATTCTGCAAGTTTTGCAGAATGATATATAATATTACATAAGGTGGTGTAGGTTTTGGATATTACAACAATAGTAGGATTGATTTTCAGTGCGGTAATTGTATTTTTTGGTATTGTTTCCGGAGACGGCGGTTTTTCCTCTCTGAGCAATTTTGGAGATTTGCCGTCTGTTATTATTACGATCGGTGGTTCAACCATCTGTATGTTTACGCAGGCTAAGAGCATACCGGAATTTGTGAATAACCTGAAGTCAATCCGTATTGCAATGAGGAAAACAACAGCGGATGAGGCAGAGGTGATCAACAATATTGTTCAATTATCAAATGTAGCCCGTAAGGAAGGTCTTTTGGCATTAGAGGAGATGGCGAACAATATTGAGGATGATTTCCTGAAGAAGGGAATTATGCTGATTGTAGATGGTACTGATCCGGAGCTGGTGCGCAATATCATGGAGACAGAGCTGATGTCCCTGGACAAGCGGCACAATGAAAAAATTGGTTTCTGGGCAAACTGGGGCGGCATGGGTCCTGCATGGGGTATGATTGGTACTCTGATTGGTCTGGTAAACATGCTGTATAACATGGAGGATATGTCAAGAATCGGACCAAACATGGCAGTTGCCCTGCTGACCACCTTATATGGTTCTATTCTCGCCAATGCAATTTTTATACCGATTTCCTTTAAGTTAAAGATGTATAACGAGATAGAAATATCGGTAAAAGAGGTTATGGTAGAAGGTCTTTTATCTATTCAGGCGGGAGAAAATCCAAGAGTAATTGAAGAAAAACTGAAATCATTCCTGGCGCCAACTGCCAGAGACGCGATTGGTGTGGATGCAGTAAACAATGCTGCGTCTGCTGCAGCAGCTGAAGGCGGTGAGGCTTAATGGCAAAAGGGAAAAAGCAGCAACAGGAAATCAAGACGGATCTCTGGAAAGATACCTTTTCTGACTTGATGAATCTTCTTCTTTGTTTCTTTGTGTTATTATTTGCTATGTCAAATGTCGACGAAGTGAAATATGCTGAGCTGGTAGCATCACTTTCAAACAGCTTTAGCATTTTTAGCGGCGGCGGACAGGCGATTGGTCAGGGAACACTGATTTCCAGCGGTGCAACGCAGCTGAGCAATTTAGATCAGTATGTTACCGATATGGGCAAAAAGGCTGATTCTGAATCGCAGGAAGACCCGGAAAAGGAATATGAGGCAAAGAAACTGGCAGAAAAGAAGGAAGAAACTGAGCAGATATACAGTGATGTTGTAGAGGGGGTTGAAACAAACCGTTTGCAGGATTCTCTTGATGTGACGATGGATGATGGGTACAGTTATGTTATGCTTTCACTGAGCGGAGGAGTTTTGTTTGAGTCCGGCAGCGCAGAGATACAGTCGGGGGCCAAACAGATTTTAAGCCGTGTGGCATCTATTCTTAAAAAATATAGTGACCGTCAGATTAAAATTGAGGGGCATACGGACAATGTACCGATACACAATGCGGAATATCCGAGCAATCTTTGGCTTTCTACCGCGAGGGCGACAAAGGTTTTGGAATACCTGACAGAACAGAAAAATGTTGACCAGACAAACCTTGAGGCATCCGGCAGAGGAGATGTGGATCCGATTGCCACGAATGATACAGAGGCTGGAAGAGCAAAAAACCGCCGTGTTGAAATTAAGATATACACGGATGAAAATTAGCATATAAAGGGAAAACAGAAAGGTGAGGTTAATAAAATGAAGAAAAATATTTTCAGTGTAATCATCACAGCGTTGACAGTGATTAATGTCGTATTGACGGCGGTCATGTTTTTTGTTATGCTGCCGACGTTTCAAAAAACAAATAATCTGATTACCCAGGTGGCTTCTGTTCTCAATCTGGAGCTGGATGCAGATGCGGACGCAGATGCGGATGAGAATTATTCGATTAAAGATACAGAGCCATATGCGGTTACTTTTGATTCACAGGCAACCTATAACTTAAAGACAGATGCAGATGGAACACAGCATTATGCATTGTTAAATGGATATTCACTGAATTTAAATACAAAATCGGATGACTATGATGAGATGAAAGAAGTAATTGAGTTAAATACTGCACAGATTACAAGTGCAATTTCCTCAGTTATTCAAAGCCATACCTATTCTGAGGCGACATCTGATCTGATCAGAAAAGAAGCGGTTGAAGAAATTCGGGAGCTTCTGGATTCTAAGGTGGTTGTTAGTATTGATTTAGATGGATATGTTACGCAATAAAAGAGTTTAGGGGAAAAGCGCTTCTGTTTTTTGTCTGCCTTTTTTTAGCAGAGAAAAAATGACTTTGACTTATGGCTTTTTTATGATACAATGATAAGCGGACCGAGCATGTTTGTATGTGAGGGCGCAGCAAGGTCATGAATCGTTAGATTCATGATACAGTATTTTAATGTAAAAACTGAATTTTTACATAATGGCCAGTGCATCTATCGGCTGGTTGTTTGTTGAAAGTTCAGGCGCGAGGTGAAAATTATGGGAGATACCTTATCTCAAGCGGAAATTGATAGTTTGCTCAATGCGCTGAGTTCAGGTGAGTTGGATACGGAATCATTAAATGAGACGCCGGAAAAATCCATAAAAGATTATGATTTTGCCAGACCATCTAAGTTTTCGAAAGACCATTTGCGTACTCTGGAGATTATCTTTGAGAATTACGGACGTTTGTTATCAACGAATTTGCCGGCATATCTTAGAAAATCAATACAGGTTGATGTAATGAATGCAGAGGCAAATACGTATTCTGAATTTTCGAACGCTTTGTTTAACCCGGTTTTGCTGGGGGTGATCAATTTTGCTCCTCTTCAGGGAAATATCATATTAGAGTTAGCGGCGAATCTTGGATTTGCAATAGTAGACCGAATGCTTGGAGGCTATGGCAATCCGTTGGAAAAAAACAGGGAATTTACTGAAATTGAGCTGGTAATATTAGAGCGTATTTTGGAAGTATGTACAAATATGATGGTTGAGCCGTGGGAAAGTGTGGAAACGATTGAGCCGAGGCTGGAGAGGATTGAGACAAATTCTCAGTTTGCCCAGTTTATTTCACCGACGGAAATGACAGCGATCGTTACGTTAAACATTAAGATTGGTGATGTAGAAGGACTGATGAATGTCTGTATTCCGTATTCCTGCGTTGAGCCTGTCATAGACAAGCTGAATACAAAGTATTGGTATTCTGCAATGAAAGACGTTTCCGCCGGCGCTTATCAGGATTCTATTCAGCAAATTATTGATTATGCAAAGATTCCTGTGCGTGCGATGCTTGGTAGAAGCTCTATTTCAGTAAATGATTTTGCAAATCTCCAGTTAGGAGATATCATTAAATTAGACACAAAGGTTGATGACGAGCTGGATGTGTATGTGGGAAATATTCGGAAGTTTACCGCTTTGCCGGGTGCGACTTCGAATTCATATGCAGTCAGGCTTACTTCAGTAATAAGGGAGGAACAATAGGTTATGGATGGAATGTTATCGCAGGAAGAAATTGATGCGTTGACTGGTGGTAATTCTTCTGGCGGCAGTGGAAGCGACGCTGGAAACATAACGTTGACGGATTCGGAGAGAGATGCGGTTGGAGAGATTGCCAATATTAACATGGGAACTGCAGCGACAACTCTTTCCACGTTATTAAACAATAAAGTAACGATTACAACTCCGCGCGTATCATATGTTTCGATTGACGAATTGTCAAAGCAATACGACAGACCGTGTGTATTTATTCATATTTCCTATATCGAAGGAATTGATGGAAACAATATCCTGATATTAAAGGAACAGGATGTTAAGATTATTACGGATCTGATGATGGGCGGAGATGGCTCAAATACAGAGGGTGAATTATCTGAGCTGCATTTGAGTGCAATCAGCGAGGCGATGAATCAGATGATGGGTTCTGCTGCCACGTCACTTTCTTCCATGTTGGAAAAAAAGGTGGATATCAGTCCTCCTTCTGCGAGCCTTGTAGATTTAAATGATACAATCGAAGACACTTCAATTTCAAACTTTTTAAATGATCGTGTCGTTCAGGTTGCGTTTGATATGAAAATTGGCGAATTGATTGACAGCCAGATCATGCAGCTGTATCCGTTTGAGTTTGCAAAAGAGCTGTACGATAAATTTATGGGAAGCCAGGTATCAGCTGCAGAACCAGAACCTCAGCCGGCACCTGCTCCGGAACCGCAGGCAGCACCGCAGCCGCAGCCAATGCCTCAGCCGGCGCCGCAGATGGCAGACCCGAACATGGTACAGCCGATGCAGCAGCCATACATGATGCCGGCAGCAAATGTCAATGTACAGCCGGCGCAGTTTCAGGCGTTTAATCCGGGAATCAGCCCATTATTGCAGCAGGAAAATATTGATCTGATCATGGATGTTCCTTTGGAGGTAACGGTAGAACTTGGGCGTTCCAATAAATCCATTAAAGAAATCCTCGATTTTGCACCGGGCACAATTCTTGAGCTGAATAAGCTGGCGGGAGAACCGGTTGATGTGCTTGTCAACGGCAAGCATGTTGCGAAAGGCGAAGTTGTTGTCATTGAAGAAAATTTTGGTATTCGTTTAGTAGAAATTGTAAAATAATTTGATGCTGGAGGTGTAGATATGCTTGTGATTTTATCGGGTTTTTCTACGCTGGCCAGCATTATTAAATTGATTGCCCTGCTGCTTGTATTTATTGCAATATTGGTAGGGGCACATCTTTTTACAAAGTGGTACGCAAAATCCGGACATGTCAATGCCAAAGCCAGGAATATTAAGGTCATCGAATCGCAGCAGATTGCACCGGGGAAAAATATTGTGCTTGCACAGATCGGTGGAAAATATGTTGCTTTCATCAGCGGGAAAGAGCATTCGACATTTCTGACAGAGCTGGATGAATCGGATATTGATCTGACCACACCGGAAGTAAATGACGTCTCATTTCGGGATGTCTTAAAAAATATGAAAGAGCTCAATAAAAAGAAAGAAGAATAGTATTTATTCTGGAGGAAAATGTGTCAAACATAGTGGTATACAGATTTTAACTGCTGAGTTTGCCTTTTTTCGTTTTTGAAGGGAACCGTTTGAGATGATAAAACAGGACAGGGAAGATAAGTTGACAATCGTCGAAACAAAGAGGGACAAAAATGTATTGTCTGCAGCAAAGCAGCGTAGAAGGAAAGCAAAGAAATCGTTTTTTCGGTGCTGTTGTCTGTTGCTGACTTTTTTTGCTTTATTTTTTGCGTCAGCACCGTCTTATGCGAGAGCGACAGAGAGTGATGTTGATTCGATCACACAGGATGAGATTGACGGAGAGGCTGACAGTGACGATAGTTTTGAATTAAATATTTCTTCAAATGCCGGCAGTACAAGTTTAGAAGCTACATTGCAGATGCTTCTGGTTTTGACCGTTCTTGCACTGGCACCGTCGATTTTGATTATGGTGACATCGTTCACCCGTCTCATTGTGGTATTTCATTTTATCCGTTCTGCACTGGGAACGCAAACATCGCCGCCAAACCAGGTGCTGGTTGGTTTAGCTCTGTTTGTTACACTGGCGATTATGTCTCCTGTGTTTTCACAGATCAACGAGGATGCGGTACAGCCGTATATGGAAGGGACGATTGAGCAGGAAGACGCCATTGAAAGTGGATTGGCTCCATTGCGTGAATTTATGCTGAAACAGACAAGAGACAAGGATTTAAAGCTCTTTATCAGCATTAATGAGGATTCGGAAGAAATCGAAAGCTATGATGAGCTTTCGATTACAACAATTATTCCGGCATTTATTATCAGTGAGCTTCGAACTGCTTTTATTATTGGGTTTATGTTATATCTGCCATTTATTGTGGTAGATATGGTAGTGGCATCAACATTGATGTCAATGGGTATGATGATGCTGCCGCCAACGACGATATCTCTGCCGTTTAAAATTTTGCTGTTTGTGCTGGCAGATGGATGGAATCTGGTTGTCGGTCAGATGGTACAATCGTTTCAGTGAATCAGTTAACCGGGGGGGGGATTTTATGTGTTATTGGATGCTTGAAAGAGGAGGCTGGACATGATACAGGATTATATTCTGGATATTTCCAGGGAGACAATATGGACTGTAGTAAAAGTAGCGGCGCCATTATTACTGATATCGCTTGTCATTGGCCTGATTATCAGTATTTTTCAGACAATTACATCAATTCAGGAACAGACATTAACCTTTGTGCCGAAATTTCTTGCGGTCATGGTAATCCTGCTTTTGTGCGGCGGGTGGATGATGGACTCAATGTCTGATCTGCTGGTGGATATTATAAATCAGATTCCGGACATTGTAGGGCGGTAAATTACAGTGAAGTGAGGAGTGGAGAAAGTGACATTCAGCATACAGTATATTGAATATGCTTTACTTGTCTTTGCCAGAATTGCATCGATTATCTTTGTTGTACCTTTTTTCAGTAACTCTAACATTCCAAGAAGAGTTAAGGTGGGGATTGCTTTTTTTCTTACGCTGATTGTTATGAATATTGTCGATTATGAAGCTGTATCTTATGATGGGATGATTGGATACAGCATTCTTATTGTACAGGAGGGCATTACCGGATTGTTGATTGGCATTGGCTCCGGCTTTGTCCTCTATATTCTTTCCTTTTCCGGACATATGGTGGATATGGAGATCGGCTTTGCGATGGCAATGGAATACGATCCGGCTACCAATGTGCAGACCACCATTACTTCAACCTTGTTTTCAAATTTGTTCCTGCTTATGTTTATCGGCTCAGACATGCATTATTATATTATTGATGCCCTGATTGATTCCTACGAGCTGATTCCAATAGGGGAAGCCAGTTTTTCACCGACACTGTATCAGATTTTTTTGGAGTATATGCTGGATTATTTTGTCATTGGATTTCGGATTATTCTGCCGATCTTTTCCTGCATTTTAATTTTAAATGTGATTTTGGGGATTTTGGCAAAGGTAGCGTCCCAGTTAAATATGTTTGTTATCGGAATCCAGCTTAAGCTTTTTGTCGGCTTGGTTTTGTTGTTCTTTATCATGTCCCTGCTGCCGGGGATTACGGACTTTCTATTTGAGGAAATGCAGAAGCTGACAAAATATTTTATGCAGTCGATGGCACCCTGACAGGCATTTTGCCGCAAAACGGTTTAATATCACTGTTTGCTATTTTTGTCTAAATGGAGTATTATATATTTGTATGTCGTTTCATCATAAGATAGCAGGGTAAAAAAGGCGATACAGGAAGCAGGATAAATGTCATTATGGCTTATATGAAGTATAATCTGCAGTTGTTTGCGAAAGAGGGGCCCGGAGGTGAGAAGACCGAAGAGCCTACGACAAAAAAGTTAGAGGACGCCAGAAAAAAAGGGCAGGTAGCCAAGAGTGTTGATTTTACCTCGGCGCTTTCTCTGCTGGCTTTTTTTGGATTTTTAAAGGTGTACATTGGCTCTCTGGGGAATCAGCTATTAGAAAATTACAATTCCCTGCTTGGGCATTTTGCAGATTATGTGCAGGATGAGTTTACATTACAGATTGCGTGTGCGCTTCTCGGCGATGTCATCATGAAGCTTGTTTCGATAATCTGGCCGTTCCTTGCCGTTTCTTTTGCGACAACAGTAGCTGCGCTGCTCATGCAGGTAAAATGGAAGATTTCTGCGGAGCCTATGAAGCCTAAGCTGAGTAAAATCAGTCCTTTAAGCGGCATGAAACGTATGTTTTCCAAGGACAAGCTGGTCATGCTGGTCATGTCAGTCGGGAAGATTGTCATTATTGTCGCAGTTGTGTACAGCTATCTGAAGGACAAATGGAATCTGATTTATGATATGTATGATTACAGCCTGTCACAGGGGATAGCAATTATTGGGGAAACGATTATCGATGTAGGCCTGCGTATCAGCATGTTCTTTTTTGTCATTGGTTTTGCGGATTATCTTTACCAGAGATGGAAGCATCACAATGATATGAAAATGAGTAAGCAGGAGGTCAGGGATGAGTATAAAATGCAGGAAGGTGATCCGAAGGTAAAGGGTCAGCAGAAGCAGAGGATGCGTCAGGCTTCCCAGAGAAGGATGATGCAGGAGCTGCCAAATGCAGATGTCGTCATTACCAATCCAAATCACCTTGCCGTTGCATTGAAATACGATAAAGAAAAGTATGATGCACCGATTGTTGTGGCAAAGGGTGCAGATTATCTGGCGAACCGGATAAAAGATATTGCCAGAGAAAATAAGATTGAAATTGTAGAAAACAAACCATTGGCAAGAATGCTTTACCACAATGTGGAAATTGGCGAGCAGATTCCGCCGGAGCTTTATCAGATGGTTGCGGAGGTTCTGGCATATGTATATGGATTACAAGGAAAGGCATAGGGGAGATAACCGATGAAAAGAGCAGATTTATTTCTGGGATTGTACATATTAATACCAATAATATGTCTGATTATACCAATACCAACGGGGCTGCTGGATATTTTTTTGATGTTGAATCTGGCATTGGCATTGATTATTTTATTTAATTCACTGTTTTCAAAAGAGGCATTAAACATGTCATCGTTTCCGACGATTCTTTTGATGACAACGCTGTTTCGCCTGGCGCTGAATGTAAGCTCTACCCGTAATATCCTGCTGAATGGTTATGCGGGCGAGGTTGTGGCGACTTTTGGTAATTTTGTCGGCGGCGGCAATCTGATTGTCGGTATCATCATCTTTTTGGTTTTGATTTTAATTCAGTTTATTGTAATCAATAAGGGTTCGGAGCGAGTTGCTGAGGTAACGGCAAGATTTACGCTGGACGCCATGCCTGGAAAACAGATGGCAATAGACGCTGATCTGAATACCGGTGCAATTACGGATGCACAGGCAAAGGAACGGCGTCAGAAAATTCAGGATGAGGCAAGCTTTTTTGGAGCCATGGATGGTGCAACAAAATATGTTAAGGGAGATGCGACGGCCGGTTTGATTATTACGGCAATCAATATAGTCGGCGGTCTGATTCTGGGAATTGTAATGCAGGGCGAGGAGATGATGGCGGCCCTGGAAAAATATACGATCCTGACGATTGGTGACGGTCTGGTGAGTCAGATTCCTTCGCTGGTTATTTCGCTGTCTACCGGTATTCTGGTAACAAAGGTTTCAAAAGAATCAGATCTGGGCAATGTTTTGCTGCAGCAGCTGTTTTCGATTCCAAAGGTTTTATATATTGTCGGTGCAACACTTGCGCTTCTTGCATTCACACCGCTGCCGACGTTTATCTGCCTCTGTTATGCGATTCTTTTTATCGTTGCAGCCAGGGCGATTGAGTCTGCGATGGAGGATGTCAGGATTGAGGACGAAGTGGATGAAGAGGAAGAGTCTGCAGAGGAAATCCGCAGACCGGAAAATGTTGTCTCTCTTCTTCAGGTTGATCCGATTGAGCTGGAGTTTGGATATGGTATTATCCCGTTAGCGGATGTGAATCAGGGAGGAGATTTGCTGGATCGTGTTGTTATGATCCGAAGGCAGGTGGCGCTGGAACTGGGGTGTGTTGTCCCGATGATCCGTCTGCGTGATAACATACAGCTCAATCCGAATCAGTATGTAATTAAGATAAAAGGAGTTCCTGTCAGTGAAGGCGAGATTTTGTTTGACCATTATATGGCGATGAATCCCGGTTATGTAGAGGAAGAGATTACCGGTATACCAACCTTTGAGCCATCCTTCCATCTGCCGGCAATCTGGATTACAGAGGCGCAGAGGGAGCGGGCAGAGTCGCTGGGGTATACGGTAGTAGATCCACCATCAATTATTGCGACACATCTGACTGAGGTGGTCAGACAGCATCTGGACGAGCTTTTGACCCGTCAGGATGTACAGAATCTGATCAACAATATTCAGGAGGCCAATACAACGCTTGTATCAGAGCTTGTTCCTAAATTACTGGGTGTTGGCGAGATTCAAAAGGTGCTTCAGAATCTCTTGCGGGAAGGGGTATCTATCCGGGATCTTGTCACGATTTTTGAAACGCTTGCAGACAATGCCACAACTACGCGCGACACGGATGTGCTGACGGAATATGTGCGCCAGAGCCTGAAACGTGCAATTTCAAATAAATACTTCCCGAACAATGAAATGACAAGCGTGGTTACACTGGATCCGAAAATAGAGCAGGAGATTATGAATTCGATTAAGCAGACGGAACAGGGTACGTTTATTAATCTGGATCCGGAGACGACGCAAAATATTTTAAATGTGGTAAAGGAAGAGATGGAAAAAATGGAAGAGCTTGGGAAAAACCCAATTATTGTGACATCTCCGATTGTGCGGATGTATTTTAAGAAATTGACGGCAGAGCAGTTTAATGACCTGATTGTAGTATCTTATAATGAAATTGACACAAATGTAGAGCTGCAGTCCGTTGGAATGGTTACAGTTTAGTGTGAATAGTGCAGAAATGAGGTAAAAAATGGTTATTAGAAAATATATTGCGGCGACAGAGGAAGAGGCACAAAGACTGGCGACAGAGGATTTGGGTGACGATGCAATCGTAATGAATGTCAGGCAGATTGTTCCAAAGGGAATCTTCAAGCTTTTCCGAAAAACAACAGTGGAGCTGACCGCTGCGGTTGATGATGTACACCCAAAGGAAGAGGTACAGGAAAATTTTCCGGATTTTAGCAAGCTTCAGGAGGCAATTCAGGAGACGAATGCAGTGCTTGCTGCCGATAAAGAGGCAAGGGGCGAATCGGCGGAAAAAACACAGGAAGCGCAGGAAAAGAGCGGAGTTTCTGTTAAGAGCAGTGCAATTCTGGATGAAGATCCGAAACCGGCAGCAAAAGCATCCAAAGATGGAAATGATTCCAATGAGATTGAAGAACGGCTGAGCAATCTGCAGGACCTGTTGGAAAAACAGCTTCAGGCAGAAAAGGCTAAAGAAGAAAAGAAGGCAGAACAGGAGAATACGAATCAGCCATATTTTGATCTGATTCATAAAAAGCTGGTGGACAATGAAGTAGAAGAAACTTATGTAAATCAGCTTTTAGAGGATATTGCAGAAAGCGTGGGGAAGAATGCAAACCTGGACACAATTCTTGCGGGGGTATATCAGAAAATTGTGCTTAAAATTGGGCAGCCCCATTTAATTGACATCAAGACAAAACGGACGAAATATATCTTTTTTGTCGGTCCTACCGGTGTAGGAAAAACAACGACGATTGCTAAAATTGCATCCACTTTAAAGCTGTCTAAAAAAACAAAGGTGGCGCTGATCACTTCAGACACATACCGTATTGCAGCGGTAGAACAGCTCAAAACCTATGCAAATATTCTGGGGATTCCGCTGAAGGTTGTATACTCGCCGGAGGATATGGTAAATGCGACAGAGGATTTCAGAGAATATGATCTGGTGTTTGTTGATACAGCAGGACGTTCCCATAACAATAAAGAGCAGCGGGAGGATATCAGAAAGCTGATTGAGACAGTGGAGGAAGCAAACAGAGAAGTCTTTTTGGTTCTCAGCGCGACAACAAAGTACAAAGATCTGGTCAGGATTTCAGCAGTTTATTCAGAAATAACAAAATACAACCTGATTTTTACAAAGCTGGATGAGACAGATACAATCGGAAATATATATAATATTCATATGCTGACGGGAGCGCCTTTGTCTTATACGACATGGGGACAGAATGTTCCGGATGATATTGGTAAAATTGACGCCCAGGGTATTGCAAAACAGCTTCTTGGAGGAAATGGCTGATGGATCAGGCAGAACAGTTAAGAAACATAATCAAACAGCAGAATAAAAAGAAGCATATGGCGCGGGTTATTACCGTGACCAGCGGAAAAGGCGGCGTAGGCAAATCGAATATTTCTGTGAATTTGGCAATCCAGCTTGGAAAGATGAACAAAAAGGTTGTGATTCTGGACGCAGATTTTGGACTTGCCAATGTTGAGATTATGCTTGGTATCCGCCCAAAGTACAACCTTGCTGATATGATGTTTCATGGAAAAGGACTAAATGAAATCATTTCTTCCGGACCGGAGAATGTCGGTTTTATTTCAGGAGGGTCAGGGCTGCGGGAGCTTACGAATTTAAACCATGATCAGGTTCAAAACCTGGTTCGCATGATGTATGAGCTGGATCAGATTGCCGACGTTGTGATCATTGATACCGGTGCAGG
The DNA here is from genome assembly GCA_021200535.1 of Clostridiaceae bacterium. GTDB lineage: Bacteria > Bacillota > Clostridia > Lachnospirales > Lachnospiraceae > Butyribacter. Next base: position 50,030 of record JAJQGL010000050.1, on the reverse strand, counting down.
AATTTCCAATACAGTTATTGATCTGGTATTGTCAAGCTCTGAGGTTCTTCTGGTGGCGACGCCGGAGCCGACTTCGATTACAGATGCTTATGCGCTTTTAAAAACGCTGTGCCGCCATCCCGAATTTTACCGCAATGAGACAAAAATTCAGATGGTTGCAAACCGTGCGCATAGCTATGAGGAAGGCAAAGAGCTTTTTAATAAGCTGGATGCGGTAGTTGAAAAGTTTTTAAATATACAGATGGCATATCTTGGATATATTCCCTATGATGATAAACTGCCGAAATCTGTTATGCAGCAGCAGCCGGTTACGCTTGCCTATCCAAATTCTGCCTCCGCGCGGGCGATGCTGGAATTGGCAATGCTGATTGAAAACGGCGCAGATGCAGTGGAAAATCGAAAAATACGGGGATTATCCGGAATCCTGACAAAAATGTTTCACGGAAACCGCTAGTAATTAGAAACTGATACACAAGTACAGCGAAAATTAGACAGGTCAAACTGCCATTTACTTTTTGTCCGCTATACTAGACTGGATTGCAAATGATAAGGGTGTGATGCATATGCTAAATGAAATCATAAAACAGGGTACTAAAATCAAAATATTTCGTGTGGTGCAGCTTTATCAAAATGCTGCTGACAGAGAAGAAACCCTGGTCTGCACAGGAACCCTGCATAAGGTTCTTTCCGATGCAAAGCTTGAGCTTTTGGTGTCGGATGAGGCAGAAAGCCTGCAAAAAAATGTATGTTATTTAATCTATTTGTATTTTGCGCAGAGGGTATATCGCTGCAGCTGTTATTTTCAGGCTCCTTCTTATCTGGAGGAGGGAACTGGAATCAGCATAGAGCTTGCCTCACCGCTGCAGCAGGTGCAGAGAAGGATGCATCAGCGGGTTTCCTGCAGGGGAAGAATTTGTATAAAGGTATTGCCGGACAGGAATGCAGAGGAGTATACTGGAGAAGGCCAGCCGGTGCGTTACGGGGAAGAGGAGGCTGACGGTTACGGACTGTGGGAGGAAACGATGATTGATATCAGCGGAGGCGGAATCCGCTTTGCTTCGAAGAAAAAGCTTGACAGAGGAACAGAAATTCTCATAAAATTTGATTTCTTCTGTGAGGCGGGACAGCATGAGATGGAGGTAGCCGGCAGGGTAGTTTATTCCGAGGTTTTACGAAATGAAAATGACTATTATGATATTCGTATGAAATATATATATTTGACAGAAGAAAAAAGGGAACAGATCATTCGTTATGTTTTTCAGCTAGAGAGAAAAAATGGAAGATAAATGTGGGGAGGTTAAAAGTGTGAAAAAAATATTTGTTGTTGATGATTCTGCACTTATGAGAAGAATTGTTTTTGATATAATCAATTCAGACAGGAATCTTCATGTAGAGCAATATGCGGTAGATGGTTTGGAAGCACTGGAGATTTTAAAGTCCGGCAAGAAGTTTGATGCGATTGTCTTAGACATCAACATGCCTAAGATGAGTGGAATCGAGCTTTTGCGTGAAATGAAAAAAAGCGGTTTTCAGGAAAAGGTTCTGATTGTCAGTACGCTTGCAAAGGAAGGTGCAAAAGAAACGATTCAGGCGTTGGAGCTTGGAGCATTTGATTTTGTGACCAAACCGGACAGCCTGGTTGAGGCGAGAGGATCCGGTTTTGCTGACCGCCTTTTGAAAATGCTTTATGCCGCCACTTCTCTTCCGGTGCCTGTTTCTGATGACGAGAAACAGGACGTTGCAGCTTCCGCTAACAAAACAAGGAAACCGTTTGCAGAACTTTCCAAAACAGAAGAGCGCGGGAAAATTTCCGGAGGGAATCCGCTGAAGCATTCGAAAAAGCCGTTGGGGAGCGGAGCGAGGAAGCTTGTTGCACTGGCATGCTCTACAGGAGGACCAAAGGCATTGCAGTATGTGATCCCATTTCTTCCGGCCAACCTTGATGCGGCTGTTTTGATCGTGCAGCACATGCCGGAGGATTTTACGCTTTCGCTGAGCAAACGTCTGGATGAGCTTAGCCGGATTGCGGTGAAGGAGGCAGAGCATGGAGAGCTTCTTGAAAAGGGAACGGTCTATGTGGCCAAAGGCGGTTTCCAGATGCGTTTAATAGAGAAGGGAAAAAACCAGCATCGTCTTTCTGTTACGGAAGAGGCAGCGCGTCATGGATTGAAGCCATGCGCAGATATTATGTATGAATCTTTGATGAACACGTCTTTTGATGAGATTACATGCGTTGTTATGACGGGAATGGGAGCAGACGGTACAAAAGGAATCTTACAATTAGAACAAACAAACAATATTTTCGTTATTGCACAGGATGAGCCGACTTCGATTGTCTATGGAATGCCAAAGGCGGTTGCGGAGGCAGGCGTTGTAGATGAGGTGGCGCCGTTAAAGAAAATTGCTGATGCGATAACAGAGCATGTGGGGGTGCGCTAAAATGGATGTTAGTCAATATCTTGAAATCTTTATTGATGAGACGAAGGAACATTTACAAACATTGAGTGATCAGTTTATGATCATTGAACAGGAGCCGGAAAATATGGACTCCATTAATGAAATTTTCCGTGCGGCGCATTCGTTAAAAGGCATGGCAGGAACCATGGGCTTTAAGCGGATGCAGAGACTGACTCATGATATGGAAAACGTATTTCAGGAGATCAGAAGTGGCAATATGAGTGTACAGCCGGAGTTAGTTGATGTCTTGTTTCGTGGTCTGGATGCGCTGGAAGCGTATCTGGCTGAAATCGTAGAGACAGCCAACGAGGGCACGGAAGAAAACGAAGAAATTATCAACACGTTAAATTCCATTGCCGAAAAGGCAACCGGAAAGAAAGGAAGCGACACTGCACCGGCATCTAAGGAAGAAAAACCGGGTCAGGAAACAGCTCCTTCTGCCGGAACAGAAAGTGCAAAATACAAAGAAATTCAAATTTCGGAATATGAGCAGGGAACATTTGAAAAAGCGCTTAAGGACGACATGAATATTTTTGGAATTACCGTATATCTGGAAGAAAACTGTATTCTGAAAGCAGCGCGTGCCTTTCTGGTATTTAAAGCGTTAGAGGAGCTTGGCGAAGTAATCAAATCGGTTCCAAATGTTCAGGACATTGAAGACGAAAAGTTTTCTTTGGACTTTAGCCTTGTTTATTTCACTAAAGAGAGCATGGAAAAAGTAAAGGAAGCGATTGAATCCATTTCTGAAATCAGGATGGCTATCGTTGGACCGTTTGAGGCTGATATAAAACAGGAAGAAAAAACAGAGGCCTCACAGGATTCCGGTGCGGAAAAGAAAACCGAAGAACCGAAAAAGACAGGGGCGGCCGCGGCAACGCAGACAGCAGCGCAGAAAGAGACAAAACAGACTACTCAAAAGACGGCGCAGAAAACGACAAAACCTACGGTTGGACGTACTGTTCGTGTAGATATTGAGAAATTAGATGTTTTAATGAATCTTGTCAGTGAGTTGATTATTGCGAAGAATGGTCTTGTGTCCATAAATTCGTCAGAAGAGGCAAAAAGCGACTCTGATTTTAATGAACAGATTGAATATCTCGAAAGCGTTACGACAAATCTGCACGAATCCGTTATGAAAGTGCGAATGGTGCCGATCGAGAGCGTTGTAAACCGTTTCCCGCGGATGATTCGTGATTTGACGAAGAAACTCGGGAAAAAGATGGAATTACATATGTCCGGTGAAGAGACAGAGCTTGACCGTACTGTTATTGATGAGATCGGGGATCCGTTGCAGCATTTGCTCCGCAATTCTGCCGACCACGGACTGGAATCAAATGAAGAAAGAATCCGTCTGGGCAAGGATGAAGTTGGTCATATTTATCTGGATGCCTATCAGGATGGAAACAATGTAAATATTGAAGTGCGTGATGATGGTGCCGGTATCGACATTGAAAAGGTGCGGAACAAAGCGATTGAAAAGGGAAATGTTACGCCGGAGCAGGCTGAAGCGATGACAGACAAGGAAGTAATTGACCTGCTGTTTAAGCCAAGCTTTTCTACAGCAGAAAAGATTACCGATGTGTCCGGACGAGGCGTCGGGCTTGATGTTGTAAAGACAAAGATTGAAGGCCTCGGCGGTAATATTGAGTGTAAGACAGAGCTTGGAGAAGGAAGCAGCTTCATTATTCATCTGCCATTGACATTAGCGATTATTCAGGCGCTGATGGTTGAGCTGGGAACAGAGAAATATGCGATTCCGCTTGGCAGTATTCAGACGATTGAAGATGTTGCCTTTGAAGATATTAAGCATGTTCAGACAAAAGAAGTGATCAATCTGAGAGGATCTGTTGTTCCGTTGATTCGTCTGGATCAGATTCTCGAAGTTGAGCCGGGAGATTTTCATCCGGAAAGCCTTACGGTTGTCATTGTGCAGAAGGGCGACAAGCAGGCAGGCCTGGTGGTAGATAATCTGATTGGCCAGCAGGAAATTGTTATTAAATCAATCGGTGATTATATCCGCTGCAGCAAGCTGATCAGCGGTGCTACGATTCTTGGCGACGGTGAAGTTGCACTTATTCTTGAAGTAAATACTTTAGTGTAGGGGGGCACAGAAATGGAAGATGTAAATGATGTTCAAAATATTTCGGTAGCAAGTGATGGTAAGCAGTTTATTGTAATTCGATTAGGAAGTGAGCAGTACGGTATTGACATTAAATATGTTGATAATATTGTCCGTCAGCAGAGGATTACCCGGATACCAAGTGCGCAGCCTTATTTTAAAGGAGTTATCAATTTACGCGGTGAGATTATTCCGGTTATGAGCCTGCGGCTGAAGTTCAATCTTGAGCCGGATGAGTATACGAATGCAACCAGAATTATTATTATTAAGCTGGAGTCGAAATCTGCGATTGGAATTATTGTAGACGAGGTAAAGGAGGTTGTCATTCTGGATGAAAATTCAGTTGAGAAACCGACGGCTTCTGATACAAACGACTTGCAGATGCAATACCTGAGCGGTGTTGGAAAACATGATGACGGGTTGATTACATTGTTAAATATCGCTTCTGTAGTCAATGAAAAAGAAAATATATAGACAAGGAGATTTCTATGCAGAATATTCAGGATGAAAGCATAGATAACATGGGATTTGATGTATTAACCGAAATAGGAAATATAGGTGCGGGCAATGCAACTACTGCATTGTCCCAACTTATTAATGCTAGAATTGATATGCATGTTCCTAAAGTAGAGATGTTATCTTTTGCAGAACTGGCAGAGATTATTGGAGGGGCTGAAACACTGGTAGCAGGTATACTGCTTCATTTGGAGGATGATATTGACGGTTCGCTGCTTTTCATCCTGGAAAGCAATGATGCAAAGCTTCTGGTACATCAGCTGCTGGGCTATGGTGATATGGAATCAGAGGAATTTTCAGATATGGAGGTATCTGCATTGCAGGAAATAGGAAATATTATTTCTGGTGCATACCTTTCTGCAATTTCATCGCTGACAGGATTGTCAATTTCGGTTTCCGTTCCGAGCCTTGCGTTTGACATGGCGGGCGCTATTTTAAGTGTTCCGGCGATTGAATTTGGAAAATTAGGTGATAAGGCATTGTTAATTGAATCAAGATTTAAGGATTTAGATGTGGATATCAGTGGATATTTTATTTTGATTCCATCTCTTGATTCGTATGGGCGTATATTGCAATCATTAGGGTTAAGGTGATTAAAAATGGCAGAAATGATAAAAGTTGGAATGGCTGATTTGAATGTCTGTCATGCACCGAATGCAATCACTACACTGGGCCTGGGTTCCTGTGTGGGAGTTGCGCTATATGACAGGACATCTCAGATTGCCGGATTGGTTCATGTGATGCTTCCTGACAGCACGCAGGTGCGTCAGAATCAAAATCGGGCCAAATTTGCGGATACCGGAATCGATTATCTGATTGAGATTATGCAGCAAAAGGGGGCCAATGTCAGTCTTTTGACGGCAAAAATTGCAGGTGGGGCACAGATGTTTGCGTTTAATGAAAACAATGACATGCTGCGTGTCGGCGAGCGTAATGTTAATGCGGTCAAAAAGAAGCTGAAGGAGTTAGGAATACGGCTTATGGCAGAAGATACCGGGCTGAATTATGGGCGCACGGTAGAATTTTATCCGGAAAATGGTGATTTTGTGATTAAATCGGTTGGGAAGCCGACAAAAACAATATAAGTCAGGGAGGGATTTAGTTGAAGCTGGAATTTATTCCCAAATTTATTACGCTGCTGGCAGGGGCGATTGTGGCGGTTATTACGATTGTCAAAGATATGGATACTACGTATAGCCTGGAACTTTTACTGGCAACGCTGATTATTTTTTATATTATTGGATTGATTGCCAAAAAAATAATACAAAAGGTTCTTGAAGGGAATATGTTTGTGCGGAGAAATGCTGCTCCGATTGAAAATATGGAACAGCCGCCGGAAAATCCGAAAAAAGAGGAAAAAGCACAGGAGGGGCGTTCCGTTCAGGAAAAGAGTGAGTAGCGGGAAGACGGTAATACTTTAGAAGGGGCATTAGTGTATGAGCGAAAAAGAGAGAGAAGATTTATGGATTGAATACATCAAAACAAAAAATTCAGAAATTCGTGAAAAATTAATTATAGAGTATTCCGGTCTGGTAAAAGTAGTTGCCGGTCGGCTGGGCATGTATTTGGGATATACGGTAGAGTATGATGATTTGGTGGGCTATGGCATTTTTGGATTGATTGATGCGATTGATAAATTTGAGCTGACAAAGGGCGTTAAATTCGAAACATATGCCAGCTTGCGGATTCGTGGTTCGATTTTAGACCAGATTCGTAAAATGGACTGGATTCCACGGACATTGCGGCAAAAACAGAAGAAGCTGGAAAGTGCCGTAAAGGAGCTTGAGATGCATCTGGGACGGCCTGCGAGCAATGAGGAGCTGGCGGAGAAGTTAGGGATTTCAGCAGAAGAGTTAGATGATCTGATCAATCAGACGCAGCTTGCCAATCTGGTTTCTCTGGATGAATATCTGGAGCAGGGCAGTGAGGTTCGGTCTGACTTGGGAAATACACCGCGGTTTGAACAGCCAGAGACGATTGTGGAGAGACAGGAACTGAAAAAAATTCTGGCGGAGGCGATTGACACACTGACGCCAAATGAACAAAAGGTAATTGCACTGTATTATTTTGAAGAGCTGACATTAAAGGAAATCAGTAAGATTTTAGAGGTATCGGAATCCAGAGTTTCTCAATTACACACGAAAGCACTGCGAAAGCTTAAGAATAGATTACACACAGACATTGAGTTATTTAGTATTGGTAACATATAGAAAGACTGCTCTTGTAAAGGGAGGCATAACAGGATGAAACGGAATGCGTTTTTTCAATTAATTCACAGGGATCATGCTACATATTTTAAATCTTATCCGGCGGTAGACGGAGGAAGTCCGATTACAGTGGAAGATGTCAAATTTTACATGGAAAAAAAGAGATTTGACGATATTGATATTAATTTGCTGAAACAGTTTGCAGAGGAAGCGGCAAAAGAACAGAACGCTTATCTGAAAATTGCAGATAAATCGTTTTTGCCGGAAAATGAATTTCCGGTAATTACAGTAGATCCGATGAAATATTATGCCAAAATCAGGTTATATCCGAATTCCAACATGGGCGCGCGTTTGTCGGAGCAGGATATTTTGATGCTTTTGGAGCAGCAGGGTATTCAATATGGCATTCTTGAGAAAAATATTCAAATGATGCTTCGCGCACGGTTATACTGCACGGATATTCTGGTTGCACAGGCAAAGATGCCGTTGCATGGGAAGAGCGCGGAAATTATTTATCATTTTAATCTTGATAAGACCAATAAACCGGCGGTGAGTGAGAATGGACAGGTAGATTTTCACAAGCTGGATATGATTGAACCCGTCGAGGAAGGACAGCTTTTGGCCACATTGATTCCTGCAGATTTGGGAACGCCGGGTACGGACGTTTCCGGAAATACGCTAAAACCGAAAAAAGTGAATCAGCTGAAATTAAAACACGGAAAAAATATTCATCTGTCAGAGGATGCACTGGAAATGTATTCGGATGTTTCCGGCAATGTTACCTGTGTTGATGGCACCGTTTTTGTATCAGACTGCTATGAAGTTCCGGCAGATGTTGGACCCTCAACAGGTGATATCGACTATGATGGAAGCGTTAAGGTAAAGGGAAATGTTTTGACTGGCTATACCGTGAAGGCAGCCGGAGATATCTATGTCAGCGGTGCGGTAGAAGGCGCGACACTGATTTCGGAAGGAAAGATTGTGCTGAACCGTGGTGTACAGGGGATGGGGAAGGCTGTATTGGAGGCAAAAGGAGATGTTATCTCTAACTTTATAGAAAGCTCCAACGTTAGTGCCGGCGGAAAGATCATTACCGATGCGATCCTGCACAGTGATGTTGTCGCAAAGGATGAGATTGAAGTGAATGGAAAACGAGGGTTAATCGCCGGAGGAAGCATTCGTTCTGCGCAGCGGATTGAGACAAAGACGGCAGGTTCTTCAATGGGGACTGTGACAGAACTGGAAGTTGGGATTGATCCGCAGACAGTAGACCGCTACCATGAGATTGAAGAGACGATGGAAGAGCTGGCAGAAGAAAAGGAAGTGCTTGTTCAAAATGTCGAGGTTTTGACAAAACGATACAAGGCAAAGGGCTCGCTGGAGCCGGAGAAACTGCAGCAGCTGATGCAGCACAAAGAGCGGATGGATTCTATTGAGCAGCAGATGGATGAATTAACAGAGGAATATGACAAGCTTGAGGTTGAATTGGAGGAGTGCAGCGGAAACGGAAGGATTGTCGTGCGTGATATTGCCTATACCGGAGTGAAGATAACCATTTCCAATATTTCAAATTATCTTCACAGTGAGGTTCATCACAGCACTTTTGTCAGGGATGGGGCAGATATCCGTATTAGAGGCATATAAAGCGTAAAAGCTCTAAAGGGGGGATTGTATGTCATTAACGATCGATTATGTTACAATGGCGCCGAAGTCACAGGAGGTTTCCCAGCAGCAGACAGGGGAACTTGCCAGAATGCAGAGCGGCGCGGAAGAACTTGCTGTTCAGTATCAAAACAATGTGCAGAAGCAGTCAGAGCGAACGGTTCGAAAAGAAAAGGCGGAAAACCGTGAGTTAAAAAATGAGGATCGCGAGCGGCAGCAAAGGGGACGAAAAAAGAAAAATCAGTCGGACAGGGATTCCGGGGACGAAAAGGATGCAAAGGAACCACATTTTGATATGCGAGTTTAATTAGCTTGGCGATGCTGCGGAGATGTCAGCGGAGCAGAAATGAGGATAGAAATGATTTTTTTGGAATGTATAATGATTGTAATTGGACTGGGAGCGGTATGGTACAGCTTTCGCAGAGGAGAAAAAAACAATCCGGTGGAGGATGAACGGGAACAGCAGCCTGGGCAGATATCTGCGGAAGCTGATTTTTCAGAACAAATGCGGCAGACAGAGGAAAAGATGGACGCGTTGTCACAGGAAAAAGTCAATGATCTTGAGGCGCGGTTTAGCGAGCTGTCAAATGAAAAGATTATGGGGATTAGCGAATATTCGGATCAGGTGATGGATCAGATTGAAAAAAACCACGCTGAGGTTTTGTTTTTATATGATATGATGAATGAGAAGCAGGAGGAAATGAAAAAACTGGTGACAGAAATGGATTCTGTCAAGGCAGATATGCACAATGAGGCGGCAAAGGAATACCAGAAGCTGAAAGAACAGGAGACACAGCTTGAAGAGCTGCTCCGCAGCGTGGAGACAGAAATGCTGCAGTATCAGAAAGAGAGAGAAATGCAGTTAGCCAAAGAGGATGCCCGCGAGGAAGAGGATGTGGAAGTCTTAAGAGGGCTGTTAGAGGAATCAGACGAACCGGAAGAGCCGGATTTTTCCGTCCTGCTGTCGGATGATGCAAAACTTGCGATGGAGGATTCCGGGCTTGCTGCAGAGCATTCTGGTTTTTCTCCGTATGATGATGAAATTGCAAGAATTGAGGAGCAGGAGGCGAAAGAGCAGCTGGAAAACGAGGATGAGATTGAAATACAGGAGATGCTGACGCAAAGACCGCGGAAAAAAGAATTGGCAGAGCACGCTGCATCCAGCCAGCAGCATGATATTGTCAACCACAACAATGAAATTATATCCTTATATAAGAAAGGCCGCTCTGTTCTTGACATTTCTAAAATGCTTTCTTTGGGACAGGGTGAAGTAAAATTTGTAATTGATCTGTACAATGCAAGATAATGCATTGCAGCATTCGGAATGGAGTTAAGGATGGATAAAAAATCATTTTTCAGAGGGTTTGGTATTGGCGTTTTATTTGCTGCTGCCATACTTGGTGTTTCTTTTGTGATACGGACTTCAGACGCTTATGTAACCTCTCGTGCAAGGGAATTGGGGATGGTTTACCAGGAGGATGAAGAGGATGTGCTGGCGTTGGCAACAGGTACGCCAAGCTCAGATACCAAAGAGGATTCTTCAGAGGAGGACGGCGCTGCAACAAAGGAACCGGATCAGACAGACAAGCCGGAGGCTACAGCAAAAACGAAAGCAACGGCAGAACCGGAACAAAGTCCGGAGGCAACGGCAAGTCCCAAAAGTACGTCTTCTTCGGAAGAGGATATTGATACGCAGATGAAGAAGGAAAAGGAAAAAGCAAAGAAATCTATAGAAGAAGAAAAGAAAAAGCTGACGATTGAGGTAGGGGACTGGTCTTCTGATGTGGCGGACAAGTTAGAAAGCCTTGGTGTTATTGAAAATGCAACAAAATTTGACAAATATCTGAATGATTATGGATACAGTGAAAAAATCAGTGCGGGAACATACAGTGTATCCATTGATGATACGTATGAGGAACTGGCAAAAAAAATTACCGGAAACTAAGTGACTCGAATATTAAATAACTTTGTGTTTAACATAAAATAACTTGTTATTCGGTGTACCGGGAGGAAACGTATGAAATTCAGACCATGCATTGATATTCACAATGGCTCCGTGAAACAGATTGTTGGCGGCAGCCTGAATGACCGGGGCAATCAGGCGGTAAATAATTTTGTTTCGTCACAGGACGCTGCCTATTACGCAGAAATGTATCAGAGAGATGGCCTGACAGGCGGACATATTATTCTTTTAAATCAAAGCAGCTCATCGTTTTATAAAGCAGATGTGGAACAGGCTGAAAAGGCGCTGCAAGCCTTCTCTGGAGGTTTGCAGATTGGCGGCGGCATACATGCCGGGAATGCGGAATTTTTTTTGGAAATGGGTGCTTCGCATGTGATTGTGACATCGTATGTGTTCCGCAACGGCATGATCGATTATGACCGGCTGGAAAAGATGGTATCTGCAGTGGGAAAAAAACACCTTGTGCTGGATTTAAGCTGCCGATATGATAAAGATGATTATTATATTGTAACGGACCGCTGGCAGAAAAAGACGGAAGAAAAGCTGAATGCGGCGTTGCTGCAAAAGTTATCAGCGTATTGTGATGAATTTCTGGTTCATGCAGTAGATGTGGAAGGGAAGGCATCCGGCATAGAGCGGGAGGTTGTCAGAAGACTGGGGCAGCAGCCTATTCTTCCGGTGACTTATGCGGGAGGGATTCATTCACAGGAGGATATTGAATGGATTCAGAAAGAGGGGAATGGTCTTGTAGATTATACTGTTGGAAGTGCATTAGATCTGTTTGGCGGGACCATACCATACCGCAGCCTGTGCAGCTGATGTATACTGTGGAAGAACCACGATTTTTGATTTTTTTGAGCGTAATACTTTTGTAACATTTACAAAAATATTACGCTTCATTTTTATAAACAAGAAAAAAATTGTGCAATATAGACTGAATTAGTAATAATATTTTTTTAAAACTGTGCATTTTATACAATGACATGAAATCTCTTTTGGCAAAAGAAACAGAATATTTCAAAACGGGTTGAAATTTTAAAAATCTATGCTATAATTGTTACATAAATATTAAAAGATGTTAAAAATAATTGGCATAGTGATTTGCCGCAACAGGAGGTTTTTATGAGTTTCAAAAAATTTGCACTGCTTACGCTTGGTATTTTTCTGGTATCTGTTTTTTTGGTACAGCCGGCGGAAGCTTCTGCAAACTTTCAAGATTCAGGGGAGACAAGTGCTGCTGCATTAAAGACGGCATCCAGTACAACATCTTCTGCTGTTAAGAAAGCAACTAAGAAAACAAAAACAACAACAGAAAAGAAAAAAGCGAAAAAAAAATATACCGAAAAACAGCTGCGTCTGATGGCAAGCATCATTAACTGTGAGGCAGGGGCAGAATCTTATCAGGGCAAAATTGCAGTCGGCGTGGTGGTTATGAACCGTGTAAAATCAAAATCCTTTCCGAATACGATTAAAAAGGTAATTTATCAGAAGGGACAGTTTTCACCGGTTCGGAATGGTTCCCTGAAACGCCATCTGAGCCAGTATGATGCCGGAAAAACAGGCACAAGCCAGTGGAAATCCTGTATCAAGGCGGCAAAGAAGGTGCTGAATGGACAGACAACTGTGGTCGTCAAGGGAAAAGTAAAGAGCATGAAGGGGTATCACTTCTTTAGTGTATATCTTCCGAATGCCCGGATGAAGCTTGGCGGTCACCGTTTTAAATAATGGATGGCAAGATTTGCCGGAAAGATAAAAAAGAAAAATACTTTGCAACGTTTCTGCAAAGCTGTATTTTACAATGCAGCTTTGCATTTTTTTCTTTTCTATTTTGCTAAAATGTGGTATGATATAAGGTGTTGTATTGTGAACAATGCAATAGTACTGCATGAAGGAGGAGGCATATTGGAAAATTCAGTTGATGTAAAAGCGGAAGAAACACAGAAAGAGGGAGTGGTTTCCCGCAATTTTATCCAAAATATTATTGATCAGGATATAGAGGAAGGCGTTTATCAAAAAATTGTGACAAGGTTTCCGCCGGAGCCGAATGGTTATCTTCATATTGGACATGCAAAATCAATTTTGTTAAATTCCGGATTGGCAGAACAGTACCACGGCGATTTTCATCTTCGATTTGACGATACCAATCCGACAAAGGAAAAAACAGAGTTTGTGGATTCTATTTTAGAGGATGTAAAATGGATTTGCGGCGATTTGGACATGGAAAAGGTTTTTTATGCATCGGATTATTTTGACCAGATGTATGAATGCGCCGTTAAATTAATCAAAAAGGGACGGGCTTTTGTCTGTGACTTGTCGGCAGAGCAGATGAGGGAATACCGGGGAACACTGACAGAGCCGGGAAAAAACAGTCCTTATAGAGATCGTTCTGTCGAGGAAAATCTTGATTTGTTTGAGCGGATGCGCGCCGGTGAGTTTGCGGATGGTTCCAGAGTGCTTCGCGCAAAGATTGACATGTCCTCCCCTAATATCAACATGAGAGATCCGATTCTTTATCGTGTAGCGCGCATGGAGCATCACAATACAGGGAATAAATGGTGTATTTATCCGATGTATGATTTTGCGCATCCGATTGAGGATGCGATAGAAGGAGTGACCCATTCGATCTGTACGCTTGAATTTGAAGATCACAGACCGCTCTATGACTGGGTAGTCAGAGAGCTTGAATTTGAGACGCCGCCAAAACAGATTGAGTTTGCAAAGCTGTATCTGACCAATGTCGTCACTGGAAAACGCTATATAAAAAAGCTGGTTGAGGACGGTATCGTAGATGGCTGGGATGACCCGCGGCTGGTATCGATCGCTGCACTCAGGAGGCGGGGCTTTACGCCAGAATCCATTCGTATGTTTATGGAGCTTTCCGGAGTTTCTAAGGCACAGAGTTCTTCGGATTATGCCATGCTGGAGTATTGCATCCGCGAGGATTTGAAAATGAAACGGCCGCGTATGATGGCAGTGCTGGATCCGATTAAGCTGGTAATAACAAATTATCCGGAAAATGAAATCGAATATCTTGACGTTTCCAATAATCAGGAAAATGAAGCGATGGGCGTCAGAAAAGTGCCATTTGGAAAGGTTCTTTACATTGAACGGGAAGATTTTATGATAGAGCCTCCGAAAAAATATTTCCGGTTGTTTCCGGGAAATGAGGTTCGGCTGATGAATGCCTATTTTGTGACCTGTACCGATTATCTGACGGATGAGGATGGGAATGTAACAGAGGTACACTGTACGTATGATCCGGAGACAAAGAGCGGTTCCGGGTTTGCCGGCCGCAAGGTGAAGGGGACGATTCACTGGGTTTGTGCTGAGACAGCGGTAAAAGCAGAAGCCCGTTTATATGAAAACATTGTGGATGAGGAAAAAGGGGTGTATAATGAGGATGGATCAATTAATGTAAATCCAAATTCGCTGACTGTTATGGAAAACTGTTATATTGAGCCAGCGCTTGCTGAGGCGGAGAGTATGGACAGCTTTCAGTTTGTAAGACACGGATATTTTGCTGCAGATTCGAAGGATTCCCAAAAGGATCATCTCGTATTCAACCGGATTGTATCCATGAAGAGTTCCTATCGACCAAAATAAGGAGGTAATTACGCATGAGTTTATTTTCTGGACTGGACCAGTTTGGTCTTGGAAAATTAGAAAAGTTAAATGTATTTGAAGAAGAGGGAAAAAAGAATTCCGCAGATAGTAAACCGGAAGAACCAAAAGTGACAGAAGAGGATTTATTGTTTGACAAATCGTTCACCTGCCCGGTCTGTGATTCGGAGTTTCATTCCAAAATGGTTCGTACCGGAAAGGTAAAATTGCTGTCTGCCGACACAGACCTCCGGCCAAAATATCAGTTGGTAGATTCGCTCAAATATGACGCCCTGGTCTGCCCGAAGTGCGGATATGCAGCACTTAGCCGGTTTTTTAAATTTATGATGCCGGCACAGGCGAAACTGATTCGGGAAAATATTTCCAAAAATTTCAGCGGTTTAAAGCCAACCGGAAATATTTATACCTATGACGATGCGCTTCTTCGGCATCAGCTGGCGCTTGCCAATACAGTGGTTAAAAAAGCAAAGCCGAGTGAAAAGGCATATACCTGTTTAAAGATGGCATGGCTGTGCAGAGGAAAAGCGGAAAGCCTGCCAAAAGACACAGAGGATTATGCGAAACAGATTAAGGAGCTGGCGGCGCAGGAAAAGGAACTGCTTGCCAATGCATATGACGGCTTTATGACTGCTTTTTCGAAAGAAGCTTTTCCAATGTGCGGTATGGATGAGATTACAGTGACCTATCTGATTGCAGATTTGGCAAGGCGCATTGGAAAATATGAGGAATCCAGCAGATGGATTGCCAGGGTACTGACCTCCAGACAGGCAAATGAGAGGATTAAAAATAAGGCGCGTGATATTAAAGAGCTTTTAAATAAAGAAAAGGAAGAAGCGTTAAACGCACAATAAGACAAACAGCGCAGCGAATGAATTACATGCGCTTACGGGATACCAACACAAAAAAGATGTCTGCCGGCACAAAAAGCGGACATCTTTTTTATGTCGGCAGACCGTAAAATCAAATGATTTAGAAAATTAAAAGAAAAAATGAGATATAGAGAGATAAAAAGAGAAAAAGCAAGAAAACAATATAAAAAACAAAAAATCAGCTTATAATGCCATTTTCTAGTTCTTGCTAAAAAAAGGGAAATGAAATATATTATGGATATGGTTAGCACTCGAAAAGAATGAGTGCTAATAAACAGATAAAAAGAAAAGGAGGCTTTCTTATGAAATTATCACCATTGGGAGACAGAGTTGTATTGAAGCAGTTAGAAGCAGAGGAGAAAACAAAATCCGGTATTGTACTGCCGGGAAATGCACAGGAGAAGCCGCAGCAGGCAGAGGTAATTGCTGTGGGACCAGGCGGTGTTATTGATGGAAAAGAAGTTGTAATGCAGGTTGCAGCAGGTGACAAGGTTATTTATTCCAAATATGCCGGTACAGAAGTGAAATTAGAAAATGAAGAATATATTGTTGTCCGCCAGAGCGACATTGTTGCTAAGGTAGAAGATTAGAGGGCATGGGATGCAGCAGGGAATGGAAACTGTGGCAGAGTAAGGGTATAGGTATAAAAATAGAAAAAGTATAATTTAAGTATGAAGATTGGAGGATTTTAGAATGGCAAAGGATATTAAGTTTGGTGCAGAGGCAAGGGCTGCACTGGAAGCAGGCGTTGATAAATTAGCAGATACCGTAAAAGTTACGCTGGGACCAAAAGGAAGAAATGTTGTTTTGGATAAGTCTTTTGGCGCTCCGCTGATCACAAATGACGGTGTGACGATTGCAAAGGATATTGAGCTGGAGGATGGCTTCGAAAATATGGGAGCACAGCTTGTCAAAGAAGTTGCAACCAAGACAAATGATGTTGCCGGAGATGGAACAACCACAGCAACTGTTTTGGCGCAGGCAATGATCAATGAGGGAATGAAGAACCTCGCTGCCGGAGCAAACCCAATTATTTTGCGGAAGGGTATGAAACAGGCTTGTGACTGCGCAGTGGATGCGATTGCAAAGATGAGCTCTAAAGTAACCGGTAAAGATCAGATTGCCAGAGTAGCTGCTATTTCTGCCGGGGATGATTCTGTTGGGGAGATGGTTGCTGATGCCATGGATAAGGTTTCCAATGACGGTGTTATCACGATTGAAGAGTCTAAGACAATGATGACAGAGCTTGACTTAGTAGAAGGTATGCAGTTTGACCGCGGTTATGTGTCTGCTTATATGGCAACTGATATGGATAAGATGGTTGCTGAGCTGGATAATCCATACATTTTGATAACAGATAAAAAGATTTCAAATATTCAGGAGATTCTTCCTCTTCTGGAAGAGCTTGTACAGAGCGGTGCAAAGCTTTTGATTATTGCGGAAGATGTGGAAGGTGAGGCGCTTACTACACTTGTAATCAACCGTTTGAGAGGCACGTTTAATGTCGTTGCAGTGAAGGCACCAGGTTATGGTGACAGAAGAAAGGCAATGCTTGAGGATATTGCAATCCTGACCGGTGGCCAGGTGATCTCAGAAGAGGTTGGGCTTGAGCTGAAAGATACAACGTTAGAACAGCTTGGACGCGCAAAATCCGTCAAGGTAGAGAAAGAAAATACCGTTATTGTTGACGGTGCCGGTGATAAGGCTGCGATTGATTCCCGCATTGCCCAGATTCGTACCCAGATTGAAGAGACAACATCTGATTTTGACCGTGAAAAGCTGCAGGAGAGATTGGCAAAGCTTGCCGGCGGTGTTGCAGTAGTACGTGTCGGCGCTGCGACAGAGACGGAGATGCAGGAAGCAAAGCTTCGTATGGAGGATGCTTTGGCAGCAACAAGGGCAGCTGTAGAGGAAGGAATTATTTCCGGAGGCGGTTCTGCTTATATTCATGCGGCTAAGGAAGTATCCAAGCTTGCTGCAACGATGGATGGCGATGAAAAAACAGGTGCTAATATTATCTTAAAGGCATTAGAGGCACCGCTGTCAACGATTGCATCCAATGCCGGAATGGAAGGCGCAGTAATTATCAATAAAGTGCGTGAATTAGAGAAAGGCATGGGATATGATGCGCTGAAAGACGAGTATGTTGATATGGTTAAGGCTGGGATTGTGGATCCGGCAAAGGTTACCAGAAGCGCATTGCAAAATGCAACCAGCGTAGCATCAACTCTTCTGACAACAGAATCTGTAGTGTCTACAATTAAAGAAGAAACTCCGGCAATGCCTGCAGGAGGCGGCGCACCGGGAATGGGCATGATGTAATTTTTGACGGTTTTGCTCAAAAATAGTTAAGTTACAAATACAGCGAAAATTAAGTTTTGGATAGTTTGACTTGACTATTACTTAATATTCGCTGTATCAGGAAAAAGACTGGCCAGGGGCCGGTCTTTTTTCTTTTTGCAATTTTTGGGGGATTTTGCAGTTTGGCCTGGATTTTCATGGGTTGCGGTTATAGATCCGCTACTTGTATCATGTCGAATTTTTTGATATAATGATAGGCAGACCGAGCATGCTTGCATGTGAGGGTGCAGCAAAAGGAAAATGATGCGCGGGCTTCCTGAAAGCGGCGCAGGAATGAGGATGATTATGGAAGAGTTATATTCAGAGACCTATCTGCGGGCAAAACTCCCGCCGAAGAAAACAGCAGTTCGCGTTTTGATGATTTTTTTGGCGGTTCTGATACTGGCAGTTGGTGTGTTTGCAATGCTCCTTATGGGCACGATACTGGTATTTCTGGTTATGCTGCTGGTGGCAGGGCTTATTCTGTTTTTGATGCCGACGGCCAATATTGCATATGAATATATTTTTGTAGATGGCCAGATTGATTTTGACTGTATCTTTAAAGGACAAAAAAGAAAAACCGTGAAACGGGTTGACATGGAAAAAATTGAATTGATTGCACCGGAAAATACCCCGTATCTGGATTCCTATCAGAATTGTCCGCTGGTGGATTATTCTTCCAGAATGGATACCGATCATCATTACATTGCCGTTGCACTGGGGGAAAAGGGGACAGAGCGGATCCGCTTCACACCAGATGATAAGATGCTTCGAATGATTTGGATGAAATCGCCGGGAAAGTTAAAAAAAGCGGATGAAAGCAGGACCTGGTGAACCAAGAATAAAAGAAGCATAAATTTTTTGAACGTATAGTTGACAAAAAAAGATGGAATGGTGTATACTCTTTTAAACTTTATTGTTCGTTTCAGGTAACATATATGATATTGGCACGCAGGAAGCATCCTGCGTGTTTCCTATACTACTACATTAATTTAAGGAGGATTTTAAAATGGGCAAGATCATTGGTGAAGGGATTACATTCGATGATGTATTATTAGTTCCGCAGTATTCGGAAGTGATTCCAAATCAAGTTTCTCTGGTAACGAAGCTGACAAAAACAATCCAGCTCAATATTCCCATGATGAGCGCTGGGATGGATACGGTTACAGAGTACCGTATGGCGATTGCAATGGCAAGGCAGGGCGGCATTGGTGTCATTCACAAAAATATGTCGATTGAGGCACAGGCTGACGAGGTTGATAAGGTAAAGCGTTCAGAGAATGGGGTTATCACAGATCCATTTTATTTATCACCGGAGCACACGCTGGAGGATGCAAATAATCTGATGGCAAAATTCCGCATTTCCGGTGTTCCTATTACAGAAGGGAAAAAACTGGTTGGCATTATTACGAACCGTGATTTGAAATTTGAGACAGATTTTTCAAAGAAAATCAAGGAATCCATGACCTCTGAGGGGCTGATTACCGCAAAACAGGGGATTACTCTTGAGGAAGCAAAACAGATTCTTGCAAAATCCCGTAAAGAAAAACTGCCTTTAGTGGATGATGATGGAAACCTGACTGGTCTGATTACCATAAAGGATATTGAAAAGCAGATCAAATATCCGCTGGCGGCAAAGGATTCCCAGGGAAGGCTGTTGTGCGGCGCAGCAGTCGGTATTACTGCGAATATTCTGGAGCGTGTTGCGGCATTGGTGGACAAGCATGTTGATTGTATTGTGATTGATACGGCGCATGGCCACAGTGCCAATGTACTAAAAGTGATAAAGATGGTTCGCGGCGAATATCCGGATTTGCAGATTATTGCCGGAAACGTTGCCACCGGAGATGCGACCGAAGCGTTGATCAAGGCAGGCGTAAATTGTGTTAAGGTAGGAATCGGCCCGGGCTCAATCTGTACAACCCGCGTAGTTGCCGGTATCGGTGTGCCACAGATCACTGCAATTATGAATTGCTATGAGGCTGCCCAAAAATACGATGTGCCGATTATTGCAGATGGCGGCATCAAATACTCCGGCGATATGACAAAGGCAATCGCCGCAGGTGCAAGTGTCTGTATGATGGGAAGCATATTTGCCGGATGCGATGAAAGCCCGGGAGATTTTGAGCTGTTTCAGGGGCGTAAATATAAAGTATATCGTGGAATGGGATCCATTGCTGCCATGGAGAACGGAAGCAAGGACCGCTATTTCCAGACAGGTGCCAAAAAACTGGTTCCGGAGGGTGTAGAGGGACGTGTTGCCTATAAGGGTACGGTAGAAGATACGGTATTCCAGCTGATGGGCGGCCTGCGTTCCGGTATGGGATATTGCGGTGCGCCGGATATCTCAACACTTCAGAATACGGCGCAGTTTGTTAAGATATCGGCCGCCTCTTTAAAAGAAAGCCATCCGCATGATATCCATATAACAAAGGAAGCGCCAAACTACAGTGTAGAATAAGCATATATACGAGGGGATATGAGAAAACTTACAAAGGCAAAGAAGCGGAAATTAAAACAGTTTTTCTTCATCGTTGTAATGGGGCTTTTATCTGCACTTTGTATTGCGCTTGCAGTCTTTTGGATTGCAAAGGCGATGCAGAAGCAGGAGGAACCAGAGACGGAAGGATTTGTCTTTTCTGATTATGAGATAGAAAAACCAAAAACGAAAAAAATGCTTCTGACAAAAAATGTCAATTCACGTCCCGGCATTTCGCTGGAGCAGGTGAACGGCATTGTGATTCACTATACGGCAAACCCGGGAACAGATGCGGTTGCGAACCGGAACTATTTTGAATCGAGGAAGGATTGTCCGGATCAGGCAGAAAATAAGGTCAGTAGCCATTACATAATCGGCCTGAAAGGGAATATCATACAATGTATTCCGGAGGATGAGATTGCATATGCCTCAAACGACCGGAACAGTGATACGATTTCCATTGAATGCTGCCATCCGGATACTACGGGTGAGTTTACGGAGAAAACCTACCGCTCACTGTTAGCGCTGACTGCATATTTGTGTGTCAAATATGAGATACAGAAGGAGGATATTATCAGACATTATGATGTGACTGGGAAAAATTGCCCAAAGTATTATGTAGAGCATCCGGATGCGTGGAACCAGCTGCGGGATGATGTCTTTGCGCTCATTATCTCATGAAGCAGAGCGTCATGATCGTTATCTACACACGCTTCGCGTGGCAGCCTTTATTATATCATGAACTCGCGCTTTCGCGCTCTATCGCTGCTTGCGCAGCTGTTCATGATCGTTATCTACACACGCTTCGCGTGGCAGTCTTATTATATCATGAAGAAGGGCATGCTCGGTTCGCCTATCATTATTGCATGAATTATTGCGTGCACAAATAGAATTGTGCAAACCCTACAATGACATTTGGAAAGCTGTGAGGTACAATAAGTTTATCAAAAAGAAAAACCCCAAATGTTACGATGGTGTAACTTCAATTATGAAATTACGCCATCGTTTTTTTTATTTAGAACCGGAATCCGTGAAACTGGATTTCTGGTTATAGTAACAAACGTTACGGAATGGAGGGAAAAATGTGAAAAAAACATATCGCCAGAAGGGGCGGGAAAGGAATCCGTGGATACTGTTGCTGCTTGTTCCGCTAATCTTAGTCATTTTATTATTGGTGGTCATACCGCTTGTGTATGTGGCAGTTATGAGCATTATGACAAGGCCGGCAAATGGCGGGGTAGAATTTACCGTATCATTTCATGGGTACCAGTCTTTGCTTGATGTTACCTATTTAGGGGCATTGGTAAATTCTGTAAAGATCGCATTTATAAGTACCATTATTATTTTATTGATTTGTTACCCCATGGCTTATTTTATGGCAACTGCCACGGCAAAGGCGCCGAAAAAATGGGCATCGTTCATGATCTTGCTTTTGATATTGCCGTTTTGGACAAATGGGCTTGTGAAGCTTTACAGTTTTGTTATCCTGTTAAATACAAAGGGGATCTTAAACACGCTGTTAATGAACCTGGGAATCATCAAAGAGCCATTACAGATATTGTACACAGATGGAGCAGTCATATTGGGTCTGGTATATATTGTAATACCATTTGCCGTCCTGCCCATGTATTCCTCTATTGAAAAATTAGATAAATCCTTGCTGGAGGCATCTGCCGATCTAGGCGCCAGCCATGTAAAAACGTTTTTTAAGGTTACATTACCGTTAACTTCACCTGGCATTTTTGCAGCAGCGGTCATTTCCTTTATTCCATCGCTTGGAAGCTATTTTGTATCTGATATCATGGGCGGCGGTACAACTTTAATTTTAGGAAATATTATAAAAGACCAGTTCAGTGAATCGCGAAATTGGCCATTTGGAAGTGCACTATCCATCATTTTAGTATTACTCACTATTATTTTATTGCACTTATACAATAAAGTGGGTGACCTGGATGATTTGGGAGGTGGAATTGCATGAGAAAAAAATTAGGGAAAATAATAAAGCTAATCTATGTCTGCTTAATGTATGCATTTATCTACATTCCGGTGGTGGTTATGGTTGTTTTTTCTTTTAATGACCAGAGGAGCAATAAGCAGTGGATTGGATTTACCACAAAATATTATACGGAATTATTTCAGGACCAATCCATGTGGAAAATTTTATCGACGTCTCTGACCATTGCATTTGTTACAACACTTATCACTATGGTAGTGGGAACATTAGGAGCAGTTGGATTGGTCCGCTATAAATTCAGGGGCAGAAATATGCTGAATACCAGCATATATATTCCGCTTATTGTTCCGGGAGTGGTATTTGGCGTTGCACTCATGTGCCTGGTATCGCTGCTGCATTTACCGAAAGGCATGTATGCGGTTATTGGCGGACATGTTGTTTTGACATTGCCGTATATGTATATGACGGTACGGACAAGATTATTGGACTTTGATTGTTCTATAGAAGAAGCATCTATGGATTTGGGTGCAAATCCCATCCAGACATTTTTCAGGGTAACATTGCCGGTCATTATGCCCGGAGTGGTATCGGGAGCCGTATTGGCATTTTCCATTTCCCTGGATGATGTAGTGATAACGGATTTTCTTGCCGGGCCGAACTGTGTGACGCTTCCCATGAAAATATATACATCGGTAAAGATGGGTGTATCACCGGAAATTAATGCTTTATCAACGTTAATTATCTTTGCGGTTATTGCGGGAACGGTACTGTTTAGATGCCTGATGAGCATGAAAAAAAGGGTTAAACGTATTCATTAACATACAAAAAACAAAAAGAGGAGGAACTAAATATGAAAAAAGCCATAGCAGTTATTTTAACAGGAAGTATGATCGTATCCTGTCTTACAGGATGCGGCAGCGGAGGAACAGAAGAAAGCAAATATGCAGATTCAATTAATGTTTTGATTTATCCGGATTATTTATCCGAAAGTGTTTTGGAGAGCTTTACAGAGCAATATGGAATAGAGGTAAATGTTACATATTGCTCCGGGGAATCAGATATTCTGACAAAGATAGAATCCGGTGATGATTACGATTTGATTCAGCCTTCGCAGGAGTCGACGCATGCGTTGATTTCGGGTGATTATTTGCAGGAAATTGATAAGGAGAGCATGGAAAACTATTCGAATATTAGTGAGCAATATCAGGAATTTCTTTATCCGGACGATGCCGATTATATTGTTCCGTATATGTCGGGCTCTTATATGGTAATGGTAGATCCAGAGACCTGTCCGGTTGACATCACCTGCTGGGATGATTTATTAGATCCTGCATTAGAAGGGAAAATTGCATCCGTATCTCCAAGCAGAGACATCTTTTCCATGATTTTGGCAGCAAAGGGGCTGGATCCAAATGCAAAGGATGAAGAGAGTATTGAAGAAGCATATGAATGGTTAAATGAGTATAACGAAAACGTTAAGGTGTATGATGATGGAGCGCCGCGTAATTCGGTTGAAAATGGAGAATGCTGTGTGGCTTTGACCTATGCATCTGACGTGGCGATTGCAATGATGGAAAATCCGGATGCAGGCTATTATGTGCCGGATATGTCCGATTACTGGTATTGCTACGCTACACAGGTCTTTGCAGTCCCGAAGGCCAGCAAGAAATCAACAGAAGCGCAAATGCTGATGGACTGGATATTAGATGGAGAAAATTATGCAGAAATTTTAATGGAATACCCAGGGGTATCTATCAATGAAGCTGCGACAGAATTTTTAGACGAAACAACCAGAGAGGCACTTTCTATTTTTGAAATTCCGGAAGACAAAGAAGATCAGACTTATGAGCAATACGCGATAGGTGAAGCACAGGAAATATATGATACATATATAGCAAAGATTCTTGGAAATTAGTGTGAAATGCGGTCAAAACATGGAGGCGAATTATGAAATTTAAAGGTGTAGAATATTCAGATTATTATTTAGAAGCATATGAGCATACCAGATATTTTGCAGAGGATTGCGGTGTGCGTGTAGCAGGCGGCGACAATGTGCTGCAGGCTTCACAATATATACAGAATCAGTTTGAAGAATATGGCATAGAGCATTTTGTACATAAATTTGAAATACCGTTTTGTGATATTAAGCATTCTGAACTGAAAGCACAGGTTGATGGAAAGTGGGTAAATTTAAAACATACTCCGGCCATTTTTTCAAAAACAACACCGGAAACCGGTTTGCAGGCTCCGCTGGTATATATTGAAAATGGTTCGGTCGGCAATATAAAGCAGGAAGAGGTGGAAGGGAAATTTGTGCTGATTTGCCGTGATGTTTATATTGAGTATCCTGATTTAAATATGTATAAAAAGCTGCATGAATATGGGGCAAAGGGAATTTTATTTACAACATCAGATGGGCACAAAGATGCGCCGTATGTATATGCCAATTTTGCAAAAATGCAGGAAGAATATACAATTCCGACTGCAATTATGCACTATGATGAAGCGATGCAGCTGATTGACCGGAAAAATGTAATCATACAGTATTCTTTCCAGTGTGACATTACCATGAAAGGGACACAAAATACCATAGGAGTAGTGGAAGGTACGGACAAAGCTGCCGGCAATATTATTGTCTGCGCCCATCTCGATTCCGCACAGGGAAGCCTGGGCGCGATTGATGATGCCGGAGGTGTTGCAGTTGTTATGGAGATGGCAAAGTTATATGGGGAATTAAAGAAAAAGGGAATATTGCCAAAGCGGACCATTTATTTTATTGCCTGGTCAGGACATGAATGCGGCATTTACGGCAGCCGGTATTTTATTGAGGATAATCCATCCATATATGAAAATAATAAGTTTGTCTTTAATTACGATATTATTGGGAATGTAATGAGCTCTCCGTTAATATGGGCAGGCTGCAATCAGGAAATGGCGCAGATGTTAGAGAAGGTAATTGATAAATTAGAATTGGAGTGGAAAATCGAATTGGGACCATGGGTAGTTGATACGATTAATTTTGCATCCCGTGAAATTCCGCACTTGACATTGACATCCGGGTTTTATTCGATGAATCACACAAAGTACGACAACATGAGTTATGTGTCAAAAGAGAGCTTTAAAACACCAATTCTGTTTTCGGTAGAAATGCTGGATGAATTAGTTAATGCAGAAGAAGTTCCACAGGGATATGATGATAAACTGAAAAAAGAAATGCAGGAATATGGAAACATGTATGGCTGGGGATTTTTTTCGGAGGAATAAGTGTGGAAGTTAAAGATGGAGGATGAATATGAAGAAAATAGAAATTATTACGCGTACAGAAAAAATGGAAGATATTAAGAAGATTTTAGCAGACCATGACTGTCTTGGACTTACCGTAGCTACAGTAATGGGCTGCGGGCGGCAAAAAGGACATATTAAGAAAGAAACACAGGATGATATTACAACAAACCTTCTGCCTAAAATTTATGTGATGACAGTAGTGCATGACAAGGAGCTGGCAGGTATTATGAATGAGATTGTAGAACGAATTGGGACAGGAAGCTATGGCGATGGTAAGGTGTTTGTTTCCAATGTTGAAGATGTTATGAGAATACGTACCGGTGAGAGAGGGAAAAAAGCACTGTAAACAGAAAGAGGGAATGAAATATGAATCATGTAATCGTTTCATTAGACAAAGTAAGCAAATCATATGGTCCCAATCTGGTTGTAAAAAATATTAGCCTTGCGATTGAACAAGGAGAATTTTTGACATTACTTGGCTCATCAGGATGCGGAAAAACCACTACACTGCGGATGATCGCCGGATTTGAAACGACCACATCCGGCAGAATTATGATAGACGGTGAAGAAATGGGGAATTTACCTGCATATAAACGTCCGGTAAATACAGCCTTTCAGAGTTATGCATTATTTCCTCATTTAGACGTGTACCAGAATATCGCATATGGATTAAAATTAAAAAAATTACCGAAGCAGGAAATTCGCCAAAAAGTGACAGAAATGATTGAGATGGTTCAACTGGAAGGGTTTGAAAAAAGAAAGCCGTCCCAGTTATCTGGCGGGCAAAAACAGCGTGTTTCTATTGCAAGAGCGTTAATCAACAGCCCTAAGGTACTTTTACTGGATGAACCACTGGGAGCATTAGATTTAAAATTACGGAAACAGATGCAGTTTGAACTAAAGCGTCTGCAGAAACAGCTTGGAACGACATTTATTTATGTCACGCATGACCAGGAAGAAGCACTGACCATGAGTGACCGCATTGCGATTATGCACAATGGTGTGATCGAGCAGATTGGAACATCAGATGCGATTTATAATCAGCCGGAGAGCAAATACGTAGCAGAATTTATTGGAGAGTCGAATATTTTTGAAGGCATCATAAAGAGAGTGTCGGCAAATTACCATATCGGAACAGAAAGTGGAATGATTAAGAGTGCGGGCAGGGGTTTTTCAATGGAAGAATTACTGTATGTATGTGTCCGGCCTGAAAATATGAGGACCTCAGAAACTCCGGTAGAGGATTTTAGTATTCAGGCAGTGATAAGAGATATTGTTTTTGTTGGGAATCTGATCAAAATTATTGCCGTATTGCCGAATGGAAATGAAGTGAAGATATCGAAGCTGTCAAATACAAGCCACAAGTATACAACTGGCCAAAAGGTTTATTTATGGTGGAAGCCGGAGGAAAGTGTAATGATCAAAAACAGCGGCAGCAATTTGGGTGATACAGCAAAAATTCGTGAGATTGCAGCGCTGCTGTAGAAAAGGAGGATGTCATGAAAGCGAGTGGAGATCAGATTGCATATGAACATACCAGATATTTGGTAGAAGAATGCGGGGAAAGAATTGCCGGAAGCCCCGAAATGGATAAAGCAATTTCTTATGTGAAAGAAGTATTTGATTCCATTGGCATGGAAAAGATAACCGCTTCCTTTAACGTACCGCGCTGTATTACGAAGAAAAGCCGTATCGCGGCACAAATAGGAGACGAATGGGTTGAAATAGACCATACCAATATTTGTTTTTCCAAGGATACGCCGGAGGACGGAATTACGGCACAGGCAGTATACATCCCATGCGAGAAGTACAGCATGGGGCTGATTGGTGAGATCTATCCGTTAAAAGAAGAGCAGTTAGGCGAAAAGGTAAAGGACCGGATTGTTATACTGGGAAGAAATATTTTAATGGATTACCCGGATATAGATACTTATAAACTATTGGAAAAGTATCATGCTTTGGCGGTTATTTTTACTACCTCTGAAGAACAAAAAGGAATCCCATATGTGTATGCAAATTATGAGACAAGTAAAGAAACTTATATGATACCATCTTTTGTAATACATGATAAAGATGCCAGAAAACTGGCAGCTATGGATCAGATTAAGCTGCATTTGGAGCTGGAAACGGAAATCTTAGAATGTGAAAGCCAGAATGTGATAGGTGTTTTGCAGGGAACCGATTGGAAAAATGAGATTGTTATGGTTTCCGGCCACCTTGATTCAGCAGTCAGCAGCAAAGGCGCTGTAGATGATGCCGGGGCAATCGGAACCGTACTGGCATTGGCAAAACAGTATAAAGAGCTCTGGGATGCCGGGATAAAACCCAGAAGAACCATGTATTTTGTCTGCTGGTCAGGGCATGAACCGGGATTGCATGGCAGTAAATATTTCATACAAAACAATCCCGACATTTACCGCAGGCTGCGGTTTAATTTAAATTATGACATTATCGGGATACCAACTCCGATTGGAGCAACCTACAGCGGCATAAAAGAGCATGAAAAGTGGATCAGGGAAAGTGTAGAAAAACAGGGCTATGATTGGGGAATCTTTTCTGGCCCGGTACCGTGTGACACGATGAATATTACGTCAAGGGAAGTTCCTAGTATTACACTTTCTGCCAGCGGTGTAGAT
Source organism: Clostridiaceae bacterium (assembly GCA_021200535.1). Taxonomy (GTDB): domain Bacteria; phylum Bacillota; class Clostridia; order Lachnospirales; family Lachnospiraceae; genus Butyribacter. The sequence goes on along the minus strand of JAJQGL010000050.1, from coordinate 21,922 downwards.
TTTTGCCATACACCAAATGACGCTATGGATAAGATAAAAAAAGAAGGATTTCGGGAAGTGCTTGGATTTTCGAAATCGTTTTTGGATTTACTGGATCAGCAGGATGAAATTCCGCAGAAGTACGAGAAAGAAATAAAAGAACAGGTACAAATTTATGCGCACAGGTACAAATGGGATTTTTAGAAAGGACTGCCAATGAAAATAGTAGATTTAACAGGAACCCTGGAAGAGGGAATATGGGATTATGGCCCGCCGTATGTAAATTATCAGATAGAACATACCGCAAATCTTTCTGATAATGGCTATATTGCAAGCAAAGTACAAATCACACCGCACACCGGCACGCATATTGAGTGTCTGGCACATTGGAGGAAAGACGTGTCAGGCATAGAAGGCGAGGCGTTAGAGAAGTTTGCAGGAAAAGCAAAGGTTCTTCGTATTCCGGTACACGCAGAGCCGTTATATCAAATTACAGAGGAACAGTTAAAAGAAGCAGGGGCACAAAAGCTGTGTCCAGATGATATCTGTATTATCGCCACAGGGTGGGACAAATTGTGGGAAAAAGAAAATTATATAAAAGAAAGCCCATTTCTTAGCGTAGAGGCTGCGAAATATCTTTCCGCAAAAGGGATTAAGCTGATTGCAATGGATACGCCGATGATCGGCGATCCGAATGATGGAATAGATCAGGTGCCTAAAGATTTAGAGCTGCCGGATTATGTTTTTCTGGACAGGGGAATTAACATATTGTTAGGATTAAAAAATTTAGAGCAGATTCCGGATGAAGTTATGTTTTATGCTTTCCCATTAAAATTAAAAGGAGCAGAGGGGAGTCCGGTCCGTGCTGCAGCAGTTATAGAGTAGGAGGATTTACAATGGAATATGAAGTACAAAAGCATTTACATTATGGAGGAATTCCAAGTTTTAATCTGTATCCGGTAACGCGCGAATTAAATGATGTGGATATTGCAGTGATGGGCGTTCCCTTTGACAGCGGGGTGACAAATCGTCCGGGAGCACGCCTTGGCCCGCGGGCGATTCGGAATATGAGCCAGCTGGCAAATTGTTTTTCTTATCCATGGGATTATAAAATCAGCGAGGCGGCTTCCATCATTGATTATGGGGATGTTGGATATTACGTTGGCGAGAATACGACAAAGGTCATGTTAAAAGAGACATATGATCATGCCAAAAAAATTCTGGATGCAGGATGCAGGCTTTTGACCCTGGGCGGGGACCACACTATCCCGTATGGCATGGTAAGGGCTGCCAGTGAAAAATATGGAAAGCTGGCCCTGCTGCATTTTGATTCGCATCAGGATAGTACGCCGAGCACAGATGGGAATGTATCGCATGCTAATTTTGCCTATGACCTGCAGGCGGAGGGCTGTATTGACCCATCCCATTCTGCCCAGGTTTTTATCCGGACGGAAATGACAGAGTGCGGATATCATATTTTTTATGCCCAGAATGCCGTTTTTATGGATATGGATGAGCTGGGGGCTCAATTAAAGAAAATTGTGGGGGATATGCCGGTATATCTTACTTTTGATATTGATGCGCTGGATCCATCTGCTGCACCGGGAACCGGCACTCCGGTCATTGGAGGACCATCTGCCGCACAGGTAAGGAAACTGTTATATGCATTAAAAGGAATCCATGTTGTGGCAGCTGATATAGTAGAAGTGCTTCCGGCATATGACCACAGTGAAATTACTGCTTTGGCAGCGGCTACCATCGCGCAGGATCTAATGTATTTAATGCACCATGCAGGAAATACTAAGTAATAGAATACATAAAAGTAATTGAAATGGAGAGCTGTGAGGATGAACTGTGAAGATTTAATGAATATGATACAAATAAAGGATGGGATAAAATTAGTTGCAGGGGAAACTGGTGTACATCGGAATATTCGTTGGATTTATTTTGCAGATTGCATTCAATGCCTTGATGAAAATTTTGATATCAGCGAGTTAATCCATGGCGAAGAGTTAGTTATTGTTACAAATGTGAGTTTAACAAATGATGACAATAAAATAATACAGTTAATTGATGCGATGTACAAGAAAAACATTGCCGCATTTGTCATAAATGAAGGGCAGATTTCCCAAAAAATAATTGCATACTGCAATGAGCTGCAGCTTCCTTTGTTTGAGTTGTCCTTACAGCTGCATTTGATTGATTTTTCACAGATTGTATGCAGAATACTGGTAGAAGAAGAAAGCAATATGAACTCTATCGAGCGTATACTGGCATCTATTTTGTATTCGGAACACATCAATAAAAGTGAAATTATGGAGCAGGCAAATTATCTGGATGTCAGCCTCTCCGGAAAACAGCGCCTGACGGTGTTTCAGATAGCGGAAATGAAAACACAGAAACAGGAACACAAGGAAGAGGGATATTTAATTGAAGTGAGCCAGAATATCAGTAAAATTGTGCGAAGAGAATTTCGCAATTATGGGTTGAGAAATATCATGATGTATTCGCAGATCGAATTTGTCGCTGCTATGCTTCCGGCTGAATTGTTCAGCAAAGATTTATTGAGCAATATTATCCGGCGGATTATGGAAAAAGCACAAAGCATGTATAAAGTAGTTATATATGCCGGCGTGGGAACGCCTTATGAATATATAGAACAATTTAAGTATAGTTACCAGGAGGCTAAAAATGCCATTACAATGGCATCTCTGGTAAGGAATGATGATAACATTTATTATTATGATGATTTGGGAATTTATTCACTGATTATGCAGATATCCAATGGAAAGTTTCTGGATGATTATTTGGATAGTAAATTAGGAAAATTAATTGATGCAGATAATATACAGGACGGGGATCTGTGCAGCACACTTGAAACATATTTGAATAATAACTGCAATGCAAATGCGGCGGCTGAAGAATTATACATTCACAGAAATACCATGCGGTACCGGATGGAAAAGATAAAAAAGATAATCAATGAGGATGTAAGCGATCTTTCTACGGCGATGGAATTAAAGCTGGCATTTGCCATTCGGCGTTACCGGAACACGGACACGTAAACAGCCCGGCAAAAAAACATTATGGAAAGGAAGTAGTCGTATGTTAAAAGAGGAATTGCCCAATATTGTAACTGGGAGTGTACCTGGAGTTAAGGCAAAAAAGTTATTGGAAAAGAGGGATGCAGCGCTGCCAAAGGCATTGTGCGGATATACATATCCGATTTGCATTGAACGCGGAGAGGGTGCACTTCTTCAGGATGTAGATGGAAATAAATTTCTGGATTTTGTCGGCGGTGTCGGCGTGTTGAATATTGGATATTCCAGGCCGGAAGTTGTAGACGCTGTAAAGAAACAGGCGGAAAAATATTTTCATTGTATTTTTAATGTTGTGGCTCATGAGGGGTACATAGAACTTGCCTCAAAGCTAAATGGCATCATGCCATGTAAAGGCAGTAAAATGAAAACCTTTTTTGCAAACAGCGGTGCGGAAGCGGATGAAAATGCAATTAAAGCTGCAAAAGCCTATACGGGAAGAAAAGGAGTTATCTGTTTTTCCGGGGCCTTTCATGGAAGAACAAATCTCACAATGGCATTAACGGCCAAAAAATCCTATGCGCTGGGGATGGGACCGTTTCCGGCGGATATATACCGTGCAGAATTTCCATATCTGTACCGCGCACCGAAGGGCTATACCGGGAAAGAAGCCATTGAATATTATATACAGAAAATAAAAAATATATTTGAAGAAGCAGCTCCGGCATCTGATATTGCCGCTATTTTAGTTGAACCGGTGCAAGGGGAGGGCGGTTTTATTCCCGCGCCGATTGAGTGGGTTAAGGCTGTGTGGAAAATCTGTGATGAGACAGGGATTTTATTAATTGCAGATGAGGTACAGTGCGGCAACTGCAGAAGCGGACGTTATTTTGCCTCGGAATACTGGAAAGAAGCAGGGGCAGCTCCGGATATTATTGCGACGGCAAAGTCGCTTGGAGGCGGCTTGCCAATCAGTGCCATTACGGCGAGAGAGGAGATTATGGATGCCATACCGGCTGGAACGATTGGCGGAACATATTGTGGAAATCCATTGGCATGTGCATCTGCATTAAAGGTATTTGAGATTATGCAGGAAGAAGATTACGCCGGCAAAGCAGTCGAAATAGGAAAAAAAGCGACGGAATTTTTTACAGGAATGATTGCGAAGTATGAGGAATTTGGTGATGTTCGCGGCCTGGGCGCAATGTTAGGAGTAGAGTTTGTCAAGGATAAAGAAACCAAAGAACCCTACGCAGAGCTTGTGCGTGTACTCATTCAATGTGCCCTGCAAAAGGGCCTGCTGTTAGAAAATGCCGGAGAGAATGTCATTCGTTTCCTCGCCCCTTTATGTATTACAAATGAGCAGTTAGAAACAGGTTTTGCAATATTTGAAGAAGCATTTGTTGAGGCAAGGCAGCAGCTAAACGGATGACAGGCAGCAAACGGAAAAAACAAAAATATGCAAGTACGGATAAACGGTATTTGTCCTGAGGGAGGGAATCAAATGGATTTTGAGTATCATTTGCCGGTTCATATTATATTTGGACGCGGCAGGGTGAATAAGGTTGGAATGGTATGTGCAGATTATGGGAAAAAAGCATTGATTGTTACAGGGAGAAACAGCACAAAGCAATCAGGGCTATTAGACCAGATTATTAAATATTTAAAAAATGCGAATGTGGACAGTGTTGTGTTTGATCAGGTTATGCAGAATCCATCCACTGAGACGGCAAAGGCAGCCGCACAATTAGCAGTAAGTGAAAAATGCGATCTGGTAGTTGGAGCAGGCGGGGGAAGCATTATGGATTGTGCAAAGGCAGCTGCTTTTCTGGCTGTTAATGAGGGAGATATTAATGATTATATTTTCAACCGGGAAAAAAGTGACAGGGCTTTGCCGATTGTATTAGTGCCAACGACATGCGGAACCGGGAGTGAAGGAAATGGCTTTGCTGTTTTGACGAACCCGGAGAATGGAGATAAAAAATCGTTGCGCTGTAATGCGATTGTTGCCAAAGCGTCCATTATTGATTCCGAGTGTATGATGACAATGCCAAGAAGCATTCTGGCAAATGTTGGGTTTGATGCGTTTTGTCACTGCATGGAGGCATATATCAGCAAAAAGAGCCAGCCATTAACGGAAATGATGTGTGAGAAAGGAATGGAATTAATCGGGAAATGTCTGGTTCCGTTGTATGAAGGAAAAAACGAACCCGATTATTGGGATGCGGTAAGCTTTGCGAGTACATTAGGCGGCATGGCAATTAATACGGCAGGTGTTACGCTTGCACATGGCATGGAACACCCGGCCAGCGGCTTAAAGAATATCACTCACGGAAAGGGGCTGGCCGCACTGACGCCGGTAGTTATGGAAGAAAGTATCGTCGGCTGCAAAGAAAAAGCTGCAGTGATCTCCCGGTATTTAGGGGGAGCAGATGAAAGGGACTGCGTTCGCCAGATCAGGCTGCTGCTGGAACAGTTACATATGACAACCGGATTAAAAGAGTTAGGAATTGAAGAAAAGGATGTGGATTGGATGACAGAGAACTGCATGAAGGTATCTGCGGCAGGAATCCATTACCATCCGGTCAAATTCACGGAGGGTCAAATCCGGGAATTATATCAAAAGGCTTTATAACGAGAAAGCGGGGGATCGGCAATGAGAAAAAAGATTTGGATAGATGGGGCCTGGATAGACGGAAGCGGCGAAAAAATGTTATATTCCATTAATCCGGCTACTGCAGATGTGATCGCAGAGATAAAGGAAGCAAGTTTTTCTGACACCGAGAGGGCAATACAGGCGGCAAAAAATTCGTTTTATGTAACCAGGGAATGGCGGGATATGGATGTGCAAAAAAGGAGTGATATTCTCCTAAAGATTGCTGATAAAATCGAAGAAAACCTGCAGGAGATTGCGGCGATTGAATCCATGGATAACGGTAAACCGCTCCGCGAGGCAGAGGCGGATGTGGATGATGCGGTGCATTGTTTCCGATATTATGCAGGGCTTATCCGGACACCGGAAGGCGGCGTCTATCAGGTGAATCAGAATTTTGGGGAAATGCATTCTTATGAGGTGCGTGAACCAGTCGGTGTATGTGCGATGATTACTCCCTGGAATTTCCCATTTCTGATGGGTATTTGGAAATTAGCGCCTGCTTTAGCAGCCGGAAACAGCATTATTTTTAAACCGAGCTCAGACACTTTTTTATCAGCGATTAAACTATTTGAGATATTTGAAGAGGTGGGGCTGCCAAAAGGAACCGTTAATTTACTGGTAGGCCCTGGCAGCACGGTTGGGAATAAACTGGCGGAGAGTAAGGATGTCGATATGATAACATTTACGGGAAGTACCGTTGTCGGGCAGAATATTATGCGGGCAGCGGCCGCGAATGTCAAAAAAATTGGTTTGGAGCTTGGAGGAAAATCCCCGAATATAATCTTTGCGGATGTTGATATCGAAAGTGCAGTGGAATGGGCAATGCTTGGTATTTTCTTTAATCAGGGGGAAGTATGCTGTGCCGGTTCACGCATTATTATTGAAAAATCCATAAAAGATGAGTTTGTAAAACGCCTGGCAGAGCGCGCTGACCGTATAACGCTTGGCAACCCATTGGACAATCCGGATATGGGGCCGTTAATTTCAAAACAGCATATGCAAGAAGTGCTTTCCTATATTGAAACAGGCAAGAAAGAAGGCGCTGCGCTGGTTTGCGGCGGATACCGTTATATGGAGGGCGATTGCAAAAAGGGATATTTTGTCCGGCCAACTGTATTTGATCATTGCAGCAGCCAAATGAGAATCGTCAAAGAAGAGATATTCGGACCGGTTGTTACCATCCAGACATTTGAGACAGAAAAAGAAGCGGTTGCTTTGGCAAACGATACGGTCTATGGACTGGCAGGAGCTGTATTTACCAATGATATGTCAAAAGCGTTGCGGGTCATCCGGGAAATCAGGGCAGGCATTACATGGATTAATTGTTATAATCCGGCATTTTCCGAAGCGCCATGGGGCGGCTATAAGATGAGCGGGATCGGCAGGGAGTTAGGCGTTCATGGTCTGGAAGAATATCAGGAAGTGAAACAAATCAATATTAATTTAAATCCGGGCGGACCGGGATGGTACCATAATTGATATTCCGGCATACATATCTGCTAAAAAAGCAGGGGAATTTCCCCTGCTTTTTTGGTGGATATGTATATTGAAAAAATTTTTATTTATGATATCATATAGAATACTTATTGTTACATATGTTTTAAAGGGACGAAAAGAAGCTGCAGGGAAGATAGGATGGAGGTATTTATGCTGTTAAAAAAGCTGTTGCCAATCCTTTCACTATTTTTTGTGATTGGAATGCTATTTGCAAACGGCAGGGATTGCAGGGCCGAGGAGGGCGCTACCGACGAAAGCTTTATTGGGAGCTATGACAATACAGTCAATGGATATTCCCATGTAGGTGTCATGGTTCGGTATAATAATGTGCCCATGTATTATATGGTAGATCATTGGAAGAAAAGCAGTAGCGGCTGGATTTATGAGAGCACGACCGACAGCGGGCAAAATTTTGTATCTTACAACACGGGAAGCGATGCGGGAAGATTTATTATCCATGCATCTTATATGACAAACAACATCTCAAGGTATAGTGTTGTCCTGCGTCAATACCGTCAGGGAGTTTTGCTCTCCACAGAGACGGAAATTGCCATGGGAAAAACGGTGATGACCAACTTAAAAGGGCTGTCTTACGCCAAAAATGATAATATTACCCTGGGAAGCTATAATGGAGATGGCGTCTCGTATGTCTATGATGTTTATCATTACAAATCAATTCCATATGAGAATATCTCAGTTGACACAGATGACGGCACACTCTCTTCCAACGGAGAAGCCTATATGCTGGATACAGGATGTTATATCGGATCGCTCCCGTCTGTTACAAGAGAAAAACAGGGTTATACGTGTACATTTTTGGGATGGTTCATATCCGATTCAACAGAACGGGAGGTTCACGAGGGTGATGTTATACCATTTTATACGGTATTGCGGGCAAAGTGGCAGCTTACTCCCAAACAGTATCCGGTTACCTGTATTGATATTGCCGGTACCGATACAGGAGGGAAGCAGCTTGGCGTCTCGTACTGGGATGCTGACTTTGGCTCCATTGCCGGCGGCAGTTCTGCAGGAGATTTGATTGACACAGGCATGTATTATGCCGGATGCCGGTATACAGGTGATACCAAGGCGATTGTCACTGTGTCAGGCGCTGTGGTGTACCGGTATTTTACGTATCAGAATTATCCGGTAGATTATGTGGACGTGATTGCAGACGGAAGCCAAAAAGGGACGGAGTTATCGCGTGTTTCCAAAGAACTTCCATATCAGACTGTGGTATCGGGGGCAGAACTGGGAGAGGATTCCACGGCCGGTACATATTACAAAGGTTATTTCTGCAGCCGGGTTACCACAGAAACAGTTGGGACGGCAGGGACAACGGTGTACCGCTATTTTAAGCCGGTTTCCTATCAGATTTGTTTTGACGGGAATGGCAGCACAGCGGGGAAAATGGCAGAGCTTTCCTGCAGCTATGACGAGAGCGTTGAATTAACGAAAAACCTTTTTCAGCGGGAACACGAAATCATTCTTTACTGTAATGCTGACAAAGAAGAAGAGGATCAACAGCTGGAATACGTGTCGCAGAAGTTTTTGGGATGGGCGCTGCAGCCGGATGGGGAAGTGCGGTTTTTGGATGGTGTTTCCGTGAAAAACCTGACGGATGAAGAGAACCAGACAGTTACGCTCTATGCGGTCTGGAGCGAAGAAAAGATCAATATTGCTTACACGCCGGTAAGGCTTGGATACCGGTTTTGCGGATGGTCAGAAAAGGAAAATGACACAACCGGCGCGGCCTGCTTTTCTGTTTTAGAAGATATGGAATTGTATGCTGTCTGGAAACCGGACGTTGTGGCATACCATGTAGAATATTACAAAGAAAACAGCAGTGGAAAGTATGAAATGAATGCGTCTTATGAATTTTATGGCTACACCGGAAAGGAGGTATTGGCTGAATCTCTGGATAATGTTTTTCAGGGATATGCCATTGACGAAAAAGCATCTGTATTATCAGGAAAAATCCGTGCAGACGGAAGCCTGATTTTAACGGTATATTACCAGAGAAAAGAATACAATCTGACTTATGACATCAATGTATCCGGATTGAAAAAGGAATTCGGGGAACAGGCGGAACAGCTGAAATATGGACAAAATATAACGCTGATGACACCTGCTGTCACAAGAACAGGATATCTGTTTCAGGGATGGTGTGAAGATGCATCCGGAAAGGGAACTGTCTATACAGAGGAAAACACATATAGTATGCCAAACCATGACAGTGTAGTATATGCAGTCTGGACGCCGGTTCAGTATCAGGTATCTTTTCTGGCAAATTTACCAGAGGGAAAAGAAACAGAACAGAAAATGAAGCCAATGACAGTTGCCTATGCAAATAGTGTATCCCTTTCTGCGTGTACCTATCAGTGCGAAGGATATTCCTTTGACAGCTGGAATACAAAGGCGGACGGTTCGGGCAAAAGCTTTTCGGAAGAAGCTTCGGTCAAAAATCTGGCCTCGGCACAGGGGGATGAGGTTATGCTGTATGCCCAATGGACACCAGGAACATATCAGATTGTTTATGATAAAAACGTTCCGTCCGCTGCCCAGGGTGAGGTCAGCGGCATTGTGGCAGATACGGTATATACATATCTGGGTGATTCTTACGCTTCGCTGTCTAAATATCGTTTATATGGCTATGAAATGACAGGATGGAATACAAAAGCGGATGGGACGGGGCTGTCGGTTTCCTTTGGACAGCAGCTGAATGGTTTGCTGGGATACGGACAAAGCTGTATTACGTTATATGCTGTCTGGAAATCAGAGCAGAACATCGCTTTTACATTAAATTGTTTTATTGAGGATGATAAGACGCAGGAAAGTACGCTGCTTGACACGCTGATTCTCCTTGGGACAGCCGGAGAAACTGTGAGAAGCGCATTGGAAGAAATTTACTGTGACGGAGATCAGGGGGCAGAATCTGCACAATATTTTTATTCTGGATACCGGGTAGAAAATGTAGAAGAGCTGGAGACCAGAATTTCAGGTGATTCCAGTACAGAGCTGTCCCTGCAGCTGGTACCGCGGGAATGTGTTTTGTCGATAAAGGGCTATCAGCAAAATCAGCTGACCGTGCTGCAGCAGGAAGAAACAGCATATATGGGAGATGCTGTGCTTCCATCAGTTTTAGAGTCCGGAATTGCCGTATCGAGGTATATCAGTCAGGATGGCGTAATCTATCCGGCAGACAGCACCGTATGTCTGAAACGCAACCTGACAGTATATCCGCAGTGCTGCGTACAGTTAATAGATGAATCTGAAGAAAAAACGCAATATGTGATTTATGGGAAAAATTTTATGCTGCCGGAACTGCAGAAAAATGGCTATGCATTTTCCGGCTGGTATCTGGCCGATCAGAGTTTTGCAGGAAAGGGCGGTCAGAACTTTGGCGCTGTCACGGAAAATATTTGTCTGTACAGTGAATGGTCAGAACCATTGACGTATTCGATTTCTTATGATATTGATGATACCAGACTGCAGATTTTGGAAAATAAGGTAACAAGCTATCAGTATCTTTCGGAAGTAATGTTGCCGACAGAAACCCAGATTTTACTTGATTCTGCATATTATTTTGCAGGCTGGTATGACAGTGGGGACGCCGAACAGACAATTATTACGAAAATAGAGGCAGGTTCTTACGGCGATAAAGTTCTAAAGGCTTGTTTAATAAAAAAATCTGGAGACACGGAAGATACAGACACTGAAAACACCGAAGATAATGAAGACACAGAAGATAATGAACAGACGGAAGAGGGGCAGGCAAATTCAACGGAATCTGGTTTAAAAACAGGAAATTCAGCAAATGAATCCGATTCCGCTTCCTTAACCAAGAAAACTTTTTGGAAGAGCGGTTTGCAGTATCGCATTCTAAGTTCAAAAACGGGACAGAAAAGGGTTCGCATTGTTGCCGTGAAAAAAGGCAGGAAAAAGATCAGTTTGCCAAAACAAATCAAATATCAAGATGTAATTTACAATGTTTCGGGAATCAAGGATAAATGCTTTTCCGGAAATAAAGAGATTGAAAAACTGACTGTCCATCTTTCTGCTATTCCTCAAAAGGCATTTTGCAATATGGGTAAACTAAAATCAGTTGTGCTGGCGAAGGAAGTACAGACAATTGGGAAAAAAGCATTTTCCGGTGACAGGAAGCTCTGTAAAGTTACGGTAAAATGTAAGAAATTGATCAAAACAGGCAGGGCAGCATTTAAAAACATCCGTTCAAAAAGCTGTTTTCAAATTCTGCCTGCCAAATACAAAGAATACCGAAAGAAAATTCTTTCTTCTGGTTTTATAAGCCAGTCAAGTGTTTTTTCCCGCATAAAATAGGCGTTTATGGTTAAAAGAAAATAAGCGGCATCAGGTATTATAGTGGTAAAGAAATTACTTTCCCGGCGGATTGGTATTTCTGAAAACTGACGCCGGCTGATTTCATCATTCTTTTTGCGGCGATGACAGAAGAACTGTCACAATATTTATCGCTGAGGTAAATAATTTCCTTTATGCCGGCCTGAATAATCGCTTTGGTACATTCGTTGCATGGGAATAGTGTGGTGTACAGCTTTGCATGGGACATATCTGTGCCTGAGTAATTTAAAATAGCGTTTAGCTCTGCGTGGCAAACATACAGATATTTTTGTTCCAATTCATCACAGCCATCCCGATCCCAGGGATAATCATCATCAGAACAGCCTGTCGGCATACCATTATAGCCGACAGAAAGAATTTTATTGCCGGGACTGACAATGCATGCGCCAACGCTGGTATGCGGATCTTTGCTCCGCTCTGCGGAGAGAAGAGCAATGCCCATAAAATATTCATCCCATTTTAAGTAATTTTCTTTTTTCATTTGGTACCTCATTTCTGCGCAGCTTATCGTAAATCATCTGCGCCGGGCAGCGCACCGGCGCAGATGTATTTTCGGTTCATTTTTATAAAACAGAAAAGAAAAAGACTGCCCACACCATGGCAGCCTGTTTGCGGAGTAATCCGTTTTTCTTATTAAGAAGTTATGCCATTGCATTGGTACACATGATAACCGACAGTGGCAACCTATTTTATTAAGCAATTTTATTGACAGCGATTGTCATACGAGAAACTTTTCTGGCAGCTGTTTTTTTATGGAAAACGCCCTTGCTGACAGCCTTATTGATTTCAGAAATTGCTGAAGTCAGCGCTGTATCAGCAGCAGCCTTGTCATTTGCAGCTATTGCTGCATCAACCTTTTTCACAGCCGTTTTTACTTTAGACTTGATCGCTTTATTTTTTTCTGCATTTCTACGCTCAACTAAAATTCTCTTTTTTGCTGATTTGATGTTAGCCATTCGTTTACACCTCCCCGTTGGTAAAGTCATTCATTGCTTTTCAAAACGGACACGGTCGTTCTGAAAACACACTAATAAATGATACAGGAAATATTTTCATATGTCAATAGTTAAATTGTTGTTTTTTGTATATTTCTACGGCTTTTTTTACATAATAGCAATCAAACAAAAAGCTGCAGGGAAAACAGTGCAGGAAGGAGATGGCGTGTGATGGAGCAATATGAAAAGAGAACCGATCTTGCGTTAGAGGTACGGGAACAGTTTCCAGAGGATCATGTAGAAATTGAAGGAGTGGTATTAAAAAAAGAGAGTGACCGGAACAAAGCGTTAAAGGTTACTACGGTTGAAATCATAAATGATACCGGTGCAAAACAGATGAAAAAACCCATTGGTTCGTATGTTACACTGGAATTTTCTCTGTCGGCCTGGGATGCGAAGGAAATGGAAAGACGAAAGAAGGAAGTGTCTGCCCAGCTAGGCGTTATTTTAAGGCGGATGGTTCAAAAGGCGCTATTAAATTCCAAAAACAAGGGGCCCAATTTAATTCTTCTGTCTGGATTAGGAAATCGCTTTGCTACACCGGACGCATTAGGACCATATGTAATGGAACATGTGTTGGTCAACCGTCATGTCAGTGACGGCGGTGCTTCACAGGAGAATGCTTATCTGCTGTGCGGGATTGCCCCGGGAGTGATGTCGCAGACCGGAATTGAGACAAGTGAGATATTAAAGGGGCTGATTGAAAAGACAAATCCAGCGCTTATGATTGTAGTGGATTCCCTGGCATCCAGCAGTGTAAACCGTCTGTGCCATACCATTCAGATTACAGATACCGGGATTGCCCCAGGGGCAGGGATTGGCAATAACCGGAATATTATCAATCAGGAAACAATGGGAGTACCGGTCATTGCGGTAGGTGTGCCGACTGTTGTAGATGCAGGGACCATTATTTATGAGGCGCTGGAAAATACTTTTTTAAAAGAGGGGTATCAGGAAAGCCAGATTCAAAGCCTGTATCAAATGCTTGCCGGGGAAGAAATCAAAAATCTTTTTGTTACGCCAAAGGATATTGATGAAGAGATACGTATTGTTGGGGAAATGATTGCAAGGGGAGTCAATACACTTTTGTAAAAAGGATCATAAGTCGGGAATACAGGGCATAAAATGAATTGGCGGCATATCGAAGGAAAGGAAGGATTTATGGTAAAACAGGAAAGTTCAAAATCAATTTCCGGCTTTGGCTTTTTTTTAATCGCAATTTTTATTGTATGGACATGTATTCTCGTCTTTGCAGCGTCAAATCACTACCATTTCAGCAATTTTGCAAAAAAAAATCTGCTCACGTATCTGATTGAACAGGGTGGCTATAGATCAAAAAGTATTCACTATCTGAGAAAAATGGAAGAAGAACAGGAGAAGGAAGAGGATTTTTTTGGCAGTATTCCTGTATTGGCATACCTTTTGGAATATCAGGATGAGCTTTCAACAATGCAGCAGGAAAATATTGTGGAGCTGGCGTCGTTGTTTCCCGGAAAAAACAGCAAAATAATTTTGTGGAGTGGTGCCTCGGGGAAAAAAGCTGCAGAAAACAGGCTGTTTGAGCAGTCAGACCAGCTGATTACGGAATACGCAAAAAAGGAAGAGACAGAATCTGACGTTGAGAAAACACAAACCGATGGACAGGAATCGGAGGATGAAAAAACGCAGGAACAGTCAATTGTTCTTTTTGATAACGGAAGTGCAGATATCACTTCGGACAATCAAAAAATTGAGACATCTTCCACTGCAGTAACCGATGAAATTTCCTATGACAGTGAGCAGGATTTAAAAAGCAATCTGCAAAAAATTCAAAAATTGACAGCAGGCAGCAGCCGGTCCTATCTGTTGAAGAATTTTTACATAACAGATTCTTCTACTTCCATTGACAGTGGAATCTTTCAGGTGAAAAAACTGTTGTCAATGGATATGACTTTAAAAAAGAAAGACGAACCGCAGATATTGATTTTTCATACCCATGGGGCCTCAGAAGCATTTGCTGACAGCCGCGCCGGGAAACAGGAAGACAGCATTGTTGGCGTTGGCTCGGTGCTGGCAGAGATATTGTCAGAGCAATATGGTTATCAGGTGCTTCATGATAAGACAGAATATGACAAAATCAATGGGCAAATCGACCGGAATAAAGCATATAACAATGCACTGAAGGGACTAGAAAAAACATTGAAAAAATATCCTTCGATTGATGTGATTATTGATCTGCATCGGGACGGCGTTGGAAATAAAGTAACCCGCACTGCGGTTGTGAATGGCAAAAAAACGGCGCAGGTCATGTTTTTTAATGGCTTGTCAAGAAATTCTTCCGGTGATATTGCCTATTTGCAGAACGATAACCTGCAGGGAAACCTTGCGTTCAGCCTGCAGCTAAAAATTGCTGCAATGAAACGGTTTAAAGACTTTACAAAACCCATCTACCTGAAAAGCTACCGTTATAATATGCACCTTCGGAAACGATATACGCTGATTGAACTTGGAAATGAAAATAATACGGTGCAGGAGGAAAAAAATGCAGCACTGCCTCTGGCAGCTGTGATTGACGCTGTATTGCAGGGAACGGATTAAGGTAACGTATCCCCAAACCGTATTCTAAAGCTATATTCAAAAGCACAAACGCAGGAATGCGATTAGTTGTTTGCAAATCAAAAATATGGTAAGATAAACAAAACAGACAACTTTTGGAGGGTACATTTATTATGGAAAAGATAGATCAGTCGCACATTCGCAATTTTTGTATTGTGGCACATATTGATCATGGAAAATCGACTCTGGCGGATCGCATTATCGAAAAAACGGGGCTTTTAACCAGCAGGGAAATGCAGTCTCAGGTTTTGGACAATATGGATCTGGAACGGGAGCGCGGTATTACGATTAAGGCACAGACCGTCCGTATTGTATATCAGGCAAAAAACGGTGAGGAGTATATTTTTAATTTAATTGATACGCCAGGACATGTGGATTTTAACTATGAGGTTTCGCGAAGCCTGGCAGCGTGCGAAGGCGCTATTTTAATTGTGGATGCAGCGCAGGGGATTGAAGCACAGACTCTGGCAAACTGTTATCTTGCGCTGGATCATGATCTGGAAATAATGCCGGTTATCAATAAAATAGATTTGCCGAGTGCCGATCCGGAGCGGGTAAAAGAAGAGATTGAAGATATTATTGGGCTGGATGCATCGGATGCACCGTTGATTTCAGCAAAAATGGGGACAAATATCGAAGAGGTGCTGGAACAGATTATTACCAAAATTCCGTCTCCGGCCGGTGATGAATCCGCGCCGCTGCAGGCATTGATTTTTGACTCTATTTACGATGCCTATAAAGGGGTTATTATTTTTTGCCGGCTTTTTGATGGTTCTGTCAGAAAAGGGCAGGAAATTTTGATGATGGCGACCGGGGCAAAGGCAGAGGTGGTAGAAGTGGGCATTTTTGGCGCCGGACAGTATATTCCGTCAGAAGAACTGTCTGCCGGAATGGTTGGTTATATCACGGCAAGCCTGAAAAATGTTAGCGACACCAGAGTAGGCGACACCGTTACACTGGCGCATAATCCGTGCAGGAAGGCGCTTCCCGGCTATAAAAAGGTGCAGCCGATGGTGTATTGCGGCATGTATCCATCTGATGGTGCAAAATACAATGATTTGCGTGATGCCTTAGAAAAGCTGCAGCTCAATGATGCTGCATTGCAATTTGAAGCAGAGACCTCTGTTGCGCTGGGCTTCGGATTCCGCTGCGGTTTTCTCGGACTGCTGCATCTGGAGATTATTCAGGAACGGCTGGAACGTGAGTATAATCTTGATCTGGTGACAACTGCGCCCGGTGTTATTTATCATGTTTACAAGACAAACGGGGAAAAAGTTGAAGTGACCAATCCGTCCAATCTCCCGGATCCTTCTGAAATTGAGCATATGGAGGAACCGTTTGTGGCAGCGGAGATTATGGTTACAACAGAGTATGTCGGTGCGATTATGTCCCTTTGCCAGGAGAGAAGGGGTGTGTATCAGGGCATGGAATATCTTGAAGAAACCAGGGCTGTTTTGAAATACGATCTTCCGTTAAACGAGATTATTTACGATTTCTTCGACGCATTAAAATCCCGTTCCAGAGGATATGCTTCCCTGGATTATGAAATGAAAGGATATGTACCGTCAAAGCTGGTGAAATTAGATATCCTGATCAACAAAGAAGAGATCGATGCGCTTTCCTTTATCCTGCATGCAGATACTGCCTACGAAAGGGGGAGGAAGATGTGCGAGAAACTCAAAAAAGAAATTCCGCGGCAGCTCTTTGAAATACCGATCCAGGCAGCGATAGGCAGTAAGATTATTGCAAGGGAAACGGTAAAGGCCATGCGCAAGGATG
Source organism: Clostridiaceae bacterium (assembly GCA_021200535.1). Lineage (GTDB taxonomy): Bacteria > Bacillota > Clostridia > Lachnospirales > Lachnospiraceae > Butyribacter. The sequence goes on along the minus strand of JAJQGL010000050.1, from coordinate 5,003 downwards.
TTTTGGCAAAATGCTACGGCGGTGATATTTCCCGAAAGAGAAAGCTGTTGGAAAAACAGAAAGAAGGAAAGAAGAGAATGCGTCAATTTGGAAATGTCGAGATACCACAGCAGGCATTTATGAGCGTACTTAAGCTGGACGAGGAATAAGTGTGAAAGCATAGGAATGGAGAGGCAGATGGAACAAGGGCAGACAAAACAAAAACTGTCAGTATATATTCATATCCCGTTTTGCGTGCAGAAATGCCTGTATTGTGATTTTCTTTCATGGCCTGCGGATGACGGGGAAAAGGAGCGTTATACAGAAGCGCTTTGCAGGGAACTGCAGACGACTCTCATTCCGGAAAAATATGAAGTCCAAACCGTTTTTATCGGAGGCGGGACACCGACTGCCCTGCTGCCGGAGCAGCTTTTGCGCATTGGTGCAGCGATACAGGAAAAATGCGGCATGCCGGCTGTGGAGTATACCATGGAAGCCAATCCGGGAACGATTACGGCACAGCATGTCCAGGCAATGCGTGAGACAGGTGTAAACCGGGTTAGCCTCGGGCTGCAGTCTGCAGAGGCATCTGAGTTAAAACAGCTTGGAAGGATTCACACATGGCAGCAGTTTTCTGACAGCTTCTGGCTGCTGCGGGAAGCTGGATTTTCTAATATTAATGTAGATTTAATGTCTGCCATTCCCGGACAAACTCTGTCTTCCTGGCAGGAAACGCTAAAAAAAGTGATTGAGGTAAATCCAGAGCATATTTCCGCATACAGTCTGATTGTGGAAGAGGGAACGCCTTTTTTCAAACAGCAGCAGGCGGGAACGCTTTCCCTGCCGGATGAGGATACCGAACGCGCTATGTACGAGATGACAGGGGAGCTTTTGGAACGTTCCGGATACAATCGTTATGAGATATCAAACTATGCCAAAAAGGGGATGGAGTGCAGGCATAACCTGACGTATTGGACTATGGATGAATATTTAGGCTTTGGGCTGGGGGCTTCTTCTTATTTTGGAGGATACCGTTTCAAAAATACAGACTGTCTTTCGGAATATATGCAGCAGTATTCTTCCGGTTCTGTCCCTAAAAAGGGAGTACAGGATTTGTTATCTGTAAAAAAAGAGGTTCACAGGGTGACGCAGCAGGAAGCAGTGGAAGAGTTTATGTTTTTGGGGCTTCGAAAATGCGAAGGGATTTTTTTGTCCGATTTTTTTCGCCGTTTTCAAGTTCCATTTGAGCAGGTATATGGAGACGTGGCAAGATCACTGTTTGAAAAGAAACTGTTGGCAGAGGACCGGAAACGTGGTAGAATCTATCTGACGAAAAGAGGGATTGATGTGAGCAATACTGTGCTGGCACAGTTTCTTTTTTCATGATATCGTATGGTTTATATTACCTTTCAAAGAGAAATGGAGGAAAAGAGCAATGGGAAAAGTAGGCATTTTGATGGGAAGTGACTCGGATTTATCAATTATGAGTAAGGCAGCAAAAATGCTGGAAAATTTTGGAATTGAGTATGAGATGAAAGTGATTTCCGCACACAGGGAGCCGGATATTTTTGTAGAATATGCGAAAACAGCGGAAAGCAGGGGAATTGAAGTGATTATTGCCGGTGCAGGCGGAGCAGCCCATCTGCCGGGAATGTGTGCAGCAATCTTCCCGCTTCCGGTGATTGGTGTTCCGATTCACACAAAGAGCGTGGGCGGTGTTGATTCTTTATATTCGATTGTTCAGATGCCATCCGGAATACCTGTTGCAACGGTAGCGATTGATGGCGCTGCCAATGCCGCTATCCTGGCGGCAAAGATGCTTTCCATCGGCGATGCCCAGCTTCGTCAAAAGCTGGCAGACTATAAAGAGGATTTAAAAGAGCAGGTTGTGGCAAAGGATACAAAGCTTGGAAAGGTCGGATATGAGGCGTATTTGAAACAGATGTAAAAAGGGCAGACGCTTTTTTTCAGATAAAAACGGGCAGGGTACTTTTGCTTCTGCCCGTTTTTGTATGTTTTCTTTTTAATTCTTTTTAAATTCAAGAAGTTCCAATCCCTCGTTATCTTCTAAAACCATACGGATCATCCAGTCGTTGACAAACAGGAGTAAAGGATTTCCTTTCATATCTTTAACTGCCTTGACGTTGTTCATTCGTTTGAGCTTTGTCACATCCGTCGCCGGATCGCCAACCCAACGGATGAAGCTGTACGGAAGGGATTCCAGCCGGATTTCACATCCGTATTCATTTTCCAGCCGATACTTTAATACATCAAATTGCAGTACGCCGACAACACCGACAATGATTTCTGACATGCCTGCACTAAATTCCTGAAAAATCTGAATGGCGCCTTCCTGTGCAATCTGGGTAATTCCTTTGACAAATTGTTTGCGTTTCATGGAATTGAGCTGAACAACACGGCAAAAATGCTCTGGTGCAAAGGTTGGAATCCCCTCATATGCAAATTTTTTGCCGGGCAGTGTAATAGTATCTCCAATGCTGAAAATTCCGGGGTCAAACACACCGATCACATCACCGGCATAGGCCTCTGAAATAACCTGACGCTCCTGTGCCATGATCTGCTGGGGCTGTGAAAGCTTTAGCCGCCGCTGGCTCTGTACATGATACACGTCCCTGTCCGCTTCAAATTTACCGGAGCAGATTCGCAGAAACGCAATCCTGTCGCGGTGCGCCTTGTTCATATTGGCCTGAATTTTAAAGACAAACGCAGAAAAGTCATTTTCCAGCGGATCAATGATTCCCTCGTTAGAAAGCCTTGGCAGCGGAGAAGTTGTCATCTCCAAAAAATATTTTAGAAAAATTTCCACTCCGAACGTAGTCAGTGCGGAGCCAAAAAAAAACAGGGGAAAGCTCGCCTTTTTGGACCAAATCCAAATCAAGCGGATCGCTTGCACCATCTAACAGTTCAATTTCTTCTAACAGCTGGTCATACAGCTCCTCTGTGGCAAGCTCCTTCAGCGCCGGATCATCAATCTGGTAATCTGTTTCGGCTGCAGATTTGGAACCTCCGGTAGATACAGACTGAAAGGTACGTACTGTCTTTGCACGGCGGTCATAAATTCCCTTAAACCGCTTTCCGGATCCGATTGGCCAGTTGACCGGGCAGGTACGGATTCCTAGAACAGATTCAATATCATCCAGAAGCTCAAACGAATCGCGCGCTTCCCGGTCCATTTTGTTGATAAACGTAAATATAGGAATGTGGCGCATGACGCAGACTTTAAACAGCTTAATGGTCTGTGCCTCAACACCCTTTGACGCATCAATAACCATTACGGCAGAGTCTGCAGCCATCAGTGTGCGGTAGGTATCTTCTGAAAAGTCCTGGTGTCCCGGCGTGTCCAGTATATTAATACAGAAATTGTTATACTCAAACTGGAGTACAGATGAAGTGACAGAGATACCACGTTCTTTTTCAATTTCCATCCAGTCTGAAACAGCGTATTTCGAGCTTGCCTTTCCTTTCACAGATCCGGCTGTGTTGATCGCTCCCCCGTACAGCAAAAATTTTTCCGTCAGAGTTGTTTTTCCTGCATCCGGGTGCGAGATAATGGCAAAGGTTCTCCTTTTTTTGATTTCGTTCGCGATTTTTGAATCAGACATATAAACCTCATTTCTGCGCAAACTGTACTGCGCATAATTTCTGTGCTTTTGTCCCCTCTTTGTGAATTTTTAAAGAAAAAACAGAAAGCTTTCTTTTTTTCAATGCAAATATATAGTATACTGTATTTGCCAAATTCTTTCAAGCATTGGTTACACTGCTGGAGGGGAGGCGGCACAGATGACATGAAGATTGTCTTTTTACAGGGAATGTGCTAAGATACATCATAAGAAAAGAAGGAGGAACGGAATATGTGGTGTCCAAAATGTAAGACCGAATACCGTGATGGAATTACGGTGTGCGCGGATTGCGGCTCTGATCTGATTGAAGAAAATCCAGAGCTGCTGGAAGAGAGAGCGCGGGCTGCAAAAGAAGAGCAAATCAGAAAGAATATTGAAAGGTTAAAAGAGGACGGAGTGCAAGAGGATGCATTAGAAGATGCGCTGGAAGATGTATTCACTGACGCAAACGCCTTTGAAGAAGGAATTTACTACGACGCAGAGGAAAAGAGGCTGGAAGAGGCAAAAAGCTTACTGCACTCGTCTGGAAAACAGGAGTATGTTAAAAAAGCAGATAAATATAAAGATATGAAGCTTTCCGGTTATACGTTTATTATTTTTGGTTTGATTGGCATTGCGTATCTGGTTTTAACCAAATTAGACATTATTCCGATTAAATACAGCGACGTGATCTTTTATATTATGCTGGCAATTATGGCAGTCATATTGATTTACGGCGTAGTATCCCTTGTCCAGTCAAAAAAGATTAAGCTGCAGATTCCGGAGGAAGAAGCGACAACTGCTTCCATTAAAGGATGGCTGGAAGAAATCGTAACCCAGGAAACCGTTGAGGGATGGAAAGATGAGAATAGCTCTGCGGAGGAAAATGATTTGCTTGTAACGGCTCGTTTAAAAGAGCTTTTGGCACAACAGTATCCGGAAGCGGACGAAACGTATCTTGAGATGATCGCAGAAGAATATTTTGAAGAAACAATTTATCAGGAAAAAGAATAGCTTGCCTTGCCAAATGCAACATTTGCATTGGAGGAATGGAGGAACAGATTGAAATTAGAATATGCAAAAGAAAAATGTGCCCGTTTTCATCAGGAACATCTATTAGACTGCTATGATTCGTTAGACAGCGCGGAGCAGGAGGCTTTGCTGTCGCAGATTGAAGAGACGGATTTTAACGTTCTTTCCCGTCTGGAACAAAATATCGAGGAAGAAAAAACGGGAAAAATCACTCCGATTACGGCAATGACCATCGAAGAAATTGCCGCCAACAAAGAACAATACGTAAAAACCGGACTGGAGGCAATCCGTGAAGGAAAGATTGGCGCTGTTTTGCTTGCCGGGGGCATGGGAACAAGGCTTGGGTCGGAAAACCCAAAAGGAATGTATGAT